>JBKICP010000441.1:0-19524 GCA_046567085.1 Acidobacteriota bacterium
AGGTCGTCACCCGTCAGCACGTTATGGATGAGCACGGTCCCCTCTTCGTCGTCGCAGCCGTCATGATCCTTGCCGGAATTCAGCTTCTGGCCATCGGACTGCTGGGCGAGTTGCAGGTGCGCCACTATCACACATCGGCCCAGCGCGCGCCCTACACCATCGACCGGCTGGTGCGCCTGCGCGCCTCGGAAGAGTCGAGCATCCTGCCCGATAACTAACGAAATGCCCGCGTACATTTCGCGGCAACCCGATCCCTGCGTCTTCAATCTCATAAGCGGGAATTCCCATATCTGTCTTCGTATAATTCCGCTAGCTGACAGGCGCGAGGGAACCGGCATCTGCAGCCGCCGGCCGCTGCCCCGCAGGAGAGCGATACACCGCCATGCAGAAGCCCGCCGATGGACGCAAACGCGTCGTTATTGAAAGCGTCGATCCCGAGATCGATGCGGGACGATACCCCATCAAGCGCATCATCGGCGACTCCGTCGTCGTCGAAGCGGACGTTTTCGCCGACGGCCACGACCATGTCGCCGCCCGCCTGCTCTTTCGCTTCGACGAGGTCTCCGAGTGGGCCTTCGTTCCCATGCGTCCCCTCGGCAACGACCGCTGGCGTGCCGAGTTTCCCGTCTCCCGTATGGGCGAATATCTCTACACGGTCGCGGGCTGGATCGACCACTTCGATACCTGGCGCAGCGATCTGGAAAAGCGCATCGCCGCCGGCCAGGACATTCGCACAGATTTGCTGAACGGTGCGCTCCTCGTCGAACAGGCTGCCGGCCGTGCCGGGCAAGAGGATTCCGACGACCTGCGGCGCTGGGCCGCCCAGCTCCGTACCACTGAAAAGCTCGACGATGCGCAGGCTGCCGCCTTCAGTCCCGCTCTTGCCGCTCTCATGGAGCAGTACCTCGATCCGGCCATGGAGACGCGCTTCGAGCGCACCCTGCGCGTCACCGTCGACCGCGAGAAAGCCCGCTACTCCGCCTGGTATGAGATGTTTCCGCGCTCCACGTCCTCAGAGCCCGGACAGCACGGAACCTTCCGCGACTGCGAAGGCCGCCTCGACTACATCCAGCGTCTCGGATTCGACGTTCTTTATCTCCCGCCCATCCACCCCATCGGCACCGCTTTTCGCAAAGGCAAAAACAACTCGACCACCGCCGAACCCGGCGATACCGGCAGCCCCTGGGCCATCGGCTCCAAAGAGGGTGGCCACACCGCCATCCTTCCCGAACTCGGCACCCTCGCTGATTTTCAGCATCTCGTTCGCTCCGTCGCGGACAAGGGAATCGAACTCGCGATGGATATCGCCTTCCAGTGCTCCCCCGATCATCCATGGGTCACCGCACATCCCGCCTGGTTCAAACACCGGGCCGACGGCACGATTCAGTACGCTGAAAATCCGCCCAAGAAATACCAGGACATCTATCCCCTCGACTTCGAAAGCAGCGACTGGCAGGGGCTCTGGGATGCCCTGCGCGACGTCTTCCTCTTCTGGATCGAGCAGGGCGTCCGCATCTTTCGCGTCGATAATCCCCACACAAAAGCTTTTCCCTTCTGGGAGTGGTGCATCGCAGAGATCAAGCGCGACTATCCCGACGCCATCTTCCTTGCCGAAGCCTTCACACGTCCGCGCGTCATGCAGCGGCTCGCCAAGCTCGGCTTCTCGCAGTCCTACACCTACTTCACGTGGCGCAACACAAAGCAGGAGCTCACCGAATACTTCACCGAGCTCACCCAGACCCGCGTCCGCGAGTACATGCGCCCCAACCTCTGGCCGAACACGCCGGACATTCTTCACGAGACGCTGCAGATCGGCGGACGCCCCGCATTCCTCTGCCGCATCGTCCTCGCCGCCACGCTCGGTCCCAATTACGGTATCTACGGACCCGCCTATGAGCTTCTGGAAAACAAGCCGCTGCGGCCCGGTAGCGAAGAGTATCTCCACTCGGAGAAGTACCAGATTCGAGACTGGGACCTCGACGCGCCTCAAAGCATCGCCGGCACCATCGCTGCCGTCAATCGCGCCCGGCGCGAAAATCCGGCCCTGCATGCAAGCCACGATCTGCATTTCCACCCCACGGACAATCCATACCTCATCGCCTACAGCAAGGCGAGCGCGGACGGCTCCAACATCGTCCTTACCGTGGTGAACCTCGACTTCTTTCATCGTCAATCGGGATGGGTGCATCTGCACCTCGACCGCCTTCGCCTGCGCGCCGACGAAAGCTTCCAGGTCCTCGATGAGCTCACCGGCCATCGTTATCTCTGGCAGGGGGCGCGCAACTACATTGAACTGGATCCGGGCAGCATTCCAGCGCACATCTTCCGCGTCCTGCGCAAGGTGCGCTCCGAAAAGGATTTCGACTACTACCAATGAGCGCGCCGGACCCTATGCCGCAACCAAAGATGATCGTTCGCAAACCCGGCAGCGCTGCGGATCCGCTCTGGTACAAAGACGCAATCATCTACGAAGTGCACGTCAAGGCCTTCTCCGACAGCAACAACGACGGCATCGGCGATTTTCGCGGTCTCATGGAGAAGCTGGACTACCTGCAGGATCTCGGCGTGACCTGCCTCTGGCTCCTGCCGTTCTTTCCCTCGCCTCTGCGCGACGACGGCTACGACATCTCCGATTACATGAGCGTCCACCCCAGTTACGGCACGCTCGAAGACTTCCAGAACTTCCTCCACGCCGCCCACGACCGCGGCCTGCAGGTGATGATCGAGCTGGTCATCAATCACTCCTCGGATCAGCATCCGTGGTTCCAGCGCGCGCGCCACGCCCCGGCTGGCTCCAGTGAACGCAATTTCTACGTCTGGTCCGATACCGACCAGAAATACAAAGACGCGCGCATCATCTTCACCGATACCGAGAAGTCGAACTGGACCTGGGACCCCGTGGCCCAGGCCTATTACTGGCATCGTTTCTTCTCGCACCAGCCGGATCTGAATTACGACAACCCCGAGGTCCTGCAGGAAGTCCTGCACGTCATGCGCTTCTGGCTCGACATGGGAGTCGACGGGCTGCGCATCGACGCCATTCCATACCTCGTCGAACGCGACGGCACCAACTGCGAAAACCTGCCCGAGACGCACGCCGTCATCAAAGCCATGCGTGCCGCCATCGACGAGAGTTATGCCGGCCGCATGGTGTTGGCGGAGGCTAACCAGTGGCCCACCGACGTTCGCCCTTACTTTGGCGACGGCGACGAGTGCCACATGGCCTTTCACTTCCCGCTCATGCCGCGCATCTACATGGCGCTGCGCCAGGAAGACCGCCTCCCCATCACGGACATCATGGCTCAGACGCCGGCCATCCCGGACAACTGCCAGTGGGGACTGTTTCTGCGCAACCACGACGAGCTAACCCTCGAGATGGTCAGCGACGACGAGCGCGATTACATGTATCTCGCCTACAGCGCCGATCCGCGCATGCGCATCAACATCGGCATCCGCCGGCGTCTTGCTCCGCTGCTCGACAACAACCGGCGCCGGATCGAGCTGTTCAACAGCATCCTGTTTTCTTTTCCAGGAACGCCCATCCTCTATTACGGCGACGAGATCGGCATGGGCGACAACATCTATCTCGGCGATCGCAACGGCGTCCGCACCCCCATGCAGTGGACTCCCGATCGCAACGCCGGCTTCTCCCGTTCCAATCCCGCTAAGCTCTACAGCCCCGTCATCATGGACCCGGTCTGGGGCTACGAAGCCATCAACGTGGAGGCCCAGCAGAACGATCCGTCGTCGTTGCTGAACTGGATGCGCAACATGATCGCGTTGCGCAAGCTCTTCCGGGTCTTTGGCCGCGGTTCGCTGCGCTTCCTCGAGCCCTCCAATCGCAAGATCCTCGCCTACATCCGCCAATACGACGGCGAAACCGTCCTCTGCGTGGCCAACCTCTCCCGCTTCGCACAGCCGGTGCAACTGGACTTGTCCGGCATGGAAGGCCTTACCCCGGTCGAGATGCTTGGCTACGTCGAATTTCCCCCCATCACGAAGGCGCCCTACTCGCTCACTCTCGGTCCCTACGGTTTTCTCTGGCTTGAAGTTCAGCCCTCCATGACGGCGGCCGATGCGGCGGCTCCAACCGGAGACGATCAGGCGTTTTACGTCGAGAACGAACGCGACTGGCAAAGCATCCTCTCCGGCGATGGACTGCGCCGTCTCGAAGCGATGCTCCCGGCATGGCTCCAGCGTCAGCGTTGGTTCGGCAGCAAGTCCAGAACGATCGTGCGCGCCAGAATTGTGGATTCGGTGCTCCTTGACGAACGGCGCTTCGGCGTGATCTGGGTCGGAGTCGATTACGTCGAAGGCGACGCGGATACCTGGCTGCTGTGTCTGGCCATGAGTTTTGGAGAAGAGGCGGCCGCAATCCGCGAGTCCATGCCGCAACAGATTCTCGCCGCCGCCGGATCGGCAACCCTGACCGGAGTTCTCCACGAAGGCCCCGGCGGGAGTGCCGCCGAATATCTGCTCGAAATGCTCGCAGACGGACAGCAACTTCGCACCCGCAGCGGCACGCTCATCGGCATGCCGAGTTCGGTGCTCTCAGGCCTGCGCGGCTCGCAGCCCCTCCCCGCGCGCGTCAGCAGCGCGGAGCAGAGCAACACGTCAGCCATTTTCGGCGACCGCCTTATCATGAAGCTCTTTCGCCGCCAGATGCCGGGCCAGAATCCCGACGTGGAAATTGGCCGCTTCCTCACCGAAGAAGCGAAGTTCGCCAACATCCCCCCGTTCGGTGGATCGATCGAGCTGCGCCGTCCCAGCGAGGAGCCCTCCACCGTCGCGTTGCTCCAGGGCCTCGTCCAGAACGAGGGTGACGGCTGGCAGTGGACCCTCGAAGAACTGGATCGCTACTACGAGAGCGTCGCATCGCTGAAAGCCGGCTATTCCGGCCGTCCCCTCGACGAGGGCAAAGAGGATCCGATCGTGCGGGAGCGTGTGGGCCTCTATCTCGACGTGGCCGCGGTGCTCGGCCGGCGCACAGCCGAGATGCACCTCGCCCTGGCCTCCGGTCGCGACGCCGCATTCTCTCCGCACGCTCCCGACGCCGGCGAACTGGAATCGCTGCGCGATCACCTGGCCGGCCATGGCGCGCATGCTTTCGATATGCTGAAAACAAGCCTGTCGCGACTGCCCGAGGACACCATCGAGCAGGCCGGCCTGGCGCTCAGCCGCCGCGGCGTCCTGCTCACCAAATTTCGCAAATTGCCGGAGCTGAAAAGCGTGGGGCAGTGGACCCGTATTCACGGGGACTATCACCTCGGTCAGGTCCTGCGCTCCAGGGGCGACTTCGTCATCCTCGACTTTGAAGGCGAGCCGGCGCGTCCGCTCGCCGAACGGCGCGCGAAACACTCTCCTCTCAAGGATGTGGCCGGCATGCTGCGCTCCTTCAGCTATGCGGCCTTCGCCGCTCTCACTCGATACACCACGCGGCGTCCCGAAGAGTACGCACAGCTCGAATCCTGGGCGCGTCTCTGGGAAGATTCCGTCGCCGCTGGCTTTCTGCGCGCCTGGCGCGAGACGATTGCCGGTTCCGCCATCGTTCCCCCGGACCGTGCCGACTTCAATGCGCTGCTGCACATCTATATGCTCGATAAAGCACTCTATGAGCTGGTCTACGAGCTCGACAATCGACCCGCGTGGATTCGCATTCCGCTGCACGGTATCTTGTCACTGCCGCTGTGACAAAAGGATCGCCGCCGAATGGCCGCTTTTGAACTGACCGAAGAGACGAAGCAACAGGTGGAGCGGATCGGCTCGGCCGACGTGGTCGTCGGAATCGCGGGCCCCGTCTCGCCCGAGCAGTTGCGCGCCCGCGCGGAACAGACCCTGCAGCAGCTGGGCACGGCGACCTCCGCGCTGCGTTTCGTCTTCGCGTGGCCCAAAGCTGCCTCAAACTCCAATGGCGGCTCCGCTTTCGAGAACTCCCCCCTCACCGTTCTGCCGTTCGCACCGCCTGCGCAGGGGGGGGCGGAGTTCTGGGCCGGCGTCTCGGCCAATCAGCGCGCCGTGCTCAGCCTGGCCGCATCCATGAATGCGCGCGCCTGCATCGTTCTTGGACCCGATCTTGCCGCACTTAACGCGCATTGCATTCAGCTCTTCACCTACGCTGTTCTCGACCGCCAGTGCGGCCTGGCCATGCCCGTTTATCCAGCGGCAAAGTACGACGGCCTCATCAATACCGGTATGCTGTCTCCGCTTTGCCGTGCGCTCTACGGGAAGCGCGTCCGCTATCCGGTCACTTTCGACTTCGTCGCCGCCGGTCCTCTGTGCGGTTCTCTCTCCCACACCGGCCCAACGGCGGCGGCCTCCGGCGATGCCTTACTGTGGCCGGTGACCATCGCCGCAACCCAGCATCCGCAGCTCCCCGTCGGCCAGGTCGAGATCGATGTTCACCACAAAGTTGCCACCGACGGACTGGATCTCAGCGTCGTGCTGGGGCAGCTTCTGGGGTCCCTCTTTCAGGAGATGGATCAGTGTGCCTCCCATTGGCAGCGGATCCGCGGCTCGCAACCCATCCCCGTCTGGGGCGGCACTGCCGAGGATCCATCCGATGTGCAGCCCGTCGATCCGCAGCCGATGATCGATTCTTTCCTGCTCGGATCAAGGAACCTCGATGAAGTCTGGCGGCTCATTCTGCCCCCCAACAGCCTGCTCGAGCTGCGCCGTCTCACCCGCCTCAACCCCGAACAGTTCCGTATGCCCGACGATTTGTGGGCGAGCATCGTTTACGATTTTGCGCTGGCCTGGCGCCTGCGCACCATCAGCAGAGTTCACCTGCTCGGCGCCCTCACCCCGCTCTATCTGGGCTGGGTCGCGTCGTGGGTGCGCGAGGTTTCCGGTCTGAACCATGGCGCAGCCGAACAGCGGTTCGAGCAACTGGCCCGCGCCTGGGAGGAAAAAAAGCCATATCTGCTTTCGCGGTGGAGATGGCCGGATCGCTTCAACCCGTAAGGCGATCGAAAGGAGAACTGGATATGTGGCAGCAGGTCGAGCAGTCGCTTCACGCATCGATGGGCCTGGTGATGAACAAAATCGCCACGCTTCTGCCTGGCATTCTTGCCTTCATCGTCGCCTTCTTGTTCTTTCTCCTTCTGGGATGGTTCTTCTCCTGGATCGTTACCCGTATCCTCACCGCGCTTCACTTCGACGAGCGCATGGGGCGCGGCGCCAATGCCATGGCCGAGTTCAGCCCGCGCGCCACGCCCTCGCTCCTCGTAGGCCGCATTGTTTTCTGGGGATTTGTCATCGCCGGTGTCGTGGTCGGAGTCTCCGCCCTCAGCACGGAGGAGCACGTCTTTTCCGGATGGATTCTCGCCTATGTTCCGCGCCTCGTCGGCGCAGCAGTCCTCTTGCTGGCCGGCAACGTCCTGGCGCGTTTCGTCTCCCGCAGCGTGCTCATCACCGGCGTGAACCTCAACCTCAGCTATGCCCGCCTATTGAGTATGGGGGCGCGCTGGATGATCCTCGTCCTCACCGGCGCGATGGTCCTCGACCACCTCGCCTTGGGAGGCGAGATCGTCGAACTTGGCTTCGGCATCCTCTTCGGTGGCATCGTCTTCGCGCTCTCCCTCGCCGTGGGATTAGGCTCGCGCGACCTGGTCAGCCGCTCGCTCGAACGCGAAGCCTCCCGCCCCGTCGAGGTCACCCCGCCGGAAAAACTCCACCACTTCTGAGATTTCTGGAGGTCGCGGAGATTCAGTCTTTGAGCGACAGCGTGATGCTGCGCGAATCCCCGCCCGTGGTGCGCATCTCGATCTCGCCCTGGCTGCGCTTGACCACGCTGGGAAACTTCTCCCCCCACTCGACGAGAACGATGCTGTCCGGGCTGCTCAGATCGTCGAGTCCCAGCGAATCCAGCTGCCGCTCGTTCTGAATCCGGTACAGATCCAGGTGGTACAGGATCACCGGCTCCCTGCGCCCATTGACCGTGCGCGTCCCTTCGTACTCATGGATCAGCGTGAACGTCGGGCTGGTCACTTCATCCGGCTCGGCTGCATCCAGCGCTTCGGCAATCCCTTTCACCAGGGTGGTCTTGCCCGCTCCCAAATCGCCGCGCAGGATCAGGAACTTTGGCGGCGCCAGTAGTTCCGCGATCCGGTGGCCCACCTCGATTGTCTCCTTGCCGCTGTGGCTCGCGAACTGATGCACCCTCAGATCTGCCGTCTGCGTCATCTCGACCTCGCCGCGGAGGAAGGGAGTCCCTCCAACCAAACATATCCCGCTTCATCCCGCGAGCGAAAGAGAAAAGCGCGAAAAAGATGACCGACGGTGTCGGTTGCCAGCAGCGTGTGCTCGTCCTGTTCGCGAAGAGCGAAGTCCGCCGCCAGCCCGTGGAGATACACCGCCGCCTCCACCGCCTCCGCCGGGCGCGTGGGGAACTGGGCCAGCAGCGCCGCGACGATGCCCGTCAGGATGTCTCCGCTGCCGCCCTTCGCCATGCCCGGATTCCCCGTCGTGTTGATCGCAATCCGCCCATCGGGATGCGCAATGAGGGTGCGCCATCCCTTTAACACGACCGTCACATTGTGGCGTGTCGCGAACTCCCGCGCCAGTGGCTCCCGGCTCGCCTGCACTTCCTTCGTGCTGATCCCTGCCAGCCGCGCCATCTCTCCCGGATGCGGCGTCACCACCACCGTCCGGCTCCGCCCATCGAGTTTCTCCGGGTGCTTTGCCAGAATGTTCAGAGCATCGGCGTCGAGCACCAGCGGTACGCGCGTCTTCTCCACCATTCCCAGGACAAACGCCTCGGGCTCGGTTCCCATCCCCGGTCCAATGGCGATCACCGTAGCGCGCTCCGTCAACCGCCGAAACGGCTCCGGGGCGAGATTGGATCCGTCGATCTCCCCGGCCGATCCTTCGCGAAGCGGCAGCGTCATCAGCTCCGGCGTGATCGCTGCGACCGAAGCCAGAATCGATTCCGGCACCGCGGCCGTCACCAGTCCTGCGCCTGCGCGAAGAGCCGCCAGGGAAGCCATCGCCGGAGCGCCCGATTTGCCGCGGCTTCCTGCAGCGATCAACACATGCCCATACAGCCCCTTGTTGGAGTCTGCCGTGCGGGCCTGCTCCACGATTCGCTTCGAAGCTCCAGCCCAGGTCAGGTTGCTGCCGGACCGGATGGCCTCCTCCGGCGATCCGATCGGAGCCACCACGATCGGCCCCGTTGCACTGCTGGTCAGATTGCCCGACACATGCGCCAGCTTCGGCGCCGTAAACGTCACAACCGCGTTCGCCGGGAAAGCGCCATCCGCCGTAAACGCCCGCGAATCGGCGTCCCACCCGGAAGGCAAATCGACAGCAACCACCGGCGTGTTCAGCACGCTCACCCGATCCCGCAGCGCGGCCGCCGCACCTCGCAGAGGCGGCTTGAACCCGGTGCCCACCACCGCATCCAGAAACAAATCCGCCGATGCCAGCAGGTTCTGCACATCCTCGGAATCCAGCGCTGACTCATCCGGTGCCATGACCGGCGCCAGGGTCATCTCCTCGAATGCGGCTTTTGCGTCTCCCTTGAGATCGGCCGGGTACCCCAGCAGCAAAACGCGGACCTTGCATCCTGCGGCATCCAGCTCTCGCGCCGCCACAAACCCATCGCCGCCGTTGTTGCCCTTGCCGCACAGCACCGCAACATGGCGCGATTCAGGAAACTCCCGCAGCACAAAGCGCGCCACCGCCGCCCCCGCCTGATGCATCAGGTCCAGCGACGCCACACCATAGCGCTCCGTCGTCACGCGATCGACGGTGCGCATTTCGTCAGCGGTCAGAATCTTCATAAAGACAGCTCAATTCCGGTCAGCTGAGGACCGGCTAGCGCTAGTCCTGTTAGTGGAAAACCGGCTAGCCGAAATCTGGTTAGACGGAAACACGCAACGAAATAGCCCTCCTTATGATCGATCACAGCGCTTCTTCTGTGCATCGCCTCGCTAACCGGTTCTGCGCCAACCGGGCTCGCTAACCGCCTCACCGCTAACCGCACTTCAGCTAACCATATTTTCGCTAACCGCTTCTTCGCTGCCCCTACCCCATGTACATCCCGCCATTCACGTCGAGCACATGGCCGGTAATGTATGCCGCATCGTCGGAGGCGAGAAAACGAACGGCATGCGCGATATCGGCATCGGTCCCCGCACGGCCAAGCGGAATATGCGCCAGCATCGATTCGCGCTGTTTCTCATCCAGAACCGCAGTCATAGCCGTTTCGATGTACCCTGGCGCAATCGCGTTGGCAGTGATGTTGCGCGAGGCCAGCTCCCGTGCCAGCGATTTTGTCAGACCGATCAACCCCGCCTTGCTCGCGGCATAGTTCGCCTGTCCCGCCTGTCCGGTCTCGCCGACGACGCTCGAAATATTGATGATCCGCCCCCAGCGCGCCTTCAGCATCGAGCTCACCACCGCCTGCGTCATCAGGAACGTGCCCGTCAGATTCGTCTGCAGCACATCGTCCCAGTCCGCGCGCTTCATGCGCAGGACCAGCGTGTCCCGTGTGATGCCAGCATTGTTCACCAGAATCTCGACGCTGCCAAAGTGACCGATCGTCGCCTTCGCGCAGGCCTTGATCGACTCCTCGTTCGCGATGTCCAGCGCAAAAACCGCCGCCGCTCCGCCGTCCGAGGCGATCTCCGCTGCTACCTCATTGAGTTTTGCTTCGTTGCGCGCCGCCAGCGCCACCTTCGCCCCGGCCGCGGCCAGTGCCACCGCGCAGGCGCGCCCGATTCCCTGTGAGGCTCCGGTCACCAGAGCCGTCTTTCCCTGAAGTGATGACATGGGTATAGCCTACCGCAGCGATTCCCGGCTCGTGACGCCGGCTTCAAGGGGATAAGCTGTTCACCATGCCGACGCTCTACAACCGTATCGCCAACCAGAGTCTCGACCGCCTGGCCGCGCTCAGCGACGGCGTCTTTGCCTTTGCGATGACTCTCCTGGTCCTCGATCTCCGCCTGCCCGCGGCCGATCTCATCCACTCCGAGCACGACCTGGGGCGAGCGCTTGCGGCTATGGCGCCAAGCCTGCTCATGTACCTCATGAGCTTCCTTACCCTCGGCATCTTCTGGAATGGTCAGCAAACCCAGCTCAACTACATCGAGCGCGGGGACCGCGATCTCGCCTGGCTTCAGCTCGCCTTTCTTTTCACCATGACCCTGATGCCGTTCTCCACGCGTCTGCTGGCCGAGTTCATTCACTACCGCACGGCCCTGCTCCTCTACTGGGCCAATATCCTCGCGCCGGGGCTCCTGCTCTATACCAGCTGGAAATACGTCACCCGCCACCGGATGATCCGCGAGGACACGCCCGTCGAGATTCAGACCGCCATCTGCCGCCGCGTCACCATCGCGCAGACTCTCTACGCCATTGGAGCCGCGCTCTGCGTCTTCGGAACGATGTGGAGCGTCGCCTTTATCTTCGCCGTGCAGGTGAACTACGCCATCGCCCCACGCCTCTGGACCCGGCGCTCCGAAAGCTGACGGGCATCAATTTTCGTCGACTCCCTGCTCTCCGCTCCCTGCTCCCTGCTTTTTCAAGGTCCCGCCGGAACCGGCGCCGCTGTGCGTCGTGCTGCCGGCGATCCCAGGCTCTCCAGCGCCCAGATGTACACCACGAGCTCGCGGCTGTACTGCAGCAGAGGTTTCGTATCCGGCAGCCGAATGCCGTGCGCCTGCGGCAGATCGTTGACCTCAAACTCCGCCTCCGCCAGCTCCAGCGGCCATGGCAGATGGTGGATGTTCACCCGCGACATCTCGCCCCGCCGCCCGGTCGTGAACAGCGCGTAGCGGTCCGTCAGGAAGCTCTCAATCCCGCCCTTCACGCATGGCTTGCCGAGGCTCCGATAGCTCGCCCGGAAACGCGCCGGCCGCTTGCTGAAGCGCCGCTGGCTGCTGTAGTGGATCGTCCGGTTCTCATCCGATTCCAGCTTCATCCGCGCCCAGTAGTAAGGCAGCTTGAAGAACAGGCGCGCCGTCGACACCGCGAAAGGATTCGCCGCATCGAGCGAGAAGAAATACACTCCCGGCTGGTTCGTGTGCCGCTCCCGCACATACGTGCGCAGGTTCAGCTCCGGAAATCGATTCGCGCCCGGAATCAGCGGCAGGCGCCGCATCCGGATCTGGTCCATCCAGAAGGGAACCACCCCCACCCACGCCGTCCCGTCGAACGTGTCCACCGTCAGCGATTCAGGCAACAGATGGGTCAACTCGCTCGCAGGAATCGGCCAGTGCGCGAACAGGAGGTCATTCCAGCGCTGCGTCATCACCCACGGCTGCTTGGGAAGGGGCCAGGGACGGTGCTCGGTCGTCGAGAGGATATTGTCCATGCACAATCGGCCATTCCCGCAGATCGCTCCGCGCGCGTCCGGCCAAAAACACTCCTATCGTACTCGTTCTTTCTTTGCAGTCACATAACATGTCGCCTGCGGCACCGTGACTTTGGAGATGCGTGCAGCTTTTCCGCAACCCCGAGGTTTAGCATGCCACCATGGCTCCCATGACCGAGACTCCGCCGGCAAAATCCGAGGCGCCCGCACCGCCCGAAAATCGCAATAACCAGACCGAGGTCTTCGCGGTCCATGGAGCCGACCCCGAAGTCCTCGCCTACGCCATGGCGAAGTACTCCCGCTCCGCGCTCTCCATGAAGGAGTCTCTGCGCGAGATCAGCAGCCAGCGCGCCGAGCAGTTCCTCAATACCTTCTACTTCCAGTACGGCCACCGCTCCATCGCCGACCTCGCCCACATCGCCTTCGCCGTCGAACGGCTTTCCCTCCTCGCGGCCATTGTTCTGGTCGACGAGCAGCGCTGGGATGGACAGGAGCGCTCCACCCGCTACCAGAATTTCCGCAAGAGCGGCTGGTATATGCCGGACTTCGGTGACGACGCAGCCTCCGCCACCCGCTATCGCGAGACCATCGACCAGCTCTTTGCCGGATACCACAGCGTCTTCGAATCAGTCTTCGCCTCACTCCAGCAGCAGGTCGCAAAACCCGCCGAGATGAAGCAGGAGACTTACGACCGAACCCTCAAGGCCCGTGCCTTCGACGTCGCCCGCTACCTGCTCCCGCTCTCCACCAATACCTCGCTCGGCCAGATCGTCAACGCCCGCACCCTCGAAACCCAGGTCTCGCGCCTGCTCTCTTATCCCGTTGCGGAAATCCGCCAGCTCGGCGTGCGCCTCCAGGCCGCCGCTTCCGGCCCGGCATGGAACGTCTACGCCGACGACCTCGCCGCCCTCCAGAAAGACATTGCCGCCCTCGATCCCGCGCTCGGCGAACGCGCCGCCGCTCTCCTCACCCGCGAAGTGAAAACCGCCCCCACCCTGGTCAAATACGCGGCCGTCAATGAATATCAGCGGCAAACCCGCGAAGAGCTGGGACAGGCCGCAGCCGGGCTCCTGCGCGGCGAAGCCATCGAGCCCGCCCCGCTCGTTGACCTCATCGACGACGCTGACTCTCTCGAAATCGACCTCGCCACGACGCTGCTCTACGGCCAGAGCCATTACCCCTACCGCCAGATTCGCCGCCACGTCGCCACACTGGAGGAAGCCCGTCGCAGCGAGATCATCGATCTCGGCCTCCGCCATCGCGGCCGCCACGACGAGCTCCTGCGCGAGTTCGCCGCCGGCCAGGCCCTCCGCTTC
This sequence comes from Acidobacteriota bacterium, assembly GCA_046567085.1. GTDB lineage: Bacteria > Acidobacteriota > Terriglobia > Terriglobales > Acidobacteriaceae > Palsa-343. Next base: position 13,630 of record JBKICP010000441.1, read on the forward strand.
GACATCCTCATGGACATCGGCGGCTTCCGCGACATGCATCGCCACCGCCGCTGCGTCCAGGTCCTGCAGGGATTCACCGCCGCCCACGGCTTTGCTATCCCCGAAGGCGTCCCCGAAGCCGGAGCCCAGCCGCTCTACGAGGCCACCATGCAGGCGGCCCACGAAGCTTATTCCGCCCTCGCCGAAGGCTCTGCCCCTGAAGCCGCCGAGTCGGCGCAATACGTGCTTCCCCTCGGCACCAGGAACCGCGCCCTCTTCAAGATGGACTTTGCCGAAGCGCTCTACATCTCAGAACTGCGCTCAGCACCCCAGGGCCACTTCTCTTACCGCAAGGTCGCCTGGGAGATGTACCGCGCCGTCGAGCGCAAACACCCCGGACTGGCGAAATACTTCCGCGTAACCAATGCCGACGAACCCATCGACCTCCTGAAACGCTGAAGCCATTCCGACATTGGTAATCTCCCGGCAGCCCCTGTGCGAGCGATACAATGCAGCTTCGCCTGGAGGACATCCGCTTGATTCGGAAGACCCTGCTTGCCGCCTTTATCCTCTCTATAACCACACTCTCCATGTCCACACCAACGGCCATCGCACAAACCGCATCCTTCGGCCCCTCGAATCCCTTTTACGCGCCCAGCCCTCTCCCGTTTCACGCACCGCCCTTCGATCGCATCAAGGACTCCGACTATCAGCCTGCCATCGAAGCTGGCATGGCCGAGCAGGAGCGCGCGATGGAGGCGATCGCCAACAATCCTGCTGCGCCCACCTTCCAGAACACATTCGTCGCCATGGAGAAGACCGGCCAACTCCTCCAGCGCGCGCAGGCGGCCTTCGATGCCGTGACCGGGGCCAACACCAATCCCTTTCTCCAGAACGTTCAGCGTGAGCTGGCGCCGAAGCTCGCCGCGCATGACGACGCCATTCACCTCAACCCGAAGCTCTTTGCTCGCGTCAGAACCGTCTGGCAGGCCCGCGACCAGCTCCATCTTGATCCCGAAAGCCGTCGTCTTGTCGAGATCGTCTACGACCAGTTCGTCCACGCCGGAGCCGCCCTCAGCCCCGCCGACCAGGACAGGCTGAAGAAGCTCAACGAGGAAGCCTCGAAGCTGGAGGACGAATTCAGCCGCGGCCTGCTCGAAGCCACCAAAAAAGCCGCGTACACCACCACCGACAAGTCCGCGCTGGCCGGACTCACCGACGCTCAGATCGCCGCCGCAGCACAGGCCGCTGAGGCCCGCAAGGTTCCCGGCTACGTCATCGCCCTGCAGAACACGACCCAGCAGCCCGACCTCGCCGAGCTCACCAGCCGCAGTACCCGCGAAGCCCTCTTCGAGAAGGGCTGGACGCGCGCCGAGCAGCCCGGCGATGACCTCCGCCCTGTCGTGGCACGGCTGGCGCAACTCCGTGCGGAAAAGGCGAAGCTCCTCGGCTTCGACACCTATGCCGCCTGGAAGCTCGAAGATCAGATGGCCAAAAAGCCTGAGGCGGTGCTGCACTTCCTCAACGAACTCATCCCCGCCGCCACCGCCAAAGCTCGGGCCGAGGGCAACGAAATCCAGGCCGTCATCGACGCGCAGCACGGCGGCTTCCAGCTCCAGCCCTGGGACTGGAACCTCTACGCCGAGCAGGTCCGCAAAGCCAAATACGACCTCGACGAATCCCAGGTGAAGCCCTACTTCGAGATCAACAACGTCCTCGAAAACGGCGTCTTCTACGCCGCGCACCTGCTCTACGGCCTCAGCTTCAACGAGCGCAAAGACATCCCCGTCTGGCAGCCCGACGTCCGCGTCTTCGAAGTCCACGATGCCGACGGCAAACCGCTGGCCCTCTTCTACTGCGACTACTTCAAGCGCGACAACAAAAACGGCGGCGCCTGGATGTCCAGCTTCGTCGATCAGAGCCGTCTGCTCGGCAATCTCCCCGTTGTCTACAATGTCGCCAACCTGCCGAAGCCCGCGCCTGGTCAGCCGGCCCTGATCAGCGCCGACGACGTCCGCACCATGTTCCACGAGTTCGGCCACGCCCTCCACGGCATGCTGAGCAACGTCGAGTACCCCACGCTCTCCGGCACCTCCGTCCCCCGCGACTTCGTCGAGTTTCCCTCGCAGTTCAACGAGCACTGGGCCACTTATCCGGCCGTCTTCCAGCACTACGCGAAGCACTACAAAACCGGCGAGCCCATGCCGGCCGAGCTCGAAGCCAAAATCCTCAAGGCCCGCGACTTCAATCAGGGCTACTCGCTCACCGAGTTACTCGCCGCCTCCATGCTCGATATGCAGTGGCACACGCTTCCTGCGGGCGCGCCCCTCCAGAATGTCGACGCCTTCGAGCAGCAGGCCCTGGAGAAGTCGCGCGTCGCACTCTCCACCGTTCCGCCGCGCTACCGCTCCACATACTTCCTGCATATCTGGGCGAATGACTACGCCGCCGGCTACTACGCCTACCAATGGACCGAGATGCTGGACGATGACGCCTACCAGTGGTTCGAGGAGCACGGCGGCCTGACTCGCGCCAACGGCGATCGCTTCCGCTGCATGGTCCTCTCCCGCGGCAACACCGAGAACCTGGCCGACCTGTATGCCGCATGGCGCGGCCGTGCCCCGGAGATCGGCGCCATGCTCAAAGACCGCGGCCTCACCGCGAAATAACTTCCCGCACAGCAGGAGGGGCTGCCCGCAGGCAGCCCCTCTGTATAAAACCAATCCGCTGAACTTAGGCGTGTGCGTAGGACGCGATGGCGCTCGCCTCGTCGTCCTTCACGTCAAACACCGTGTACAGCTTGGTGATCTGCAGCAGGTCGTGGACTTTGCGCGTCAGGTTCAACAGCTTCAGCTCGCCGCCCTGATTGCGCACGGTCGTGTACGCGCTCACCAGCTCGCCAATGCCCGAGCTGTCGATGTAATTCACTTCGCCCAGGTTCAGCAGGATCTTCTTCTGGCCCTTGGCGAGCAGGTCGCGCACCGAATCACGCAACTGCACGCTGCCCTCGCCGAGGGTGATCCGGCCGCCGAGATCGAGAATCGTTACCCCGTCCACCTGACGGGTGGTGATTTTCATACTCACGAGAAATTCCTCCTTGGAAAAGCTTGATTGTGCGGGGAAGTCAGGCGCCGGTCGGAGCGGTTCCCAGATGCTTGATGAGTGTCAGCTCGGTTCCCGGGTGAAGTTGCTTGAAGTGTACCTCATCCATAAAAGACCGAATGAGGAAGATACCGCGGCCGGAGCCGCGCAGCAGGTTTTCCGGCGCCAGCGGATCGGGCAGTGTCGAGGGGTCCAGCCCCTTGCCCTCATCGGTGATCCGAATTACCAGCGAGCTGCCGGTGTTCTCGAAGGACGCCGTCATCCGCTTTTCCGGATCGTAGGCGTTTCCGTGCAGCACCGCGTTCACCGCCGCTTCCCGTACCGCCATCGAGATGCGGAAAATCTCGTCCTCATCCACACCCGCCTTGCGAGCCAGCTGCTCGGCGGTCTGCTCCACTTTATTCACGCTGTCCAGCGAGGAATCCAGAGTATAGGTCACGCGCTTTTCCGGCTGTCCTGTCAAATGCCCTTCCTCGCCTTGCGAATGCGGGTCTTGCGGGGGACTTTTTCCCGTAGGCGAAGTTTGCTTGCTGGAGCGCAAGATGTCAAGCAGGGAAGAGAGGATGCCTGCACCGGATCGAGACGCCGGTGCACGCGCTCCTCGATCGCCGGATGCGATGGCACCCTGATACTCGCAGGACGGTAAGATGAAAGAGAGCGCCCCATGCCCGGCTCCGAGCCCCAGTCCAGCAAGAACGCCGCCCAGGAGACCACGCCGCAGCCGAAGCCACCGGCCCGCCCCAGCTCCGCCCAGCAGGACGACGACGTCGTCGGCAAGGCCTACGACAGCCGTCTCATGAAGCGGCTCATTACCTATCTCTTCCCCTACAAGTGGGCCTGCTTCACCTCTATCGTTGCCATCCTGCTCAAAGCCGGCGCCGACGTGCTGGGACCCTACCTCACCATGGTGGCCGTCGACCTCTATCTCAAGCCGGCCTCGGATCCCACGGCGCAAACGGCCGCGGCCGACGCCGCCACCGGAGCCGCCGCCCATCCCTTCCTCGCCCACCGGCTCACCTCATGGGCTGCCGGCGGCGCGTGGCACGGCGTCTCCCAGATCGCCGCCATCTGGCTCGTCGCTCTCGTCCTCAGCTACGGACTCGAAGCCCTCCAGACCTGGCTGATGCAGTGGACCGGCCAGAAAGTCATGTTCGATATGCGCAGCCAGATCTACCGGCACATGCAGCAGATGCATATCGGCTTCTTCGATCGCAATCCCGTCGGCCGCCTCGTCACCCGCCTCACCACCGACGTCGACGCCATCAACGAAATGTTCACCTCCGGCGTCTTCGCCATCTTCGAAGACGTCTTCGTGCTGGCGGCGATCGTCTTCGTCATGCTGCGCATGAAGTGGTGGCTCGCCCTGCTGGCGTTCTCCGTCCTGCCGTTGATCCTGCTCGTCACGCGCATCTTCCGCAAATACGTCCGCGAATCCTACCGCCGCATCCGCGTGGCCATCGCCCGCATCAACGCTTACACCCAGGAATACATCTCCGGCATGTCGCTGGTGCAGCTCTTCAACCGCCAGCAGCGCGCCTTCAGCGACTTCTCGACGATCAATCGCATTCACATGGAGGCGTACAAGGACAACATTCTCTGCTACGCCCTCTACTACCCCGCCGTCGAATTCCTCAGCTCGCTCGCCATCGCCCTCATCATCTGGGAAGGCGGCGGCGGCGTGCTGCGCGGCACCGTTCTGCTCGGGACGCTGGTCGGCTTCATGCAGTACGCGCAGCGCTTCTTCCGCCCCATCCAGGATCTGAGCGAGAAATACAACACCCTCCAGGCCGCGATGGCCGCCAGCGAGCGCATCTTCAAGCTCGTCGATACGCCCCCCGAGATCGTCTCCCCCGACCACCCCAAAGCCAGCGACGGATCGGGCCGCATCGAATTCCGCGACGTCTGGTTCACCTATCAGCGCCTCGATGCCGTTGCCCAGGCCCGCATCCTCACTGCATCGGCCGAAGAACTGCAGACCATGACCGAGATCGACTGGGTGATGCGCGGCGTCTCCTTCACCCTCGAGCCGAGTCAGACCGCAGCCATCGTCGGCCACACCGGGGCAGGGAAGACCACCATCACCAGCCTCATGATGCGCTTCTACGACGTGCAGCACGGCCAGGTGATCGTCGATGGCGTCGATGTCCGCGAGCAGGACTTAACCGCGCTGCGGCAGCGTTTTGGTGTGGTCCTGCAGGATCCTTTCCTCTTCAGCGGCACCGTGGCCGACAACATCCGCCTCGGCACGGCACACATTACCGACGACGATATGCGCATGGCTGCCGAGCAGGTCAACGTCGACGACTTCATCCGCTCGCTGCCCAACGCTTACGAGGAGCCGCTGCGCGAGCGCGGCGCCGGACTCTCCACCGGCCAGAAGCAGCTCATCAATTTCGCCAGGGCTTTGGCCCATCGGCCAGGCATCCTCATCCTCGACGAGGCCACCTCCAGCGTCGATACCGATACGGAGTTCCGGGTCCGCGAAGCGCTGGGCCGCATGGTGGAAGGCCGCACCTCGGTGGTAATCGCGCACCGCCTCTCGACGGTCCAGCGCGCGGACGTCATTCTCGTGATGCACCGCGGCCAGCTCCGCGAGATGGGCTCGCACCAGCAACTGCTCGCCCTCCACGGCATCTACTGGAAGCTCTACCAGCTCCAGTACAAGGACCAGGAACTCAGCGAGCCCGCCACGGGCCTCACGCCCTCTCTGGCCCTGGGAACGGACTGACCCCCCCGGGCGAGCTTTTTCAGGGGGGTGACCCCCTCGAAAATTGTTGATTCTGCGCGGTCGGCATTCTGGAGATCCCCCCTCCT
>JBKICP010000442.1:0-6119 GCA_046567085.1 Acidobacteriota bacterium
GATCGGTCTGGTGGTCGACGACGCCATCGTGGTGGTGGAAGCGGTGGAGCACCACATCGAGCAGGGGATGACTCCGCGCGATGCCACGATTCTGGCCATGGAAGAGGTCGGGTCGCCGGTGATCGCGATTGCGCTGATTCTTGCGGCGGTCTTTATACCGACGGCGTTCATTCCGGGAATTACAGGCCGGCTGTATCAGCAATTCGCGGTGACGATTGCGATCTCGGTGCTGATCTCGGCATTCAATGCGCTGACGCTGAGCCCGGCGCTGGCCGCACTGCTTCTGAAGCCGCGCGAGCACAAGATTCGCCGTAGTCCGCTGCAGCTCTTCTTTGACCGCTTCAACTACTTCTTCAGCCGTACGACGGACAACTATGTGAAGACGTCGAGCCGACTGATTCACAAGTCCGCCTTCACGATGGTGGCGCTGGCGGCGATTGCGGTGATTGCGGTCTTCATGGGCGGACACCTGCCCTCGGGCTTCCTGCCCCAGGAAGATCAGGGCTATCTGTTTGCGGCTCTGCAGCTGCCGGATGCGTCCTCTCTGCAGCGCACCGATGCCGCTGCGCAGAAGGTAACCGCGGCTCTGCTGCACACGCCGGGTATCGGCGGTGTTGTTGGTGTCGACGGATTCAACCTGCTCACGCTGACGCAGAGCACGAACACGGCGTTCTTCTTCGTTTCGTTGAAGCCGTGGGAGCAGCGCAAGTCGAGGCAGGAGCAGATCCAGCAGATCCAGGCGAATGTGCAGCGAGAGCTGATGGGGGCCAATGAAGGTCTCGCTTTCTCGTTCCCTCCGCCATCGATTCCCGGCGTCGGGACCTCCGGTGGCGTGACGATGATTCTGCAGGATCGATCGGGCAACGACGATCCAACCTTTCTGACGAAGAACCTTTTCGCATTCCTGGGAGCGATCTCGAAGCGCAAGGAGATTGCGGCAGCGATTCCTTCCTATATGCCTGGTGTGCCGCAGCTTTACGCGGATGTGGATCGCGAAAAAGCGGAACAGCAGCAGGTAGATCTGAACAATATCTACACCACGATGCAGACCTTCATGGGCGGCTATCTGGTGAACTACTTTAATCGCTTCGGACGGCAATGGCAGACGTACGTCGAGGCGGAAGGCGACACGCGCAGCAATATCCGGAACATCGGCGAGTTTTATGTGCGCAGCGCGAACGGTTCGCAGGTGCCGCTCAGTTCGCTGGTGCATGTGAAGCAGATCACCGGACCGGAGTTCATCCTGCGTTTCAACGAATACAACGCGGCCCAGCTGAATATCACCGGTGCGCCGGGATACAGTTCCGGCCAGGTGAGGGCGGCGCTGGAAGAGACCTTCAAACAGACGATGCCGGCGGGGATGGGTTACTCCTATTCCGGCATGAGCTACCAGGAACAGCGCGCGGCGGAGGGCACGCCGGCGTGGGTGGTCTTCGCGTTGTCGCTGCTCTTCGTGTTCCTGATTCTGGCCGCGCTCTATGAAAGCTGGACGCTGCCGTTCAGCGTTCTGCTGAGCACGCCGGTAGCGATCCTGGGCGCTTATCTGGCGCTGACGGCAAGGTCGCTCGAGAACGACATCTTCGCCACGGTCGGACTGATCATGCTGATCGGCCTTTCGGCGAAGAACGCCATTCTGATCGTTGAGTTTGCCGTGCAGAACTACAAAAGTGGGCAGAGCATCTCCGCAGCGGCTCTCAACGCGGCTCGCGTGCGTTTTCGCCCGATCATCATGACGGCGCTGGCCTTCATTGTGGGTTGCATACCGCTGTGGACGGCGAGCGGCGCGGGAGCGGTGTCGCGACGTATTCTCGGCACGGTAGTGATTGGCGGCATGTCGCTGGCTACCGTGATCGGGGTCCTCATGATCCCGACCACTTTCGCCGTCGTCGAGTTTCTCTCGCATCGTTACAGTCATGGCGGAAAGGGAACAACGATGGATTCCACGCACCTTCCGGAAGGCGCGGAAGAGGAAGCTGTGCCGGTCGAGGCAGAGGGAGACGCCGCATGACTTCATCGACGAGACGCACTACACGAGGTGTGAATATCGCCTTTGGCGCGCTGCTGCTGATATTGCTGGTGGGCTGCACAGTGGGGCCGAACTACAAGCGCCCGCAGGCGGCAATTCCAACGGCTTATCGCGGGGCAGACAACGCTGAGGTTGCTACCGCCGACAAAGCTTCGCTCGGGGATGAGAACTGGGCGGAGGTTTTCCGCGAGCCGGAGCTGCAGGATCTAATCCGGACGGCGCTCACCAACAACTACGATGTGCGGATCGCGGCGCAGCGCGTGCTGGAGCAGCAGGCGCAGGTGAAGATCACACACTCGCAGGAGTTCCCGACGCTGTCGGTGGGGGGCACGGGGATCGGAGCGGAGCTGCCGGATTCGCTGAGCAAGTCGATCGGCAGCTCGCTCTACGCGGGCAGCTTTAATCTTTCTGCCGCGTGGACGCCGGATTTCTGGGGACTGTATCGGCGGCAAACTGAGGCGGCGCGGGCGCAGCTGCTGGGCCAGGTTTGGGCGCAGCGTGCGGTACGGATGACGCTGGTGGAGCAGGTCGCGGCTGACTACATCCAGCTGCGGGCGCTCGACCGTCAACTGGCGATTGCGAAGCAGACGCTGCAGACAAGGCAGCAGTCGGTGGATTTGACGCGCCGACTGGCGGATGCGGGATCGGCGCCGCTCTCGGATCTTCGCCAGGCCGAAGAACTGGAGTACACGGCGTCGTCGCAGATTCCGCAACTGGAGCAGCAGGTCCAGCAGCAGGAGAATGCGCTGCGGCTGCTGCTCGGCGAGAATCCAGGGCCGGTCGCGCACACCGATGACAGCGCGCTGGCTCCGCCTCCGCAGAATCTGCCGGTGGGACTGCCATCGCGATTGCTGGAACGGCGGCCCGACATCCTGGAGGCGGAGGAACAGCTGATTGCTGCGAACGCGCAGATCGGCGTGGCGCGGGCGCAGTTCTTTCCGCAGCTTTCGATCAGCGCGGCGGGGGGCGTGGGCGGCGATCAGTGGTCGAATCTCTTCGATCCCGCCGGGCACACGATCTACGGGATCGGCTCGCTTGCCCAACCGATCTTCGAGGGAGGCAAGCTGCGCGGGCAACTGCAGCTTTCCCAGCATCAGAAAGAGGAGATGGTCCTGAATTATCAGAAGACCATTGCCGGCGCCTTTCGCGATGTCTCCAATGCGCTGATCGCGTTGAACAAAGAGCGGGCGACGCGCGAGCAGCAAACGCTGCTGGTGGCGGCGGCGCAGGATGCGACGCGCCTGGCGAGGACGCGTTACCAGGGCGGAGCGACGAGCTACCTGGAGGTGCTCACGACAGATTCGAATCTCTTCTCGGCGCAACTGAATCTGGTGAACGCGCAGGAGGGAGAGGCGCTGTCGATGGTGCAGCTCTACGGGGCGCTGGGCGGCGGTTGGGAGTAGGGCGTTCCGTTGTTGCCGAGTGTGTGAGACGGAGCCGAGGGGATGGGGTAGAATCCTCTGACCTGGTCCCGCCATGTCAACCGCTGCCGGAAATTCGGCCCACGAGCGTGTGGAAGCGCGTTTCTCCCTGAGGGTCGGGGACGGGGTGCTGCATGCCGCCGCCGTCGTTCCCGCCGGACGAACGACGCTGACGCAGCTGCTGCCGGTTATCCAGAATCTGGAAAATGCGATTGTAGGACATGTAGCGCAAGGTGCTGCTGAGGCGGGGCAGCCGATCTCATGCGGGCCGGGATGCGGAGCGTGTTGCCGGCAGATGGTGCCGGTCAGTTTGTTCGAGGCCGAGGCGCTGATGGACTGGCTCCGATCGTTGCCAGAAGAGCGGAGAAGGGAACTGGAGCAGCGATTCCATCGCGCGCTGACGGCCCTGCACGAAGCGGGCGTGCTGGAGAGGATCCTCGACCAGAACTGGATGGACGAAAAGGAGCACACGACGCAGTTAGCGCTCGACTATTTTCGCGTCGGCGTGCCGTGCCCGTTTCTGGAGGAGGAGAGCTGCAGCATTCACCCGATCCGGCCGCTGAGTTGCCGCGAGTATCTGGTGACATCGCCCAAAGATTTTTGCCGGGACCCGGCGGCGAACTCGGTCGCGGGAGTTCAACTGCCGCTGAAGCTATCGCGCGCGCTGTACGCGTTCGGGCAGCGGCTCGAGAACGACCGGCGCGGGTGGATTCCCCTGGTGTTTCTGCTGGCGTGGGGAAGGAGCGGCGTTCGACCGGGAGACTCCGTTGCCGATGGGGGCGAGGCGATGCTGAAGGGATTTCTGGAGCAGGTGATGGGACTACCGCCGGAAGAGGAAACTGCGGTTCAATAGAGAGTCGCTCGAAGAGGAGACTTTTCCCGGCTGCCTGTGGAGTTGCCGGGGGAAGGAGAAAGCGATGACGATATCGGAGAAGGAAGCAGCCGTGAAACTGGAAGTGGCAGCGTCGACCGATGTCGGATGCGTGCGTTCGAACAACGAAGACCATTTCGGCTACGACCTGACGACGAGGCTGTTCGTGGTGTGTGACGGGATGGGCGGGATGGCCGCGGGGGAACGAGCGAGCGGGACGGCGGTCGATGAGCTGCTGGGGTTCTTCGCAGGGGATGCGGAATCGGGGTTGCGCGCGGACAAGAGATTACATCGAGCGATACTGCATGCCAATGCGCAGGTGTTCACACTGGCGCAGCAGGATGAAGCTCTGCGCGGAATGGGAACGACGCTGGTGGCGGCCTGCGTGGAGGGCGGGACGTTGTTCGTGGGCAACGTAGGCGACAGCCGCGCTTATTTTCTAAGGGGCGGGGCGTGTGTGCAGATCACGCACGACCATTCTTTTGTCGGCGAGCAGTTGCGGAGCGGGGTGCTCACGGTGGAGGAGGCGCGGTCGTCGCCGCTGCAGTCGCTGATCACACGAGCGGTAGGGCAGCAGGCGGAGGTCGAGCCGGACATCTTTACGGCGAATCTCGAATACGGCGATATTTGCCTGCTGACCACAGATGGCCTGACGCGCTATGCGGATGCGGAGGCGATAGCGGAACTGATCCTCTCGAGCGCGACTCTGGACGATGCGTGCCACGCGCTCATTGCGCGGGCGAAAGCAGCGGGCGGCATCGATAACATCACCTGCCTGCTGCTGCAGTTCCTTGAAGATCAGCCGGTGGAAGCCGATTGCGAAGCGGCTCAGTGAGCCACGATCGAGACGCAGCGGCCGGGACCAAATTCTCCGGGCACCAGCATGGCGGCATTGGGGCTGAGTTCGAGACGCACCGTGCTGGTGGAGACTTTCACTAATCCGAAGCGATAGTCCAGGCGGATGGGGAATGCGGGCTGCTCGCGTTCACCGCTGGCAAGCAGATGCAGCAGCGCCCAGTTGCCGGTGACCGGCTGGCCGAAGGTGCCCACGGTGATCTGCGCCTGCTGGCTGGTTTGCGGCGACCACGTGAATATCTTCGGATGCCCGATGTCGGAGACGACCTGATTGTCGAGCTGGAACGAGACTTTCTGATTCACCGGCGAGGGCAGGATCTCAATGGTGAATGTAAGTCCGCCGCTTCCTGGAGTTGCGGGTGAAACCAGGGCCGAGATCGACTGCAACCGGTTATAGAAGCGGAGAAACTCGCTGGTGACTTTGATGGGCGAGGTTGGGTTGGCGACCCACACCGATCCCTGCTGGAGAAGCAGCGGTTTCACGGCGCCATTCAGTTGCGCGAGCGGTCCGGTGGCTGGGTTGAGGATGGCGGCGACTTCCTGAACTGAGGCGTCGGGTCCGTTGGGCGCGAAGGGGAACTTGCTCATCAGGGGCGCATACGCCGCACAGAAGCTTTGCCCCGCGCCGTTGGCCTGCTTCGGTCCCTGGGCGCGGATGAGTTCGTCCACATTATTGATGGGGGCCTGCAGGAGTCCGAGAACGGTGGGCGTGACGGGAGTGTTGCTGTCGAAGGCCTGAGAGGTCTGCAGCGCAGCGCCGTGTGCGCTGGTGGAGGCTTGTTGCACCGGAGCGAAGGCGGCAGCATTGCTGGGGTCGATGGGGGTCTGGGCGATCTGGGCGACCGCGCCCTGCAATCCGCCGAGGCCGGTGACGTAGGTTTGGTTTCCGGCTCCGATGAACTTGTCGGGATTCTCGGGGGCGACGACAGCCTGTGCGGGCTGGAAC
>JBKICP010000442.1:6129-7004 GCA_046567085.1 Acidobacteriota bacterium
TGCTGATCGGCGACGTTAGTGTTGTGCGATGCGGTGAAGAGAAGCGCGAGGAGCGCGGAGTTCGGCCCGGAGAGCATGCCCAGTTTGTTGCCTGCATCGGCGAGGCTGCGGTAGTGGACGACCTGGCCTGCGTGCAGGAAGGCGTTCCACTGCGCGATGAAGTCCTGCTGATAGCGCGCGGTGAGATCGCGTGTAACGGTCGCAGGATCGAGCGAGGCAGGCGCCTGATCGCCGAGCACCCACTTCTCGCCGCTGAAGTACTTTCGGGGATCGGCGAGCGCCTTTTGCATGAGCGCGTAGCCGCCCTTTGTGAAAGCTGCAGGAACGAGGTGGCTGTCGAGGACCGTTTGCGCTGAGCCGGGATAGTCGCGATTGAAGTCGACCGCGCGGGAGCCGCTGCCGGCGGCGGTGAGCATCTGCTGGTAGATGCGGTCTTCGCCGCCAAAGGTGTTGAGGTACGTGCGTGCGTGGGTCACCGGCGGATCGGGCATGTTGGCGGCGAGGGGATACGGATCGCTCTTCGCTAACTCGGCTGCGTAGAAGTCGAACTGCGCGCGGGCAAGCTTGTTCTGCTCGTCGGTGTCAGGCGCGCGTCCGTTAAGCCAGAACTGCTGCAGCACGGGACTGATCTCGGGCGTGCTCTTGTCCGGATTCGCAGTAGTGATGAGGTAGGCCTTGAGTGGATTGTAGGCGGCGGAGTAGTCGTCACCGGGCTTCGAGGCCGCAGGCAGGGCGCTGAGAAACTTGGCGAGATTTTCCTGCGTGGGGGCGAGGAGCAGCCGGCGGAATCCGGCGAAGTAGATTTCGCGGGCCGCGTCGAAGAGCCGGTTGCCGGTGTAGAGGCCGAAGCGATCGCTGAGCGGGGCGCCGTTCTG
>JBKICP010000443.1:0-6900 GCA_046567085.1 Acidobacteriota bacterium
GCTTCCAGGAAACAGACGGGCTGCTTTGACGGCCGAAGCGGGAAGGATCGTGATGAGATACGTGGTCAAACTCGGGGGCGCAACGCTGGAGAATCCGGAACTGCTGCACGGGTGCGCCAAAGCGATCGCCGAACTGGTGAAGGACGGCAATCAGGTCGCCATCGTCCACGGCGGCGGCGTGCAGCTCACCCGCACGCTGAAACAGCTGGGCAAGCAGAGCGAGTTCGTCTCCGGCCTGCGCATCACCGACGCCGAAACCCGCGACACCGCGCTGATGGTGCTCGGCGGCGGCGTGAACAAGGCGCTGGTGGCCGCGCTCGGATCCCACGGTCAGCCAGCCGTTGGGCTCTCCGGCGGCGACGGCCTGGTCTTTCGCGCGCGCAAGAAGCGGACCGCGCCCGACCTCGGCTTTGTCGGCGAGATTGCCGCAGCCGATCCGCGCTGGCTCGAGGCCATCTGGCAGATGGGCGCCGTACCCGTCATCTCATCCATCGCGCTCGGCTTCGACGGCGAGTACTACAACATCAATGCTGATGAGATGGCCGCGGCCTGCGCCGGCGCCTGCAAAGCCGATGCCCTGGTCTTCCTCACCGATGTGCCGGGCGTGATGGCGGCCGACGGCAGCGTGATGCGCTGGCTCAGCATCGACCAGATCGCCGCACTCGCAGCCCAGGAAGTCATCAAGGGCGGCATGCTGCCCAAGCTGAGCGCCTGCCGCGAAGCGCTGCTCAGCGGCGTCAAGCGCGTGCGCATCCTGCCCGCGTCGGTCGCGGAGCTTCTGCCCGATCTGTGCAGCAGCCGCGTCAATCAAGGCACGGAAGTGATGGTGGCATGACAGCAGAGCACAGAGCTCAGGGCGCAGAGCCCAGCTCGCCGCAACAGGAATTGCGGCCGGAGCCTGGCAAAAAATCGTTTCGCAATCTGAAGGCGTGGCAGCGTTCCATCGAATTGTCCGTCTGCATTTATCGGCTGACCGGGGACTTTCCACGCGAAGAGGCTTACGGTCTCACCTCTCAACTGCGGCGCTCTTCCGTTTCGATCGCGAGCAATCTCGCTGAGGGGTACGGGCGAGCATCCAAAGGAGAATACCGGCAATTCGTGGGCATCGCGCGCGGCTCCGTCCTTGAGTTGCAAACTCAACTCGTCATGGCCAGGGCGCTCGGGTTCGGAAAAGAAGCTATATTGCGTGCGGCAGAAAATCTTGCAGAAGAAGTGGGGAAGATGACATGGGCGCTGATGCAAAAACTGTGACCATCGATCACGCCGGCAGCGACAACCTGAGCTCTGAGCTCTGCGCTCTGAGCTCTCTCAAGGCTGCCGAGGCCAAACTCCTCCTCGGCACCTACGACCGCTATCCCCTGCTCTTCGAGCGCGGCGAAGGCGTGTACCTGATCGATGAAAACGGAAACCGCTACCTCGACCTGCTCAGCGGCATCGGCGTTAATGCGCTCGGATACGCGCATCCCGCCATCGAAAAAGCCATCGTCGAGCAGAGCCGCAAGCTCATCCACACCTCCAACCTCTACTACCACCACGGACAGGCGGCGCTGGCGCTGCGCCTCACCGAAGCCACCGGCATGGATCGCGCCTTCTTCTGCAACAGCGGCACCGAGGCCAACGAAGCCGCGCTGAAGCTCGCCCGCGCCTGGGCGAAGCTGCAGCGCGAAAACGGCAAGCCGCTCGGCACAAAATTCCTCGCTCTCGAAAACAGCTTCCACGGCCGCACCATGGGCTCGGTCGCCGCCACCTGGAAGGACAAGTACCGCGAGCCCTTCGACCCCGTGATGCCCGGCGTGGAATTCGTCCGCTTCGACGACGTCGACGACCTGCGCGCGAAATTCTCCACCGATGTCTGCGGCATCCTCGTCGAAGCCATTCAGGGCGAGGGCGGCATTCGCCCCGTCTCCCGGCAATTCCTGCAGGCGGCGCGCGAACTCACCCGCTCCACCGGCGTGCTGCTCATCGTCGATGAAATTCAATCCGGCATGGGCCGCACCGGCAGGTGGTGTGCGTACCAGCACTACGGCATCCAACCCGACGTCACCACGCTGGCCAAGCCGCTCGCCGGCGGCGTTCCCCTCGGGGCGCTGCTCTGCACAGAGGAAGCCTCCCAGGCTATCCATGCCGGCATGCATGGAACCACCTTCGGCGGCGGACCGCTGGCCTGTGCCGTGGCCCTGGCCGTCATCGAAACCATCGAGCGCGACCGCCTGCTCGAACATGTCACCGAAGTCGGCACCTATTTCCGCGAACAGCTCCAGGGTCTGGCGAAGCACCACGCCGCCATCACCGCGGTGCGCGGATTGGGCCTCATGCTGGCGGTCCAACTCGACTCCGCCGAGCTGGCCAAAACCGTTCTCGGCGAAATGATGCAGCGCCACATCCTCATCAACCGCACCAGCGAAACGGTTCTGCGCTTCCTGCCGCCCTACATCCTCACAAAAGCCCACGTCGACGAGAGCATCGCGGCACTGAACGAAATCCTGACTGAACAGACGGCACAGGCTGCCGTCGTCCCCGGAGGAAAGAAAATTGGCAACTAAAACCATCGCCGTATCGGAACTCGATGCGGTCAACCCCGACGTCTCGCTCGCAGGCCGCGACCTCTGCTCCATCGCCGACCTCACCACCCGGGAACTGGCAGGCATTCTGGCCCTCGCGCACGACGTGAAAACGAATCCCGGCGCGTACCGCTGGGCCCTCGACGCAAAGCAGATGGTCATGTTCTTCGAGAAGGCCTCGCTGCGCACCCGCCTCACCTTCCAGACGGCAATGAACACGCTCGGCGGCTCGGCTCTCTTCGTCGACCAGACACAGTCGCCGCTCGGCGAGCGCGAATCGCTGGCCGACATCGCGCGCAACGTCGAGCGTTGGGTACAGATCATCGTGCTGCGCACCTACGCGCACGAAACCATCACCGAGATGGCGCAGTACGCCAGCGTGCCGGTCATCAATGCGCTGAGCGATCTGGAGCATCCCTGCCAGGCCATCGCCGACTTCATGACGCTGCAGGAGCGCTTCGGCGATCTCAGGGGTTTCAACTTCACCTACGTCGGCGACGGCAACAACGTCTGCCATTCGCTGATGCTGACCGCAGCGCAGCTGGGTGCGAACTGCACCGTCGGCACGCCCAAAAACTACGCACCCAAGGCCGACGTCGTCGCCCAGGCCCGCGCCATCGCCAACGTCACCGGCTCGAACATCACGCTCGTGAACGATCCCATCGGAGCGGTCAGCGGCGCCGATGCGATCTACACCGACGTCTGCACCAGCATGGGCTTCGAGCATGAAGCCACCAAGCGCGCGCCGATCTTCAAGCCCTATCAGGTGAACGAGGCGCTCATGGCGCAGGCTTCTCCGTCGGCCGTCTTCATGCACTGCCTGCCGGCGCATCGCAATGCCGAAGTCACGGACGCGGTGCTCGACGGGCCGCAGTCCGTTGTCTTCGATCAGGCCGAAAACCGCATGCACGCGCAAAAGGCGCTCCTGCTCATGCTGCTGGGCAAGGGCAGCAAGGCGTAGTCGTGCATATTGAAAAGAACAGCCGCCTGCCTTGTTGCGTTGCTTGCGAAAGGTGCGCTGACAGGTGCCGCGTAGCGGCACGACGGTAAAAGCCCCGGCCTTCAGGCCGGGGAACAATCCGTATCAACGAAGGGCCTTCAGGCCCGGTGATTTGAACTCTGAGGTCCTGCAAGCAATGTCTGTCATTCTCGAAAGTTTGCCCGTCGGCCAGAAAGTCGGCATCGCTTTTTCCGGCGGGCTCGACACCAGCGCCGCGCTCCACTGGATGAAGCAGAAGGGCGCGCTGCCCTATGCCTACACGGCCAACCTCGGGCAGCCGGATGAAAGCGACTACGACGCCATCCCGCGCAAGGCCCTCGAGTACGGCGCGGAGAACGCCCGTCTCATCGACTGCCGCGGACCTCTCGTCCGTGAAGGCATCGCCGCCCTCCAGGCCGGCGCCTTCCACATCTCCACCGCCGGCGTCACCTACTTCAACACCACGCCCATCGGCCGCGCCGTCACCGGCACCATGCTCGTCACCGCCATGCAGGAGGACGGCGTCAACATCTGGGGCGACGGGTCCACCTTCAAGGGCAACGACATCGAGCGCTTCTATCGCTACGGTCTGCTCGTCAATCCGCGCCTGCAGGTCTACAAGCCCTGGCTCGATCCCGCCTTCATCGACGAGCTCGGCGGCCGCGCCGAAATGTCGGCCTTCCTGCAGAAATCCGGTTTCGGCTACAAAATGTCGGCCGAAAAAGCCTACTCCACGGACTCCAATCTCCTCGGCGCAACCCACGAAGCCAAGGACCTCGAGCATCTCTCGAGCAGCATCCGCATCGTCGAGCCCATCATGGGCGTCGCCTCCTGGCGCGACGACGTCTCGGTCGAGAGTGAAGAAGTCACCGTCCGCTTCGATCAGGGTTTCCCCGTCGCCCTCAACGGCCGCGAATATTCCGACCCCGTCGAACTGCTTCTCGAAGCCAATCGCATCGGCGGCCGCCACGGCCTCGGCATGAGCGATCAGATCGAGAACCGCATCATTGAAGCCAAGAGCCGCGGCATCTACGAAGCTCCCGGCCTCGCCCTGCTCTTCATCGCCTACGAGCGCCTCATCACCGGCATCCACAACGAGGACACCATCGAGCAGTACCGCGAAAACGGCCGCAAGCTGGGCCGCCTCCTCTATCAGGGACGCTGGTTCGACTCCCAGGCCATCATGCTGCGCGAATCGGCGCAGCGCTGGGTCGCCAGCGCCATCACCGGCCAGGTCACACTGGAACTGCGCCGCGGCAACGACTACTCGATCCTCAACACCGAGTCGCCCAACCTCACCTTTGCGCCCGAACGCCTCAGCATGGAGAAGACCGACTCCGCCTTTTCCCCGCGCGACCGTATCGGCCAGCTCACCATGCGCAACCTCGATATCACCGACACCCGCGCCAAGCTCATGACCTACGCCGCGAGCGGCCTCATCACCCTGAGCCACGGCTCGGAGATGCCGCAGCTGAACAGCGGCACGAAAGGGGAGGAGGCACGATGACCGAACCTCCCGACAACCAACCGGCCGCCACGACGCAGTCCGTCAAGATGTGGGCCGGCCGCTTCCGCGCGCCCGCCGATCCACAATTCGAAGCCTGGCAGCGCTCGCTTCCCTTCGATGGGCGGCTCCTGCCCCAGGAAATCGCCGCCAGCAAAGCGCACGCCCATGCCATCGCCGCGGCCGGCATTCTCTCGCCCGCCGAGTTGGAAACAACCGTGCGCGGCCTCGACGCCGTTCTCACTCGTCCCTGCGCCCCGGCCATCGCCGCCTCCCAGGCCGAGGACATCCACCACTTCGTCGAGCTGTCCCTCACCGCGGAAATCGGCGACCTCGCCCTCAAGCTCCACACCGGCCGCAGCCGCAACGAGCAGATCGCCACCGACCTCCGTCTCTTCGTCCGCGACGCCATCGACGCAACCGCCGCTCAGCTCACCGCGTGGGCGCTCGCTCTGCTCGAACAGGCCCAGGAAGCCGAAACCGCGGTCATGCCCTCCTACACGCATCTCCAGCGCGCCGAACCGGTGCTGGTCGCGCACTGGCTCCTCGCCTATGTCGAGATGATCCTCCGCGACATCTCCCGCTTCGAGGACTGCCGCGCGCGCCTCAACTTCTGCCCGCTCGGATCGGGCGCCGTCGCCGGAGCCACCCTCGCCCTCGACCGAACCATTGCCGCACGCGAGCTCGGATTCACCGCGCCCACCGCCAACAGCATGGACGCTACCAGCGACCGCGACTTCGCGCTTGAGTTTGCGCAGGCCGCCTCCACGCTCGGCGTGCATCTCTCCCGCTTTGCCGAAGAGCTGACACTCTACTCCACTGCCGAGTTCGGCTTCCTCGATCTGCCCGAGGCCTTCTCCACCGGCTCCAGCGCCATGCCGCAGAAGAAGAATCCGGATCTCACCGAACTCCTGCGCGGCAAGAGCGGACGCCTGCTGGGCGCCGCCACCACGCTCGCGACTCTGCTCAAAGGCCTGCCCCTCGCTTACAACAAGGACATGCAGGAAACCCAGGAGCCCGTCTTCGAAGTCGCCGACACGCTCGCCGGCATCCTGCGCCTCCTGCCCGACTTCACCCGCGCGCTGCAGTTCCGCCACGATCGCATGCTCGCCGCCACACAATCAGGATTCCTCAACGCCATGGGCGCCGCCACGTATCTCGTCCACAAAGGCGTCCCCTTCCGCAAAGCGCACGAGAAGATCGGCAACGCCGTCCGCTACTGCCTCGACAAGGAGTGCGAACTCGGCGATCTCTCCCTCTACGAACTCCGCCAGTTCGGCGACGAATTCGACGAGGACTTCTTCCCGGCCGTTTCGCTGCAGGCCACCCTCGACTGCCACGACGTCATCGGGGGCACCGCCCGCCACCGCGTCCACGAAGCTCTTGCCGGCGCACAACGTCACGTTCAATCCCTGGCCGCGCGGCACGCGCAGTCACCCGCACCGGAGGTGCCCCATGCTGGTGCGTAAAGCCCGCCTCCAGGACGCTACCAACATCTACGAGCTGGTCAACTCGCTCTCCGGCGACGGCACGCTCCTCCGCCGCCCCTTCGCCGAAATCTGCGAGAACGTCCGCGACTTCACCGTCGCCGAATCCGAAGGCGGCATCTTCCTCGGTTGCGGAGCGCTGCACCTCTATGGACCCCACCTCGCCGAAGTCCGCTCCATCGTCGTTCGCCCCGAGGCAAAAAGCCACGGCGTCGGTGGCGAATTACTCCAGACCCTCCTGGCCGAAGCCGAGCAACACGGCGTCGGATGCGTGTGCCTCTTCACCCGCATCCCGGATTTCTTCTTCCGCTACGGCTTCCGTGAAGTCGAAGACCGTACCGCCCTGCCCGACAAAATCTTCAAGGACTG
>JBKICP010000444.1:0-7385 GCA_046567085.1 Acidobacteriota bacterium
TCCAGCCGAGGGAAGCGGCGAGCAGCGTCCGCCGTTGTTCCGCGGATGCTTCGGTGAGCCAGGAGGCAATTCCGTTCAAGCGTGGTCTCTGGTTTACAGTTCAGGAGTACGGCAGGACGCCGTCATACCACGATACGAGAGCACAGCGAATTGCGCACGGCGATTGATACAGGCGGCACGTTTACGGACTGCGTTGCGCTGGATGACGGCGAGCTGCGCGTCCTGAAGGTTTTTTCGACGCCGGCGGATCCTGCGCGGGGCGTGCTCGACGCACTCGGGAAGATGCAGCCGGGCCGCGACGTTGAGGTTCGTCACGGGACGACGATCGGGACGAACGCGATGCTGGAGCGGCGTGGCGCGCAGGTGGCGTTCCTCACGACGGCGGGATGCGAAGACACGATCGCCATCGGACGGCAGACCCGCGCGGCCTTGTATGACTGGTTCGCGCCGCTTCCGGTGTGCATCGTGCCACGGGAGCTCCGATTTGGCGTGGCGGAACGCGTGAGCGCGGAGGGCGAGATTCTGCACGCGCCGAGCGATGCCGAGTTGCAGGCGCTGGCCGAGGCTGTTCGGAGGAGTGGAGCGCAGGCGGCGGCGATTTCGCTGTTGTTTTCGTTTGCCAATCCTGCAACGGAGCGGCGCGTCGAGGCAGCGCTGCGGGGGCTCGGCATTCCGGTGTCGGTCTCGAGCCGCATCCTGCCGGAGTTTCGCGAATACGAACGCGCCTCGACGACGGTGGTGAACGCGTATCTGGCGCCTCGGATGCGGGAATATCTGCTGCATCTGGAGGAAAGGGTGCGCAGCGAACATGGCGGTGCGGGCGTCGATGTGATGCAGTCTTCGGGGGGGATCGTTTCGGCGCGGCTGGCTGCCGAAGAGCCGGTGCGCACGGTGCTCTCCGGGCCGGCGGGGGGCGTGATCGGCGCGTGCCGCGTGGCGGCGTGGGCGGGCTTCGATCGCATCATTGGACTCGACATGGGCGGGACGTCGACGGATGTGTTCTTGTCGGATGCGACGCGCGGCGGGGTGCGGCGGACGCGAGAGTCGGTGGTGGCGGGCGTGCCGGTGAGCGTGCCCATGCTGGAGATTCACACCGTGGGCGCCGGGGGCGGATCGATCGCGCGCTTCGATGCAGGCGGGATGCTGCGCGTCGGTCCGGAATCAGCCGGCGCCGACCCGGGACCGATCTGCTTCGGACGCGGGACAAGGGCGACGGTGACGGATGCCAATTTACTGCTGGGGCGGCTCGATGCGGAGGGTTTTCTGGGAGGCACGGTTCCTTTGCACCGCGAGCGGGCGGAGGCGATGCTGCGCGAGCAGAAAGGGACGCTGGCCTCGGTGGAGGATTTTTGTGCGGGCATTCTGCGCGTGGTCGAGACGGAGATGGAGAAGGCGATTCGCGTGATCTCGGTCGAGCAGGGGTACGACCCGCGCGATTTCGCGCTGGTGGCCTTCGGCGGAGGAGGGCCGGTGCATGCGTGCGCATTGGCGCGGGCACTGCGCATTCCGCAGGTGCTGGTTCCGGCGATGCCGGGAGCGTTGTCGGCTCTGGGGATTTTGCTGGCCGATGTGGTGCGCGATCATGCGCGGACCGTGATGCTGGCGGGGGACGCGATCGGCAGTCTGGGGCCGATGTTTGCGGAACTCGAAGAGCAGGCACGAACGGAGTTTGAAGCGGAAGGGCTTTCCGGTTCGGCGAAGTGCTCGCTGGATCTGCGTTACGCAGGCCAGGGATACGAGCTGAACGTACCGTGGAATCGTGCCGCGGCCGCGGATTCGATCGCCGCGTTTCATCGGCTGCACGAGCAGCGGTACGGATTCTGCGACGAGCGAAAGCCGGTGCAGATCGTGAATCTGCGGCTGCGCATGACGGCTGCGGCCGAACCGTATGCGCCGCAACGGCGCGAACTGCGGGCCGGAGACGGCGGCGGAGCGTGTTCTGCCGAGAGGCCGATTTACTTCGAGGGGAGATTTGTGGCGTCGCGGATCTATGAGCGCGAGCGGCTGGTTCCTGGTGATGTGATTTGCGGTCCGGCGATGATTACGGAATACACATCGGCGACGGTTCTGCCGCCGGACTGCCGTGCTGCCGTGGATGCGTTCGGCAATCTGATCATCACGATCGGAGGCAACCGATGAGTGCGTCGACAGTGGATCCGATCGAGCTGGCGATTTTTCGCAGTGCCGTGCATTCGGTGGCGGAGGAGATGGGCGCGGCGCTGCGGCGCACGGCGCTCTCGCCCAACATCAAGGAGCGGCGGGACTACTCGTGCGCGGTGTTTGATGGAGAAGCGCGCGTGATCGCGATGGGCGATCATATGCCGGTGCATCTGGGGTCGATGCCGATGTCAGTGGAAGCTGCGGTCGCGGCGGTGCCGTTTGCCCCTGGGGACATCGTGGTGCTGAACGATCCGTATGCCGGGGGGACGCACCTGCCGGACATCACGATGGTGCTGCCGGTGTTTTTGCCGGGGGCGGAGAAGCCCGCGTTCTACGTCTCGGCGCGCGCCCATCACGCGGATGTGGGCGGTTCGTTCCCGGGTTCGATGGGGCCGGCGCGCGAGATCTATCAGGAGGGCGTGCGGATTCCGCCGGTGCGGATCGTGCGCGGCGGTACGGTGGATCGCGAGATGCTGGACCTGATCCTGCTGAACGTGCGCACGCCGCACGAACGCGAGGGCGATCTTGCGGCGCAGATCGGCGCATGCCGAGTCGGGGAGCGGCGCATCCTGGAACTGGTGGAGAAGTACGGTGCGGCGCGGCTGCGCGTGCTGACCGACGAGCTGCTGCATTACTCCGAGCGGCTGGTGCGGGCGGAACTGCGAAAGATGCCGGCGGGTGAGTTCACCGCGGAGGACTGGCTGGACGATGACGGCGTCGAGGATCGGGCCATTCGCATTGCGGTGAAAATGCGCATCGATCCGGAGGCGGCGGCCATGCACGTGGATTTCAGCGGGTCGTCGGCGCAGGTGACGGGCAGCGTGAACGCGGTGCGGGCGATCACGGTGTCGGCGTGTTTCTATGTGCTGCGGTGTCTGCTCGGCCACGATGCACCGGCGACGGCGGGGATTCTGCGTCCGCTGACGCTGGCGGCCGAGGCGGGGAGCATCGTCGATGCGCGTCCGCCGGCTCCGGTGGCGGGCGCCAATGTGGAGACCTCGCAACGCATTGTGGATGTGCTGATGCGGGCGCTGGCGCAGGCGGTGCCGGAGAGGGTTCCGGCGGCGAGTGCAGGAACGATGAGCAATCTCACGATTGGCGGGATCGATCCACGCAGCGGGCAGCCGTTTACGTATTACGAGACCGCGGCGGGTGGGATGGGCGCGCGGCCGGGGATCGAGGGAATCTCCGGCGTGCAGACGAACATGACGAACTCGCTCAATACTCCGATCGAGGCGCTGGAGTATGCGTATCCATTTCGGGTGCGGCGGTATGCGTATCGACATGGATCGGGTGGGGCGGGAAAATTTCGCGGCGGAGATGGATTGGTTCGCGAGATTGAGTTGCTGGCTCCGGCGCAGGTGACGCTGCTGGCGGAGCGAAGGAAGTTTCGGCCCTGGGGACTCGCGGGGGGAGAACCGGGCGCAGCGGGGCGAGCGACGGTGACAAAGGCGCGAACCGGCGAAACGATCATGTTGGCGGGGAAATGCAGCGTGCATCTTGAAGCTGGGGACGTGCTGCGGATCGAGACTCCAGGCGGAGGCGGCTGGGGTGCGGCCGCGGAAGGCTCTCCTCTCAGGTCAGCGTGAAGCCGATTCGTGGATCTTCCGACGATTGAGCCGCCATGTGACCAGCAGGGCGGACGCGATGTTTACCAGAGCAGTTTGGCAGCGAACTGGATCTGGCGCGAGGTCGTCGAGGTGCTCGTGACGATGCCTGCGGTGGGTGAGACGCCCGCGGGAGTGAAGACGACGAGGTTCGGCGTGTTGAAGTTGGAGTGATTCAGGATATTGAAGAACTCTGCGCGAAGCTGGAGGCGGAGGTTTTCACGAAGCGTGGTGTCTTTGAACATGGAGTAGTCCCACTCCGTGACGCCGGGACCGGTGAGCGAGTCGCGGCCGAGATTCCCGTAGAAGCCGGAGCCGTTGGGCGGAGCGAGGAAGGCGGCGGGGTTGAACCACTGGCTGGCTTTACCGACGATGGGGTTGCCGTGGAAGCTGGGATTGGCGAAGGGGCGCACGGGATTCTTCGTGTCGCCGTTGTTCGAGGGGTTGTAACTGAGCTGGGGCGTGAAGGGAAAGCCGGACTGCAGGGTGACGATCGAGTTCGCCGTCCACCCGCCGATGAGGGCGTTGGCGACGCCGCCGGCGTTGCTGAGAAAACGCTGATGGCGGCCGAGCGGAAGCTGCCAGAGTTCGCTGATGACGCCAACGTTGCGGACATCGTAGGTCGCCGGTCCCCAGTCCGAGCGCAGGTCGAAGGGATTGGAGACAAGTCCGGGAGCATTGCCGGCAGCGGTGGCGTTGAGCGAGTCGCCGTTGTCGAGAGCTTTGGACCACGTCCAGGCGGCGCGGATCGCGAGGTTGTGGCTGAGACGATGGTTCAGGTCGACTTCCAGAGCGTGATACGAACTGTTGCCGCGCGAGAACCAGGCCCAGGCTGCGCCTAGTGCGGGATTGGCGAGAGGGGTTCCGGGAGCGATGTAGAACGATCCCACGGGAACCGCAGCACCGCCAAGGGGTGAGGGGAAATTCGCTGGGTAAGCGCCTGGGCACGGAGAGCCGGGGCAGACGCTCGGCGTCGGCTCATTGTCGTCGAGACTGACAATCTCGTGATCGCCGTGAGAGCCGACGTAGCCGAGGGTGAGCGCCGTGTTCGGCGTGATTTGCTGTTCGACGCGCAGCGACCATGAGACGAGCGTGGGCGTTTTCAGATCCGGCTGGACTCCACCGGGTGCGACCCTGGCGTTCGCGGGAACGGGCGATGTGGCCAACGGCAGATGCGAAACGGGGAGATTGGCGATGGCATACGAGGGATTGAAGGGCGCGTTCTGATCCATGCGGTAGCCGAGCGCATCCTGCAGATCGTTGTACATCCCGAAGCCGGCGCGGAAGACGGTGCGCGAAGAGAAGGGGCTCCATGCAAGGCCGATGCGCGGTTGAGGCAGAAAGGTCGCGTTGTTGGTGGTGAAAGCGGAGCCGCCGATGTGGGGTGCGGTCTGGATGACGTTGTTGACGAAGACGAAGTTCGCAGCGCGGTCGTGGGCTTCGTTCCAGCCGGTGGTGAATTCGTCGCGGAAGCCGAGCGAGACCGTGAGATGTGGTGTCGCGCGCCACACGTCCTGGAGATACCAGGCGCCGAGCAGGGAACGCCAGTTCATCTCTGTCGGCGTGGGGTCGTAGAGAAAGCTGCCAATGGTGCCCTGAAGAAACTGCTGGAGTCCGGTAAACGTGGCCTGGCCGAACTGAGTGAGGGCAAGGTCTTCGTTGGCCTGCAAGGGCTGCAACCAGATGCCGGCGCTGATATCGTGACGGCCGCGCGTGAGCGTGACGCGGTCCTCGTAGGTGTCGAGGTTGCGGGCGATGTGCAGATTGCTGCCGATGTTGCTGCCGGCGAGCGAGACCTGCGCGGAGGGATTGGCAGCGGCGCTGCCCCCGACGACGACGGCGCCGACGGGATGGCCGCCGAAGAATCCTGGCACCGACGTCGCAGGTGTGCCCGGCGTGGGTTCGCCGGTGTAGTAGTAGGCTGCGCGCGAATAGCCGATGCGGGCCACGTTGAGCAGGGAGGGCGAGAAGATGTGCGTCTCTTCGAGGCTGGCCACCTGTTCTCGCAGCGTTTCGAAATCGGTGCTGTAGAGGTTAGCGGAGGTGGGGGTGACGTCGCTGGAGTCGTCGATGGTGTAGACGCCGGTGAGGGTGTCGTGGGCGGCGAAGTCACGATCGACGCGGAGGGTACCGAAGGTATCGCGAATGGTTTGCAGCGGACTGTTGAAGACTTCCGCGATTCCGCCGAACTCGGGTGAAGTGGGGTCGGGTGTGGGCCAGAGGTTCAGGAGCGGCGCAACGCCGGGACCGACGCCGACGTTGACGAGGCCCGACGCCGGACACGGATTGGGCGTGGGCGAGACGAGTTTGCAGGGCAGATAGCCGTTGCGGGCGTTGGCATCGGGCACGAGTGCGACGCCGGCCTGATGCAGATGCTGCGTGAAGCCCTCGAAATTCCCGAAGGCGAAGGTCTTGTTTTTCTGGATGGGGCCGCCGAGCGCGCCGCCGAACTGATTGCGCTGGAAGGGCGGGATGGTTCCGGGCTTGTTGAAGTAGTTGCGTGCGTCGAGCGCGCTGTTGCGGAGAAATTCAAAGACGGAGCCGTGCAACTGGTTGGAGCCGCTCTGCGTGACGATGAGGACCTGCGCGCCCGGCCGCTTGCCGTATTCGGCGGAGTAGGAATCGCGCAGCACGTTAAACTCGCGGACGGCGTCGACGCCGAGCAGTTCCTGGCTGGCGCCGCCGGGTTGCATGTTGTTTTCAGCGGCGCCGGTGAACTCGACCCCGTTGAGGAGGAAGAGATTTTGCTGGGGGCGATTGCCGGAGACTGCGAAGTTATTGCCGACGGTGGAGTTGGAGACGCCGATGCCGCCGACCTTTTGGGATGTGAAGTTGATCACGCCTGGATCGAGGGTGAGGAGCAGATCGTAGCTGCGGCCGTTGAGCGGCAGGTCTTTCACCTGGCGCTCGCCGACGAGGCCGGAGATGTCGGTGGTGGTGAGGCCGACGGGCGAGGCATCGGCGTGGACAGTGACCTGCTGGCGAACATTGCCGAGAGGGAGGCGGAGATTGGCGGTCGCATCCTCGCCGACGTTGAGGTGGATACCGGTGCGGAGTTCGTCGGCAAAGCCGCTGTGGCTGGCGACAATCTGATAGTCGCCGATGGGGAGCGAGAGGAACTGGTAAAGGCCGCGGGGGCTGCTTTCGGCCGTGCGGGTGGCGCCGGTGTTTTCGTTGCGGACGGTGACGGTTGCGCCCGAGATGGCGGCTCCGGAGGGATCGACGACGGAGCCGGAAAGGCTGGAGGTGGTCTGGGCGCGGAGCGCTGGCGCAAGAGCGATCAGCGCGAAGAGACCGATGAGACACGATGGGAGCGAGCGTCGAGCCGACAGCATCCGGAACAGCCTCCTGGGATGTCTGCCGGCGGGACCGCGAGCGGCATCACTACGATTCTACACATATTGAATCGATACATTGCATTGGTTCATGACGTTGTGACAACTCCAAACGCCGTGCGCTGGATTCAGCGCAGGGGACGGAAGTTTGTTGTCGGAGGGGTTTCCTGGTTTATCAGCTGATTGCGCCCTGGTGGCGCGCGCCGGTTGTCGCAGCGTTCAGGCTTCGGGGAGCCGCACGAGGTTGCTGCTGTGCGCCATCAGGAGCAGCGAAATCAGGATG
>JBKICP010000444.1:7395-25073 GCA_046567085.1 Acidobacteriota bacterium
ACGAAGGCGTGGAGGAGTCTGCTGGTGGCCGTATTCGTGAATGGGGCATCCATGGCTGCAATCGCTGCCGCTGCCGCGGGCTTATGCGATTCAGTATTGGGCAGCGACGGTGGATCGGACTGTGACTTAGGTCACAAATGGCGGGATGCGCTCGCGGGGTCGGGATTAAAAGGATTTCGCGCTGTCGAGGAGGATCGTCACCGGCCCCTGGTTGACGAGCGCGACGGACATCATGGCCTGAAACTGGCCGGTCTCGCAGCGCAGGCCGAGCCGGCGCACCTGTACGACGAAGTGCTCGTACAACTCCCGAGCGCGTTCGGGGCGGGCGGCGTTGTCAAAGGAAGGGCGCCGGCCGCGGCGGGCATCGCCGCATAGGGTGAATTGCGAGACTGCGAGAATCGAGCCGCCGATGTCGGCGACGCTCAGATTCATTCTGCCGCTGTCGTCCTCAAAGATGCGCAGGCCGGCAATCTTCTCGGCGAGGTAGTCGGAGTCCGCTTCGGTATCGTTCACAGAGACCCCAAGCAGCACGAGCAGGCCCGGCCCGATCTCGCCGATGAGTCGTTCGTCGACAGTGACGGAGGCTTTGGAGACACGCTGGACGACGGCACGCATGGTTGCTTCAGGGTAATGTGGTTGCCGCATGGGCAGCGAGGGTTGTTTGCAGGCCGGATCAGACATCGCAGGGTAGAGACACCCTTCGGAGCGGAGGGTGGTTCCGGGATTGGCAGCATACCTCCGCAGATATCGAGAGTGCGAATCGTGCAGCCGAAATTCTGCCTGCGGAAGGGGAGGGCGCTTTTCCTGCGAGCGAGCGCGCCACTATACTGCGACACACGAGCCGGGACGTCTGCGATCACGATGGCGGAAGAATGAGAAAGAAGACCAAGGCGCCCACGCTGAGCGAAGTCGCCAGGCGGGCCGGCGTAGGCACCACGACGGTTTCGCGGGTGATCAATGGCGGAAAGCGCGTTGACCCGAAGACGCTGGCCCGGGTGCGGAAGGCCATCGACGCGCTGGATTACATGCCGAATCAGGCGGCGCGCATCCTGAAAGGGCATCGCACCAAAACCATCGGGCTGATCATCCCCAGCATCGCGGATCCGTTCTTCGCCAGTTGCGCCGAGGCGGCTCAGGTGATCGCCCGCAGCCACGATTCTCTGTTGATCGTCACCTCCACGCACAATGAGTCCGAGGCCGAGATCGAAAGCGTCAGGATTCTGATGCAGCATCAGACGGATGGCCTCATCATCGCGCCGGCGAAAACGGGCAACGCCGCGCTGCGCAATCTGCTGGCTCGCGCGGCTGTGCCGGTGGTGGCGCTCGATCGGCCGCTGCTGGATTCTTCGATCCCGTTTGTGGTGGCGGATAACTTTGCCGGGGCTAATCTGGCGACGCAGCACCTGATCGGCCACGGCTACCGGCGCATCGCCTGCCTGACCGGGGAAAGCACGCTGTACACCATTCACGAACGAATCGCAGGATACCGGCAGGCTGTGCAGTCTGCGGGTTTGCCGGTTCTGCTGGACGCGTCGGTGACGGACCCGTCATCGGTTGAAAACGCCATTCGAAAGATGCTGGCCGGCGCTCAGCCTCCCGACGCGATCTTCACGCTGAAGAACAGCATTACCGTCAGCGCCTTTGAGGCGATGCAGAAGCTGCGTGTCTCCATCCCGGACTCGGTAGCGCTGCTGGGCTATGACGATTTCGAACTGGCGGCGACGGTGAGGCCGTCGATCACCGTCGTGCGGCAGCCGATCGAGGAGATCGGGCGCATGGCCGCCGAGATCCTCTTCGAGGAACTACAGAAGGGAAGCCCCCGGGGCCGTTCCGGCGAGGATGGCCGGCCGCGAGAAGTTCATCTGGCGACGCGGCTGGTTCGCCGGGAATCCTGTGGCTGCGCCATGGAGGCGAAGAAAGCGCAGTCGCCTTGACACCGCAAGCGGGCAACACTTACGCTGCAGCTTCGTGGTGGAAACGATACCATCCCCACCCGGTGCGCTCTCCTGGTTCCAAAATTCTGCTGTACCTCTCGGAGCTGAACATGATGCGATCCTCTCTTCTGGCCCTTGTTCTCTCGACTGTGGCGGTTGCGGGCGCGCAGACCACCCCGCCGCAAAAGCCGGATCTGAAAACGCAGCCGACGCTCTACGTAGTGGGTTACGCCCACCTCGACACCGAGTGGCGCTGGGAGTATCCGCAGGTCATCGACGAATACATTCCCAACACGATGCACCGCAATTTCGATCTGTTCGAGAAGTATCCGCACTACATCTTCAATTTCAGCGGCGCCAACCGTTATCGCTTCATGAAGGAGTACTACCCTCAGGATTTCGCCCGCGTGCAGAAGTATGTTGCGGAAGGTCGCTGGTTTCCCGCCGGCTCCTCGATGGAAGAGGGAGATGTGAACGCGCCGAGCCCCGAGGCCATCATCCGCCAGATCCTTTACGGCAATGACTGGTTTCGCCGCGAGTTCGGCAAGGCCAGCGCGGAGTACATGCTGCCTGACTGCTTCGGCTTTCCGGCCGATCTGCCCACCATTCTGGCGACATCGGGAGTCAAGGGCTTCTCCACGCAGAAGCTGACCTGGGGATCGTCGGCGCCCGGCGGAGGCCTCGAATCGATGGAGAAGACGCCGGAGGGCACGCCCTTCAACGTGGGCGTCTGGACGGGTCCGGATGGAGAGAGCGTGATGGCCGCGCTGAATCCCGGATCCTACTCGGGCGGCATTTACACGGACCTGAGCGCGCCGACACCGCCGCTGCCTCCCGACACCGCGCTGGCCGCCGCGCAGGATGCCATGCACCAG
Source organism: Acidobacteriota bacterium (assembly GCA_046567085.1). Lineage (GTDB taxonomy): Bacteria > Acidobacteriota > Terriglobia > Terriglobales > Acidobacteriaceae > Palsa-343. Next base: position 10,205 of record JBKICP010000444.1, read on the forward strand.
CTCAGCGCTCAGTTTGCCGCGGAAGAAGCCAAAGGCGAAAAGCTGCAGCCGGCCGATGTGGAGAAATTCAATGGGCTGCGCAACCAGATCGCGCAGCTGAACGTCGATCGGCAGAACGAGGAACTGAGCCACTTCCAGTCTGACTGGGCCGATCGGGTGCAGAACAACGGCAAGGTCACCGGCGTTTTCACGGATTATCACTACTTCGGAACCGGCGACATCGGCGGAGCGCCCGACGAGGCTTCGGTGAAGCGGCTGGAAGCAATCGTGACGCACGGCCAGGCCAGCATGCCGCCTGCCGGCTACGTGCGTTTTCCCGATGAGGCGCAGGAGAACTGGCCCGAGACCCAGGTGGGCAATGGTCCCGTGCATGTGGTTTCCGCCGATGCGGATCAGATGTTCCTGGACCTCACGCCGAGCGAAGAGGCCGCCCTGCCGGAGTACACGGGCGAGATGGAGTTAACCAACCACTCGGCCGGATCGCTGACGTCGCAGGCTTACCAGAAACGCTGGCTGCGCGAGGAGGAACTGCTGGCCGATGCGGCGGAGAAGTCTTCGGTGGCCGCGGCGTGGCTCGGCGGCCGCACCTATCCCCTGGAGCGCCTGAACGACGCATGGACGCTGGTGATGGGCGGGCATTTCCACGATCTTGCGGCGGGCACGGCGACGCCGAAGGCGTATGAATTCGCGTGGAACGACGACGTGATTGCCCTGAACCAGTTCGCGACTGTGCTGAAGAGCGCGACGCAGGCGGTTTCGTCTGCGCTGAACACGCAGACCGAAGGCATCCCGCTCGTGGTTTACAACCCGCTCAACATCGATCGCGACGATGTGGTCGACGCCGATGTCCGTTTTCCAGGCGGTATGCCGGAAGATGTTTCCGTCACCGGTCCCGACGGGCGCGCCGTTCCTGCGCAGATCTCGAATGGCAAAGTCCTCTTCGCGGCGCATGTGCCGTCGGTGGGGTACGCGGTGTACAACGTTCAGCCGGGGCGGAAAGCCGCTGGCGAGGCAGCAACGCTGCACGTCACGGAGGACTCTCTGGAGAACCAGTACTATCGGGTGAAGATCGACAGCAACGGCGACATCGCCAGCATCTTCGACAAGCATCTGGGCAGGGAACTGCTGGCTGCGCCCATGCGCCTCGCCATCTCCTACGACAATCCGGCGCAGTGGCCGGCGTGGAATATGGACTGGGACCAGGAGCAGGCGCCCCCGCGGGAGTATGTCGGCGGGCCCGTGAAGGCGCAGATCGTGGAGAACGGTCCGGCGCGGGTGGCCCTCGAGATCACGCGCGAGACGGCGGGATCGAAATTTTCGCAGACGATTCGGCTTTCTGCCGGAGATGCGGGCAAGCGCGTCGAGGTTGCGAACGTCATCGACTGGAACACCCGCGAGTCGAATCTGAAAGAAGTGTTTCCGCTGACCGCTCACGATCAGACCGCGACCTACAACCTCGGCATCGGAACCATCCAGCGGCCGAACGCGCGGCCGAGGAAGTTCGAGGTGCTGGGGCATCAGTGGGTCGATCTGACCGATGCCAGCGGTGCTTTCGGCGCGACGATCCTCACCGATGACAAGAATGGGTCGGACAAGCCGAACGACAACACGATTCGGCTGACGCTGATCCGCACGCCGGGAACGCGCGGCGGTTATCACGACCAGGGCACGCAGGATATCGGCCATCACGAATTTGTTTTCGGCATCGCCGGGCATGCGGGCGACTGGCGCCAGGGCCAGACCGACTGGCAGGGTGAGCGTCTCAACGATCGGCTGATTGCTTTTCAGACGGAGAAGCATGCCGGCAGTCTGGGGCGCAGCGTTTCGCTGGTGAAAGTGAGCAATCCGCGCATTCGCATCATGGCGCTCAAGAAAGCCGAGCAAAGCGATGAACTGGTGCTCCGTCTGGTGGAACTCGACGGCAAGCCCGAGCCCGATGTCCGCATCAGCTTTCCCACAGGCATCCGCTCGGCGCGTGAGGTCAACGGACAGGAGCAGCCGGTGGGTCCCGCTGTGGTGAAGGACGGCAGCCTGGTGACGTCATTCACCGCTTATCAGCCGCGCACGTTCGCGCTGCGGCTGGATGCGGCGACGGCCCACGTTGCGCCGGTGCGCTCCGAGCCCGTGTCGCTCCAGTACGATCTGGCAGGCGCGAGTACCGATGGCACGCCTGTCTCCGGCGGCTTTGATGGGCAGGGCAACGCGCTGCCGGCGGAGATGCTGCCGCAGACGCTTCCCTTCGAGGGAGTCGATTTCCATCTGGCGCCCGCGCACAACGGGACTCCCGACGCTGTGGTTGCGAAGGGGCAGAGCCTTCAGCTCCCGCAAGGAAACTACAACCGGCTCTTCATCCTCGCCGCTGCTGTCGATGGCGATCAGAAGGCTGATTTCCGCATCGGCGAACGCACCGCCAGCCTGAACATCGAAGACTGGGGCGGATTCATCGGGCAGTGGGATGACCGTCAATGGAAAGGCGGCGAGGTGACGACACCGGCACGCGGCGGGCGTCCTGCCAGGACCGAGCACGACGATTACGCCGAGATGACCGGGATTCGCCCGGGCTACATCAAGCGCGCTTCTCTGGCCTGGTACTGCTCGCACCATCACGATGCGTCGGGCAAGAACGTCGCGTACTCGTATTCCTATCTCTTCGGATACTCGGTGGACCTGCCGGCGGGCGTGCGTACGATCACCTTGCCCAGGAACGATAAGGTGCGCATCCTGGCCATCTCTGTGGCACAGGAGAATCCGGCGGTGCAGCCCGCGCGTCCGCTTTACGACACGCTGGGACGCTCGGAGCCGGGTCCCGTCGAACAGCCATAGCGAGACTTTGTTCGTGGGGCGAAGCGCGTGGCTCGCCCCTTTCTCCTGAGGTCAGGGCGCTGGCGCCAGGTGCTGCTTCAGAAATTCCAGATAGACATTCCAGTCCGACAGAACCATTCCGTGGCCGCCTTCATGCATGGAGTAGGCGAGATCATGCAGGATGGGCTGTCCGGCCGCAGGCCACACGTCGGTGTCCAGCGGATCCTTGCCCAGCAACCGGTATACCGGGCCGGCAGCCACTTCGGCCAGGAACTCGCCCTTCGGATCGGACCAGAAATCGGTGCTGCCGGTCTGCAACAGGAGAGGACGCGGCGCGATGAGCGCCACGAGCATGTGTGCGTCCATCGGTGCGCGGTCGGGGAAGCCGGCCCATTTCGCGTAGTTCAGCGCGAACTGGTATGGATAGCGGGTGGGTGCGGTGAGATGCGCAATCGTCTCGCCATAATCGCGATGACTGAGCGCGGCGCCGCCTTCTCCTGAGCAACTGGCGATGACCGCGGCAAAGCGGGGATCGCTCGCCCCTGCCCACATCACCGTCTTGCCGAGGCGCGAGACGCCGTGAATGGCCACGCGCTTCGCATCGACCGACGGGTCGGTCGCGAAGTAGTCTTCCACGCGGCTCATGCCCCATGCCCAGGCGGCGATCGAGCCCCAGTCTTCCGGACTGCGTTCGGTCTGGCCGGGCTTGAGATACCAGGCGCGGATGCCGTGGGAAAATCCCGCCGCGTAGTCGGGATCGACGTCGCCATAGTAATAGGTTGCGTAGCCGAAGCCTGCATCCAGCAGCGGCACAATGTTTGTCGGGCCGAAGAACTGGCTCGTTCCCGCTGCCACGCGGGTGTTCGTCTTCGGATCCCAGACGGCCTCCGGCGTGATTCCCGGATCCTCGACAGTACTGGAAACCGCTGTGAAGCTGATGCTGAAGAGCACCGGCACCGGTTTCTTCGCGCTCGCCGGCGTGTAGAGCAGCAGATGGATCACCGGTGCGGCTGGATCCTTCAACAGGTGAATCGTCACCTGCTTTCGAATCGCCTTGCCATTGAGGGCCGGCGTTCCCTTGTCTGTGACCTCGAAGCTCTCATCGGCCGGACGGCCTGGAGCGCGGCCGTACTGCTGCGTCTCGAACATCGCGACAATCTCCGGCCGCCGTTTCTCGTACCAGGTCTTCGCGTTGCGCACTTTCCTGTCATTGTTCAGAACCAGCGGGTCGGCGAGAGTATAAGTCCCCACCTTTGCCTGGTCGTAATTCACTGGAATTCCCGCGACTGTGGCGGGGAGCGCTTTGCCCGCGGTCGCCGGCGTGGACGGTGGGGCTGCCTGGGCGCAGAGCGCGAGAGTGCAACCGGTGAAAGCGGCAAGGAGCAGGGCATTTCGGAGCAGCATCGCAACGTACCCCTGTCGAACAAGTTTCGTTTCGGAAGGGAAACCGATGAACATCCGAAACGTTAGCGGGCGGGGCGGGCAGTGTCAATCGCGCGTCCTCCTGCGGCTGAATCACCGGATCAGCGATCGCACAGCCGGTTCGACCATGGATGGATCTCGTTGCCGGTCCGCGGTTCCGCTTTCGGCTGCTCAGAACTCCAACTCGCCGACGAGCTGCACATTGCGTGGGCTGCCGTTGCCGAAATAGGGATTAAACGAGTCCGGAGTACTGGTCAGCTGGAAGCCAGAACCGAAGGTCGAGGAGGGATTGGCAAAATTCGGATGGTTCCAGATATTGAAGAATTCAGCCCGGAGGCGCAACCGCCGATCGCCCGAAATGGACTGCGTTTTGACCAGGGACATATCGAAATCATTCAATCCCGGTCCGCTGAAAACATTTCTTCCCAGATTGCCGTAGGTTCCGGGCTGCGGCTGCGCGAAAGCAGCAGGATTCAGATACGGCCCCAGCGGATTGAACGGCACGTGAGGATTGCCGACCAGGTTCGGTCGGTCACGAAATTCTCCCGTCCCGGAATTATCGAATGGCAAAGTGATGTTGAGCGGGCCGCCCGTTTGCAGCGTCGTGATGCCGTTCAGCTGCCAGTCGGTGGTGAGCGTGTGCAGCCAGGGGCGCGCACCGGTCACCGCCGGAATGCGCCAGGCATAGGTGATGGTGAAGCGATGGCGCAGATCGAACGTCGAGCGGCCGTAGTCGCGGCGCAGATTGCGGCTGTCTTCCGGCGGCCCTGCGTAGAATCCGCCCCCGCCGGAAGCATCATCCAGCGCTTTGGAAAAGGTGTAGCCGATCTGAAAGGTGAGGTTGGCAGCCGAGCGCTGGGCGGAGACCTGCAGGCTGTTGTAGTTGGAATACGCGATGTCGGAAAGCGAGTTGATGACGCGAAATCCGGGAAAGGCCGCGTCAAACGGCCGACGAGCCTGCTCGCTCGCGGGGTCGGAGCTACCGGGTGTCGGCTGATTGATGTCGGTCACCACGGGCAGATCCGTACCGCGGGTTCCGTAATAGGCAACGCGCAAATGCTGCGCACCGAGCCGCTGTTCGAAAGCAAGATCGAAGTCCTGATAGCGGGGGTCGGGGTCATGGGTGCTCATGGCAAAGACATCGAATGGCGGCTGCGGCGCTGCCGGGCCGAAGATCTGAATCCCGGGGCCAAACGGTATGGGAGCCGACGGCGTAATCGTGAAGACGGCGCTCGAACCAATGGGATTGAACACCGGTCCTGAAAGGATGGAGTTGGCGTTGCTGCTGTTCCCCATCCATTCGTCAAACGGCTGGGAGTTGAAGTACAGGCCCCAGCCGCCGCTGAGGGTACGAGAGCGACCGAGTCCGAGCGAAAACGCGGCGCGCGGAGCGAAATCGCTGAGATTGGGCTGGTATTCGCTATCCAGTCCAGGAGCGCCCACCGGGATCAGCCCGACGCCGGGCAGGAAGTTGCTCATCCTCCCCTGCTTCTCGCGAACGACAGAGAAATCGTCGTGGCGCAATCCGAGAGTGACCTTCAGCGATGGACGAAGCTGCCAGCCGTCTTCGATGAACCCCGCCCAGCGATACTGGCGCAGATAGCGTTGCGCGTTGCCCCGGGCAATCGTCGTCACGCCGGGAGCCGGCAGGCCCGCCAGCAGATCGGCCAGGCTGGCAATTGCGAAATTATTCGTCAGGCGATCGCCGAACTGCGAGCCGTCGAATACCAGATGACCGCGCATGCCGGTGTCGTTGTAGGCGTTCTCCTGAAGGAAGGTGAAGCTGCCCCCGAGTTTCAGCTGGTGCGCGCCGAGGTCCCAGGCAATCCCGTCCGAGAAGTCGAATACGTTGCTCACGCGTTTGCGCGGAAGCGACAGGGAAGCCCCGATATTTTCATATTCTCCGGGCGCGATATCGATTTCCGGCAGGCCGGAGTCGCGGCTCAGGCTGACTCCGGTGTTCAGGCCGATGGCTGTTGGGTCGAACCCCGTGTCTCCTGGCAGGGTCGTTTCGTTGTAGCGCGAATAGCCGACGTGAGCCGCGTTCAGAAACCGCGATGAGAAGGCTTTCTGCCACTGAGCGGCAAACAACTGCACGATATCGTGAGACTGCGAAGCATAAGCCGGAAGCCGCGAGCCTGCTCCCAGCCCGAACTGGCCCTGCGGAAAACTCTGACGGTTCTCGCCGACAGCATACGCGAGGGAGATACCGTTCCGGTCCTTCTCGCCGCGATCCGCCTTCAGCGTTACGGTGTTGCCGTCGCTGCGTCCAATGTCGGAGAAACTGAGCGGACCCTGCCCCAGCGAGGCGGGATAGAGCGCCAGAATGGGCGAAGCAAGCGCGTTCACCGAACGCCCGGTTCCCTCGACGAGCGATGTCGCCGTGGCAATTTCCCCCGTTGTGGGAAAGCGTGAGGCGAAGGTGACCCCAACGCGCTCGTGCTGGCCTTCAAACGAGCTGAAGAAATAACTGTGCCAGGGGAGCGGGCCACCCGCAGTGGCTCCAAACTGGTTGTTGCGGAATTCAGGGCGCGGGCGCCCATAGGCGTTGTTATAGAAATTGTTGGCGGCCAGCTTGTCGTTATCGAAGAACTCAAACAGCGACCCGTGCAGGCGCGGCCCTCCGCTCTTGATGGTGGTCAGCACCGCCGCCCCGGATGGACCATATTCGGCGCCGGTGTTCGTCTGCACCCGGATCGCCTCGATCGCATCCAGCGGCAGCAGAATCGCGGGAGCGCCGAAGGCTCCGCCCTGTCCGATCGCTTCCGCATTCCGGTAGGGATCGAGATTGTTCGTGCCGCTGACAATATACGTGTTGAACTGCTGGCGGCTGCCGTTGACCGGAAAGGACCCAAACGTGCCCCCGGTTGCGCCCGCGCCGGGGACCAGCGTTTCGAGAGAGCCAGATGCCTGGCCGCGCACCGGCAACGTGCGCACCTGTTCGCGAACTCCCCCGCCGTCCGCTTCGGTCACGGCGTTGGAGAGCGCGTGTCCGGGGTCCAGCGTGATCTGCAGTTGCCGGGTCTGCCCTGCCCGGAGCGAAATGCCCGCAGCTTCGATGCTGACATAGCCGGCATGTGTGACCCGCAGGCGATAGTCACGCGCCGGTGCAAGACCGGTAAATTCAAATTGGCCGAGCCGATCGCTGACCGCAGTTGCCGTGACCGCTGTGCTCTTTCCCATCGAGAGCAGCATCTGGGCGCCCGCGACGGGATGGCCCTGTTTCTCCAAAACTCTGCCGCGCAAATTGCTGGTTCCCGTTTGGCCGTTGGCGCGAACGGCACCCAGGGCGAAAGTAAAAACAGCGGCTGCACAAAGGGGAGCGATCCGGCGGCGCCAGATCCCAGAGGACTGCTGTATCAAGTTACCCAATATGGCTTTCGTGCTCCCCGATCCGATTCTCAGCGGCCTGAGGCATCCCAGGTTTTCCCGGAGTTTCGTCGCCCCAGTCGGCCGTCGCCGGCCATCACGCCCCGGTCTGCATGGCTCAACGAAGTGGCGTCGACTCTCTTGTCTACCACAATCGGGTCGCAATTGGCTTCCTCGAACTGCCAGGATCATGGCAGGCAAAGCCGGGCGGTTCAGGATTGGGGCGGCCAGTCGGCACCCGAGCCGCTACGATCTGCGGGAATCACCGGCAGGGTGATGGAGGATGGATGCTGTCTGTCGTGCAGGATGGTCTGCGTGGCTTTCTGCCACTTTGTGCTGACGCCAAACCGGGCGCCGGTATTGGGATTGGGCGCGAATTGCGGGAAGTCGCTGGAGGAGATCTCGACGCGGATCTTATGGCCCGGCAAAAACAGATTGCTGGTCGGCCACACGTGAATCGTGTACTTATAAATCTCGCCGGGATGGATGAGCGTTGGGTCGGAAAGCGATTCGCGAAAGCGCGCATCCTGAATGCCATTGGCCAGATTGACCGCGGTGCCGTCCGGAAAAACGTCCACCAGCTTTGCAGTGAAGTCGGTGTCGGGCGCCGTTGACCTGGCATAGAGCGTCACCGTAACAGGTCCGGTGACGTCCAGCGGCTTCTGCAGGGGCGCGCTGGAGTAAATGAGAATATCGCTGCGCTGTTCGATCGCCGACTGGTCGAATTGTCCCTGTGGACCCGTGAGCCACGAGCAGCAGGAGTGGCCGCCGATGCTGGGAACCGGATCGGATGGATCGTAGACGAACGCATCGGAAGCCGCTGCGGACGCATCCGGGGAGACGCTGGTGCCCGGGGCCGTCTCGCTGAGCGCGCCATCCCCCATGATGGAAGCCGCGTGACCGCCGCTGGTGAAGTACCACGGCTGGTATTGCGTGCCGGGGATGGGCCAATCGGTGGCGGTGTGCCATTGGTTCTCGCCCATCTCGAAGTAATCGACGCGCGGTCCTGTAGCGATGCCGTTGTCTTCGCCTTTCAGGAAGTGGTCAAACCAGGCGAGCATCAGCTGGTTCACGGGGCTGTCCGCGACCGGACCGAGGGCCTTGAGGCGGGGACTGACGGGGCTCGTCGGGCGTCCCCAGGCGACGTGCTCCCAGGGACCGATGACGATGCGCTGGTGGGTGCGGGCAAGCTCCGTGCCACCGCTGCGCCGCATGCCTTCGAAGTTGCGCAGAGCGCCGTTGACGAAGGCGTCGTACCAGCCGTCGAAAGCGAGCACCGGTACATTGACCTTGTTGTAGCGGGACTCAATGCTGAACGCCTTCCAGTACGCGTCATCGGTGGAATGCCGGATGGAGTCGAAAAAGTACGACGCAACCGATGGATCGCCGGGATGGAAGGGAGGGAACTGATCGTATGGAGTGAAGTGCATCCACCTGGCCAGATCTTTGGAGTCGTCATGAAGGGCGGCGGCGAGTTTCGTGTCGCCGCGATTGAGAGCGGCAGAGTGGACAATCGTCTCCATCATCCATCCTTCGATGAATGCCAGGCGGAAGGCTCCGTCCTCATACGTCCACCCGTCGTAGTAATCGGACGCGGTGTTGGAGGGAACAATCGTCTTCAGCGCGGGAGGCGTGGCCGTGGCTGCGAGCCACTGAGTGGCTCCAACATAGGAGGAGCCATACATCCCGACCTTGCCGTCGGCTCCGGGGAGCTGCGCCGCCCATTGCACAGAATCGTAGCCGTCGTTGCGGTCCTGCGCGTACTCGTAGAAGGTCCCTTTGGAGCTGTACTGCCCGCGAATATCCTGGATGACGACGATATAGCAGTGGGAGGCAAACCAGGCCGGTGCCTGGAATCGCGATGGCTGCACCTGCGCGGCTTCTTTGCCGTACTGCGTGCGCATCAGGATCACCGGCACTGGATCCTTCGTCGTGGGACGATACACGTCTGCATAGAGCACGACGCCGTCTCTCATGCGGGCGGGCACGTTGCTCTGTTTCGTCACCTGGCATGGGCCCTCTCCTCCGGCCGGAGGCCACGCCTGCGCCCTCAGCGCGGGGGCGCTGAGGAGAACAACGGCGAGGAAGACAAAGAATCCGGCGCGCCGCCGCAGGGCTGCCATCCGCCGATCCCGGTCACGCACTTCGTATGCAGCATGCTCCATGACAAACCATCCCTCGCAGTTGGAGTTCGCCGTCTGATGCCATGATCTCCTGCTGGCTCGCACAATGCAGTGATCCCTGCATTGTGCGGCGAACTGCCTCAAGCGGAAGGCCAGCGGAGTGAATGCAGTAACTCCTCCGACGGCTCCCACTCTCCAATCGCCGGATTCAGCAACATCGCTTTGCGCGCCATTGGCAGCGACTGCAACGCGGCGGCTTCGATCGTGGCACGCTCGTATTCCTTGACCGCCAGAACCAGCCCGCGCACCGAGGCAGGCAGCGATCCGCAGGGCTCCGGCACGATGCGGTCATTGGCGATGCCGCACGGGACTTCGACGACGTCGTTTGCGTCGATTCCATCGATGGCTCCCTGGTTGCGCACGTTCACGATCACGCGCTGGCTATGCTGGCCGCGCAGCGCGCGCATCACCTCCAGCGCGATCCGGTGATAGCCATTCGCCGCGTGAAAGGGGTCCTCGCCACCTTGCGATTGCAGAGCCTGCTGGGCCGTGGATTCCAGCAGCATATAAGTTCCGGACCGGGCTTTGAGATAGTCGGTGTATACGCCCAGAGCACCGGACCCATCGCCAGAGCTCAGAAAGCTGTGAAGGTCGCGGTACAGCGCTTCGTTCATTCTCTCGACTTCACTGCCGCGCGTACTGCCTCGGGAGCGCTGGTTGCTCAGAGCGCGGCGCCGCGAGTAATAGAAATACAGGTATTCGGTGGGGATGAGGCGCAGACTGCGAATCAGTTCGTGATCAAAAAGGGGAGCGGGATAGAGTTGGGCGAGCATGGCATCGTCGGCCAGTACGCTGTCGGTTACATCTTTGCCGCGCAGTTCAATTTTGCGAACCCAGCCCAGATGGTTCAGCCCCAGATATTCGCAGCGAACCTGGGAGGAGTCGGCGCCCAGCACGCCAGCGATGCGGTGCACCATCTCCGATGGCGTGTCGCAGATACCAACCACGCGCGCTTCGGTGTGATGCATGACTGCCTGGGTGATCAGGCCAGCGGGATTGGTGAAGTTGATCAGCCATGCGTGCGGGGCCAGCCGATGCACGATGCGCGCCTGTTCGATTGCGACCGGCACGGTCCGCAGCGCCATGGCCATCCCCGCGGGTCCTGTCGTCTCCTGCCCGGGATAGCCGTGCTGGATCGCCGCCTGTTCGTCACGCGTGCGGCCGGCCGTCCCGCCCACGCGAATGCTGCTCAGGACAAAATCGGCTCCCTCGATCACGTCTTCGATGCGCGCGCTCTCGCGCACCCGCAACGAGCCTCCATCGCGCTCGACGACGGCGCGGCCGAGGGCCGCCATCATGCGCGCCCGTTCAGGATCCACATCGAAAAGAACGACTTCGTCCACGCCGAGCTGACGCGCGCACTCGTTGATGCCGAAAATCACCAGCGGGGTCCTGACGCCGCCTCCACCGATACAGCCAACCTTACCCATAGGTCTCCTCATAACAACGGGCGAAGTCCTGACGATCCGGAATCCCATTCAGTGCGCCGGCGGCCCTTGTGGAGAGGCTGCCGCAGATGCATCCCCGCCGGAGGCACTCTGCGCTGCTCTCGCCATCGAGCAGCCCATCGATGAATCCCGCGTCGAAGGCGTCGCCTGCGCCCGTGGTGTCGATGGTTTCGACATCGCAGGCCGGCACGCGCACCGTACCGGTGCGGTCGCGCATGAGCGCGCCCTGCGCCCCCATTTTGACGACTCCGCTCGGCCAGTTGCGGCTCTGAGTGAAGTGGAGGTAATCGTAAGCATCGCCGGCGGCGAGGATTCTCGCTTCGCGCTCGTTGGGCAGCAGGTAGTCGATGCGTGCACAGATCGCCTGGTTCTCCGCCTTCAGAAGCCATTGCGGCTGATGGCCCACGTCGAGCGATGTGGTGCAGCCGGCCTGCTGTGCGCGCTGGAGCAGTTTGCCTGCGAGCCCATGCTCGATCGGAAAAGCAAGGTGAACATGCCGGGCCTGGCTCACGCTCTCCAGGATGGCAGTTGCCACCAGGGGATCCCTGAGCTGAGCGTTGACCCCGACATACGTAAAGAAGGAGCGCTCCACTCGACTCGAAATGCTCACGGTCACGCCAGTGCCTGTCTCGCTGCTGAGCAGCCCCGTACTCTCCACGCCGAACTGGGCAAGCCGCTGCGCGATCCATGGCAGTTCATGGCGGCCCACCAGGCCGACGAGCTTTACCGATCGCCCGAGCTGGCCCAGAGCGCACGCAGTAATCGCTGCACCTCCGCCCAGTTCCTGGACGTACTCGGTCGTGAACACCTCCTCGCCGGGCTGCGGCCATTGTGCAAACCCGGTGAAGACATGATCGACATAGATTTCTCCTATCACTGCGACGTCGTAGATTGTCATAACACCTGAAAGGGCCAGCTCCGTTCGTGCCGCGCCTTGAGAAAGTAAATGCCGCTACCCGCGATTACCATCGCCATCCCAATGCCCAGGTAACGCCATCCGCTGCTGAGAGCGATATACATCCATCCCGCGAGAGCAATGATCGCGGGCAGCGGGTAGAGGGGCATACGATAACTCTCGCGGCCGATCAGACCGCGCCGACGCAGGAGCTCGACGGCGAAGCACTGGGCAGCAAACTGAAAGATGGCCTGAACCACGATTAAGACCTTGATTAACTCGGCCAAAGTAAAAAGGGAGGCAATCGCCGAAGCAACACCCATAAACAGCAGCGAAACCGTGGGGAATTTCCCTGTCTTATGCAGCCGGGCAAAGGGTGCGAAGAAGCTGCCCTCCACCGCGGCTGCATAGGGAATGCGCGAATAGCCAAGCATATTGGCAAATACAGCTCCGAAGCTCACCACGAGGACCAGGGCCGAGATCAGCAGGCCAGCCTTATGTCCGTAGAGGAGCTGCATAAAATCCGCTGCTACCGCATGCGAGTTCTGCGCAAGATGCCAGTCCAGCGAGCCGATGATCGAGAGATTCATGAGCAGATAAAGGCCGGCCAGCAGCAGAATCGAGAAGATGACGGCGCGCGGAATGTTCCTGCGCGGGTGTTTGACTTCCCCGCCCAGAAGGCAAACATTGTTGTAGCCGCCGTAGTCGTACACGGCAATCAGGGTGGTCGCTCCCAGGCCAGCCCAGAAGTGTTCGGACATGCGGAAGGCGCCAGGGGGGAAAGCAAAGGCCAGTGCGCGATGAAAGTGCATGGCGCCGCTGATCACGATCCAGCAGCAGGTGGCGATCACCACGACGGTGATGGCAATGGAGAGGCGATCAATCGAGCGAATGTTGCGATAGAGCAGCCAGACGTTCGTCAGGCAAACAAGGACCGCAACGAAAACGAGCGCGGGATGCGACAGCCCGGGGGCAATGAAGCTCATGTATTCGGAAAATCCGACGGCTCCGGAGGCGATGGAGAAAGGTCCGGTGAGGAGGGTTTGCCAAAGAAAGAGGAAGCACATCAACTGCCCGAGACCGTTTCTGCCATAGGCTTCGCGCAGGTAATAATAAGAGCCCCCGGAGTTAGGCAACGCGGCCCCGAGCTCTGCCCAGACCAATCCGTCGCACAGGCAAAGGCCGGCGCCCAGCACCCAGCCCACCATGGCCTGCGGCCCACCCATAGCGGCCAGGGCCAGAGGGATGGTGAGAAAGGGGCCGACGCCCACCATGTTCAGAACGTTGGCGGAAAGTGCGCCCCATGGGCCCAGGCCGCGCTCAAGCATGGCGCGAGGCGGGGCGCATTGCTCCTGCGGGGCTGAATCAAATCTCACGCTGTTCAAGGCAACGAATCCGTCCGCAGCGCGCTGTTTTCAGAGCCGGCACTCGCTCCGCTCTGTCCCGATCCGCTTGCATGGAAGTCCGGGTTCTTCTGCAGGCTGAGCAGATTGGCGAACAGCCGGTAGGCTCCCGGAACCCCGAGGGGCAATTCGCGATAGAACGCATAGGCGGTATACATCCACACGCCCGAGCCGTAGCGTGCAACCACCATCCCGCCTTTCTGGGGGCTTTGTCCGGGATCCTGGGTTTCGAGCAGCGCATCGTAGTGCGAGTCCCAGCTCTGAAGGAACTTCGATCCGCGCTCTTCGATCCAGCCGCCGAAATCCTTCGGCGTAATCGTGTTGGGCCAGCGCATGGCCGGATTCTGTGGGTCCAGAATCTTCACTTCGGACTGTTCGTCGGTGACTTCTTCGGGATCGGAGGTCATGACATAAGGATACGGTCCGAAGTTATGGTCGAATTCCGGCGTCTGATACTGCACGACCACTGCGCCACCGTTCTTCACATAGTCGAGGAGCCGGCCGTTATAAGTGCGCAGATCGTCGCGTACGGCGTAAGCGCGGACGCCGACCAGGATCTCGTTGTATTTCGAGAGGTCACCGCTGGCCAGATCCTCTTTCGTAAGGAAATGTACGTGGATGCCGAGGTCTACGAGCGAAGCCGGAACATCATCGCCGCTGCCTTCGATATAGCCGATCTGCAGATCCGGCGCGACCTTTACGTTGGCAGCAGTAATCCGATCGCTCGCGTGGCTGTATTCGAAATAGGGACGCAAGCCGGGATAGCCCACCTGTACATATCCGTCACGATACTCCTGCCCGTTGTAACTGGCGATCGCCTCAACGGGGTAACTCTTTTCCTGCAGCCCGGCAGGACCGACCTGGAAGGTGACCACCTGCTCCTGCCCGTCCTGCTGGAAGGAAAATGGCGCCGTCGTCGGCGTGGAGGTCCACCCAGCGGGTAAGTTGAGATGCACGGAACCCTGCGCGGGTCCCTTGACGTTGCTGTGGATTTTGACACTGATCGGAATGGACGCTGAATCGAGGGGAATAACACCGTCACTCTGCACCATCGTCAGCGAGATCGCCGGTCCGATCGGCATCGGGTGGAACACGGTGCCAGCGCCTGGCTCGCGCGCGACAACCTGGACCACCTCGGCAAGATGGATCTGTACACCGTTGTAGCGGGCGGTCACAACCGCGCGCAGCGGATACGGCGCCAGGGGCAGGTTTCGGTATTGCGGTTCGTGCACATCGTAGTACGGCTGTTCCAGCCCAGGCCGTCCGAAATACGGCTGCGTGGAAGCGGCGTTGTCGGCAAGATGAACACTGAAGTGCGCATCGAGAACGCTGTCGCGCTGAAGAGGA
>JBKICP010000445.1:0-6252 GCA_046567085.1 Acidobacteriota bacterium
GGCGACGATGGGAATGCCGAGGGCACGGAAGTAGTCGCCGTAGGTCTCGATGAACGGAGCGAAGCGGAGCTTCCAGGTGGCCAGCTGGGCGCCTTCGATGGTGAAGCCACCGCGTGCTCCTCCGCCGGTATCAGGCAGCGTGTTGGCCAGACCGACAGCGACGGTGGCGGGCTGGGCGGCGAGACGGGTGACGACCTCGCGATTGAAAGCAGCGACAGAGGATTCGGTGGCGTACTGCTGCGCGGGCAATTGGTAACCGGCGATCAGGAGGTGATCGGGGCGAAAGCCGGGATCGACGGCGAGCATCTGCTGATAGCTGCGCAGGAAGGCGAGGGAAGCGGTGAGCAGAACGGTGGCGATGGCGATTTCGCCGACGATGAGCGACGAGCGGAGCCGGCTTTGGCGCAGGCCGGCGGTGCCTGAGCGAGTATCTTCCTTCAGGCCGTCGAGCGGGTTGGTGCGGACTGCGGCCCAGGCAGGCGCGAGGCTGCAGAGAACCCCGGTGAGGATGGCCAGGAAAAGCGCGAAGACAGCCACTCCGGAATTGATGGAGATGGAGTGGATGCGCGGCATGGACTCGGGCAGGAGGGGCACAACGACGCGCAGAGCAGCGGCCGCGAGAGCCAGACCGATGAGGCCTCCGGTGAGACTGAGCAGGAGGCCTTCACTAACGCTCTCGCGAAGGATGGTGCCGGCGCGCGCTCCGAGGGCGAGGCGGACGGCGTGTTCCCGGCGGCGGCGCAGAGCGCGGACGAGCAGCAGGGTGGCGACATTGGTGCATGCAATGAGCAGCACAATGCAGACGGCGAGAAAGAGGGTGCGGAGGAGAGGACCCGCGCCGGCGACAACGGATTCGCGCAGAGGAAGGACATCGCCGCGGATGTGAATGGCGGCGAGATCCGGCGGGAAGTCGCGCATGACCTGCTCTGCGACGCGATTGGCGTCCTGTGCGGCCTGCTGCAGGTTGACGCCGCCCTTCAGGCGCGCCACGAGGTGGGTTCCCCATGCGGCCGCGGAGGGGGAGAGTTCATCGGAGGTGAAGCTCATGGGAACCCATAGCTGCGCCTGGCCGATGCGGCCGGGGAGGAGGGGAAATTCGAAGCTGCGCGGCATGACGCCGACGATGGTGTAGTTCCTGCGGTCGAGCGTGATGGATCCGCCCACCACGTGGGGATCACGATGATAGCGATTCAGCCATAAGGCGTAGCTGATGACGGCGACAGGAATGTGCCCTTCGTCTTCCTGGCGAGTGAAGACGCGGCCGAGGATGGGTGCGATACCGAGGGTGGGGAAGACGCCGGCGGTGAGACGCGCGCCATTGATGGATTCGGAGAGCGGTCCCCCGGAGAGCTCCCACGAGTGGGTCATATAGGCGCCCATTGCAGAGAAGGAGCGCGCGGAGTGCTCGTAGGTCGCGACTTCGGCGGCGGTCACGCCGAGCTGCAGGCCGTCCCCGAGACGGTCGCCGAGGAGAACGAGGCGCTGGGGATCGCAAAAGGGAAGCGGACGCAGGAGCACCCCATCGATGAGCGAGAAGATGGCTGTTGTAGCCCCAATGCCCAGCGCAAAGGTGAGGATGATGGTGAGGGAAAATCCGGGTGCTTTCCGGAGCTGGCGGAGAGCTGGGGGAAGGTTGCTCATGTGCATCGCATTCCTGCTGCGTCCGGAATTACGAATGGTTACGTGACAGGAAACAACGGCCGAAAGGCCAATGTTCGCAGCCGCAGAGGATGACCGTCAACCGGCGCGCGCAGCCACAGCGAAGAAGGGCCGCACGACTTGCGTGGGCAAGCCGTGCGGCGAGGGGGAGGGCTGAGCATCGTTGTGAGACGTTACCGCTCGGGTGCGTTCTTCTCCTGAGCCTGGTTCTGGTTCTTCTCCTGCTCCTGGTTCTGTTGCTTTTCGCCGGTCTGCTGCGCCGCCTGGTTCTGCATCTGGTTCTGAGCTGCCGTGCGAGTCCGTACCTGTTCTCCGCTGCCGCGGGTATTGCCGTTGGGACCTGCTGTCCCCGATTGGCCCTGTCCGTTGCCCTGTCCGCGGATCTGCTGCCGGTCGGCGGTCAGCGACGCATCCTGGGTGTGCAGCTGGTCCTTGGTGCGGAGCTGATCGCGATCCTGGGACTTCAGCTGGTCGGCCGTCAGCGACGAATCCAGGGTGTGCAGCTGGTCCTTGGTGCGGAGCTGATCGCGATCCTGGGTCTTCAGCTGGTCAGCGGTCAGGGACGAATCCAGGGTGTGCAGCTGGTCTTTGGTGCGGAGCTGGTCGCGATCCTGGGACTTCAGCTGGTCGGCCGTCAGCGACGAATCCAGGGTGTGCAGCTGGTCTTTGGTGCGGAGCTGATCACGATCCTGGGTCTTCAGCTGGTCGGCCGTCAGCGACGGGTCCTGGGTGTGCAGCTGGTCCTTGGTGCGGAGCTGATCGCGATCCTGGGACTTCAGCTGGTCTTTTGTTTTCAGCTGATCCTTTGTTTTCAGTTGATCGCGGCGCCGCATCTGGTCCGGAGTCCGCATCTGATCGCGGGATCGCATCTGATCGCGCTGCGCGGTGCCCACGCTCGCAGGTCTCCCGGCAGAGCCACGGTGCTGTGCAGGTACCAGGGATGGAATCGCAAGGACGAATGCCATCAATAATCCATTGACAAGTGCTTTCATGACGTCACCTCGAGTCGGATTTGAAGCTGATGTCTCGAACTCACAACATTTATGGGCCGTGCCTGCCCTTGCCTGTGGGACGATTCATCCCGCCACCCGATCCGCGCGAGCCGATTCCGGCGGAGCCGGAACCTCTCAGTCCGGGCATGGGGCGCTGCATCTGCCGCGGCTGGCTGAGATCCTTTCCGTTGGTCAGCCGCACTTCCTGCCCAGGCTTCAGCAGCACTTCCTGCTCGGGGTGAAGCTGACTTGCCACCGCGACCAGTCCCTTCTCCACTCCAACCTGGGTGTCCCCGTTCTGCGCAGCCGCCACGGCGAAGATCGTTCCTCGAACCGCGATAATCGCTGTGGGAGTCGTTACCACTTTGGGGTTGGGGCGGCCGCTCAGCTTCTCGATCTGCAGGCGCACGTTACCCAGCACCACATGGAGGAACTCCTTCCATGGGCTGGGTTCGGAACGCAACTCAACATGAGAACCGGGAAAGATGCGGATCGTACTGCCATCCGGGAATCGCAGCGTCGCCGACGACTTTGCATCGGTCAGGATGGAGTCGCCAGGCTGAACTTTGTCGCGCTGATGCAGAAGCACAGGCAGGTGTTGATCGCGTATCAGGCTAACTTTGCCTTTGACCGCCGCTATCTGAGCTGTGACCAGGTTCTGCGACTGCGTGGGCAGAGCGAGGAGGAACAGGATAACCACGGCGACGAATTTGTAGTGAGTCCGAGCCATCGTAGCCTCGCCTTCTGATAATGCAGACCGGGTGCCAAAGCATGGATCCGCAAAGTCACTGAAAATACAGGTTCAGGATTTCTCTGCGGGCTCTGCATCCTGCGTTTCGGGCACACCGGTGTGCCCTTCGTGCAGCAGACCCCAGCGATCAAGCTTCTTGTAGAGAGTGCGGCGCTGGATGTTGAGGCGTTCGGCCGCCAGCGTGCGATTGCCACCGCACGCCCGAAGCGCTTCCAGCACACATTTCTTTTCTGCTTCTTCGAGATCCGGGGCGGTCGATTCCGGCATCGCAATGGAAGTATCCAGACCGAGGAGCTGCCGAACCTCCGCCGCTCCCACGGGTCCCGGAGATGACATCGCAGCCATGCGCTCCATGGCATTTCTCAGCTCGCGAACGTTGCCCGGCCACCGGTAAGTCTCAAGCACGCGCATGGCTGGCGGTTCAAGACGAATGTTGCGACCTGTGCGGACCTGAGCATCACGGAGAAATCGCTGGACGAGCAAAGGAATATCGTTGACGCGTTCGCGCAACGGCGGCACCTCGATATGCAGCACGTTCAGCCGATGGTAGAGATCAGCGCGAAATTCGCCGGCTTGTATCATCGCCTCCAACTGCCTGTGCGTGGCTGCCAGTATTCGGGCCATCACGGGTTTTGAGGTATTCGCCCCTACGGGGCGGTACTGCCTGGCCTCCAGCAGGCGGAGCAGTTTTCCCTGGAAGGCGATCGGAATTTCCCCGATCTCATCCAGAAACACCGTGCCATCGCGGGCCTGGTCAATCATGCCGGAGCGATCCTTTTCCGCACTGGTGAAGGCGCCGCGGGTCGAACCGAAGAGTTCGCTCTCCCAGAGATTTTCGGGAACAGCGGCACAATCCACGGGCAGGAACGGCTGCCTGGCTTTTGCCCCGGCAGCATGAACGGGGCGAGCCACCAATTCCTTTCCACTGCCTGTTTCGCCACGGATCAGGACGGTGGCCTGCGACTGCGCTGCTCGCGCGATGTCCTTATAGAGCCGGACCATGACCGGCGTTGTGCCCACAAGCTCATCGCTCGATGCCGGCTCCTGTACCGGAGGCTCTGCCGGCTGCAGGGACAACTCCGCCCGCTGCAGCACGTGCAGCAGTTCGATCAGGTCAATTGGCTTGGGCAGGTAGTCGAATGCGCCACTGGATTCCGCCTCGACGGTCGTGCGCACCGAACCCCTTGCGGTCATCAGAATGACGGCGCTGGATGGCATCGCGGTTCTTGCTGCTTTCAAAATATCCAGGCCCGTAACGCGGTCAATGTAGATGTCAGCGAGGATCAACGTGAACTTCCCGGTGGCGGCCAGGCGCAGCCCTTCGCTGCCGCTGTTGGTCACAGTGACGGAATAGCCTTTCGTTTCGAGGAATGTGGCGATGGGAAATGTAATTGCCTCTTCGTCATCGACCAGAAGCAGGGGAAGTTTTTCGCTCACTGCGCCACCTCTTTCGGCAGCGACACGGTAAATCGGGAACCTTTCTCTGGTTCACTCGACACCTGCACGCTGCCTCCATGTTGAGTCACGATCTCCTTGACCAGCGCCAATCCCATACCGGAGCCCGGTGGCCCTCCATCGTGCGGCCTGGCGCGATAGAAGCGCTCGAAGATGTGCTTTTGGTCGGCTGGTTCGATGCCGCATCCCTGATCGCTGACATCCAGGCGTGCGCATTGCGAATCCGATCGCAATGTGATGCGCACGGTGCTCGCTTCCGGGCTGAACTTGATGGCATTCACGAGCAGGTTATAGACGGCGTATTGGAGCATCTCCGGGTCTGCGGCGACGGTTACAGGCTGAAGATCCTGCTCGATGGAGATGTTCTTTCTGAGCGCCAGCAGGGCTGCACGCTCACCGGCATCGGCGGCAATACGGGCGAGATCTGCCGGCTGCCGTTGAAGCTTCAGCACGCCGGCGGCGATGCGTTCGACGTCAAGGAAGGTAGTGACTACGCCTGAAAGGCGTCCGGACTCTGCGCGGATTCGCTCAGCGATTTCTTCCTTCTTCCGCTCGGGGATGGCTGCCTCCGTCATCAATTGGCTTGAGGCGTGGATTGCGGTGAGCGGATTCTTGATTTCGTGTGCCACGGCCTGCAGGCGAAATGCATAGTCCTGGCGGTCAACGATCGCCACACGGAGCCTGCTGCGCACCAGGAGTGTGTGCATCAGGAACGCTATCAGGGATGCGGTGATCTGCACCACGATCCACGAAGCGGCGGGAACGATGACGCCGCCGCGGAACAGGATGATTGCGAGCACAGGGATCAACACCACTCCGCCGATCGAGACGGGGATCAGGAACGCGCCCTGCCGCCACCACACGGCGGCTGCGCTCAGGGCGGCGATCGCCAGGATCGACATCAGTTCTGCCAGGGGGCTGAGGGGACGCAGCCAGGCGCCGTCCGCGAGGGTATGGAAGATATTGGCGTGGATCTCGATTCCACTCATGCCAACCCCGTTCGAGAACGGAGTAAAGATACGGTCACCGGCCCCCTGCGCTGTAACACCCAGGATCACGACCTTCCCGGCGAAGGTGGAAATCGGTACCTGCCGATCGAGCACTCCTGCCAGGGAGACATTATGAAAGGTGCCCTCGGGTCCGGCATAGTGAATCCACAGTAAGCGGTCGCTGGTATGAGTTGCCGGAACGTGATACGTACCGACCTGCACTGCATCGGAGGATTCAACGGGTGGTTCGTGCGCTTCCAGCCACGCGCGAAACGCTTCGAAGCCGAGCGCCCAGTAGCGTCGATCGCCATCGTTCTTTGCCAGCAGCAGTGTGCGAGCGACGCCGTCCGGATCTGGTTCGATATGAACATGCCCAAGAGCAATGGCCTGACCCTCAAACTCCGGA
>JBKICP010000446.1:0-13171 GCA_046567085.1 Acidobacteriota bacterium
AGAGAGGCAGTCGGGTTTGGTACCAGCGGAGACAGCTCGAACGGCTCAAGCTCGGGGCGACGGAGCAGGACGCCGGGGCCGGAGCGTGGCAGATCGGCGGCCTCACGAGTGCCGGAGGTCATGAAGGCATCCCGCTTCGGAAGGGTGGCCACATAGCTGGCTTCCTCCGGAACGCTCACGTTGCGCAGTGGCATTTTCGCCGCCGGGATTAGCTCGCCGGTGGTATCCGGCGGAACGATTTCGCCTGTGGGGATTTCGGTTGGCGGCGGTGGCAGGAAGCCCTTAACGGGAGTGCGCGGACGCGAGCTGGCCGCATCCACCAGGCTTTCAAGCCGGGGCCTCAGCTCACCGAGCTTCGACTGTGCTGATGCGGCGACATTCTCTGGCCGGAAGCCACGCGTCTCTTCGAGGATGGCATTACCCGGGCTACGACCGTACGCCCGGTCGAGCTTGCGGATACCCATCGCGCCTTCAGCGAGACCCGGTGCAACCGCCTTGCCGCCTTCTGCGAGAGCGGAGCCAGCCCCACCGGCGACAGCGCCTGTCGAGAAGTCCCCACCCTGGGCCTTATTGAGGAGGCCCGAGGTGAGGGCGTTGAAGCCAATCCGGGCGAGTGGGGCGAGTCTTCCTGCCCTCGCCGTTGCCGCTTCCTCACCGAGACCCGGGACGAGGAACTCGCCCGTCTGCTCCGCCTGTCGGCCAAAAGCCTGGATCGGATTCGACGGATCGAAGACGTGCCGATTTTGCTCTTCGTTCTTGTCAGGGACGATGAGAGTGCTCAGGCCGTACAGAGTGTTGCCGAGGCTCTTGAGTCCCCCGATGCCTGCTTGCTTGATTGCCCCGGGCGTTTCGCGGAGGATTTCCTTCTCCCAGGCGTTGCCCTTCGCGATGTCACCGGTCGGATCGAACGTTCCGGTTTGTGGCGCTTCACGAATCGTGCTTGAGTCGAGCGAAACAGAATCATTCGGCTCGGCGCTGTTCACGTCGAGCACCTGACCACCATTCGGCGGATTGGAAACCCCCTGAGGGTTCGCACTGACAGCGCTCTGCGATGAGCTGGCACCGGTCACGACATCAGGAGCCTTCCTGAGCGTTGATGGATCGAGAGTCACGGGCATTACTGAACCACTCCGAAATCTTTCTTGCCGGTGTCGTCCGTCCAATGCCACTGGCCATCACTGCCCTTCGCCTGATGCGTTGCGCCGCGCGGGACGAAGCCGTGAGGCGCTGTGAGCGCTTCTTCGTCGTTGAGCTTGTAGCGCTTCACGGCGCTGTCGTAAGCGTCGCGGTACTTCTGGTAGGCTGCGCCCTGCTGCGCGTCCAACAGCCGACCGATGTCGTCGCGGATGTTTTTCGGCATGGGCTGACCGGACTTCAACTTGCCCAGCTCACCGGCAACGCGGTCGAACAAATTGCCCGCGCCCGCGTACTGATCGACCTCCGTCCGGTTGATCCGTTTCACACCCTGCGACGTGGTGATTTCGAGAGCGCCTTCCAAGGGCAGCATCTGTGCCGACATCTTGTTTCCGATGTTTGCCTGAGCGAGCATCCCACGCATGGTGTCCGCCCCCTGTTGAGCGGTGCGGTAGTCGTCTTCCGCCTTGTCGAGGCGCTTGCGGCCTGCCTCGCTGAGCTGGAAGCCCTGCTGCTCATCCTTATTGCTCTGAGCGACTGCGCGTGTTGCCGACGCGTTCGCCATTTGATCCTCGTGGTTCTCGCGCTGATTGAGCGCGTTCTCCTCACCGGTCAGGAGAGAGTCGAGCCGCTTGTATGCGCCGACCGTCATCGCCGGATTCAACGCGTAATTCGCCGGGAGAGTCTGACCGGCGTGTAGCACCTGCCACCGATCCTGAAGTCCCTTCTGAAGCGTCGCCGCCTGATCGCCGAGAAGCTGGTTGTCCTCTGTCTGCAGCGGTTTCTCGTATGGTGTCAGCGGCTGACCGTTGAACGACAGCGGGCGCAGTTCGCCCGTCTTCGCGTTGCGAATGAACAGGCCCTGTTGCGTTGCTGGCAGAACGGCCCAGTCGTTGGGATTTTCGAGCTGTGCTGTCTCCGCGCCTTCGTGCGCAGTCTGAGCGCCTTCGAGCGCCCGTTTGCTGGCTGCGTCCTGCTCGTCCTGATCCTGACGCTGGAGTCCGGCGAGTTCATGGACATTCGCCGCGTGACCAAGGGCACGATTCAGGTCGGTGCCGGGGACCAGAGCCATGGTCGCTGGAGCGACCACGTCACCGGCGATGTTGCCGATCGTTGCGGCGATGTGTCCGAGCTTGTGCCAGAAACCGGGCTGCGCCGGGTCTGGATTTTCGAAACCGGTGATCTTGTTCTGAAGAGCTTGCTCCTGCATGGCGCGTGGGCTCCCGTTCGCGACCAGCGGACCCAGTACCGGCGGCAGTGCGGGCACAGACGGTCCACCCGCCATCCCCGACACATCGGTGGTCGGCGGAGCGACCAGCTTCGGCAGAGGACCAAGGCCGGGGAGCTTCGGCGCGTTTCCCTGGGTCACGTCCGGAAGCGTCGGCTTCAGATCGGGATCGAGATTCGGAATCAGAGGTGAAAGGCTCATACGTTAGACAGAAATTCCCTGGTTGGCGAGACCGGTCATGAGCTGGCCCGCGCCACCCGCCGCGCCGCCGATCGTCGAAACGGTCTTGAGGAGGTTTTGCAGCCAGCCACTGTTGGAGGCGTTGACCTGGGCGTTGATGTCAGGAGCGATCTGCGAGGAAGCCTGATTCTGGCCGCTGACATCGGTCGAGTACATCTTTCCGAGGATGTCGCCAGCCGTCTGCTGCTGGTTGAGCTTCACGTTCGCATTGTTCGCGGCGATCCCTTCGCTCGTGCTCGCTGCGGCCTTCGCTCGATTTCGCGAAGCGGCGTCGAGGGCGGCGCTGAAGCCAACGGGGTTCCGCGTGGTCGCGGCGTCCTTGTTCGCAGCGCCTGCCAGCCCGGCTGTCGCGCCACCGGCACCGGCGAGACCAGCGGTGAGCTGCGCACCGATGTCCTGCTGGGACATGCCGGACGGATTCGTGAGCTGTCGCGACTCGAACGGAACGAGCGTGCTCGAAATGGTCGAGGCTCCGGCTCCGTAACCGGAGGCGGTGTTGCCAGCGGTCGTCGCGGCGTTCTGAGCTTGGTTGACTGCGCTACGCATTCGTCGATCTACTCCAGGGGTGCCAGCCATCGCGGTCTCTCGACCAGCCGAGCTGGTTCAGTCTCTTTTCGAAAATCTGTTCGCTCTCTTCCGGGATTCGCGCTTCGATGTCGTCGAGTCCGAGCGACCACGCGGCGTTCAGCACTTCCGGCTGCATCGCCTCCATGGCGTCCATTTTTTCCCTGGGCGAAAGCTCAGGTGAGAGCACGAGCATCGTCTCGGCAGTCAGGCGGAGCAGGCAGGCCCCGATCACTTCGCCCTTCTCGTTGGTCACCGCTTTTTTCACGATCAGGAGCGGCGACTCTAAATCAGGAAGGCGGTAGTCGAGTCCTCCGGCGGCGTGTAGCGATTGGATCTCCTGGTGGTATTCCGGTGCGACATCGATAACCATCAGCTTCGACTCTGCGTCTTTCCCATGCCCCAGCCGCCTTGCTGGCCGGAGTTGGCCGCTGTGCCCGAGCCGCTGCTCTGTAACGGTGTGCCTACCGTCGTCCCGCCCATCGTGAATGCGGTCGGGCTGCTCGCCCCACCTACGGTCGTCGGAGGCGATGGCTGTGAGGACAGATACTGCGCATAGCTCCGGACGTAGTACTGGTGCGGCACCGGCGAATCGCCGCCGCTCGCGTTCGTTGGCAGCGGGAACGGATGACTGGTGCGACTGCTGCCGTGGTCGATGACGATCGGCTGCGAGAACGTCGGATCATTGACGCCGATTTCGGTGAAATACCGAACACCGCGCTGAAGGCTCCCCCCATGGCTGATCGAAACGTGCATGTACTCACCGAACGTCGAAACCGCGACTGAATCAGGTGGCTTCGGTGCCGCAATCTCACCGGTGGCGCTGGTTGCGGTATTCGTCGCCAAGGTGTTAACGCCCGTGATGATGCGCCGGAGCAACGAGCCGAGGAACGGCATCTTCTGCTCGACGATGGAAAGCTCACGGCCTCCATCGATCCCTCCGCCTACGCCGCCGATCTGACCCATCACACACCCCGGTTTGGTGCCCACCGGTCTTTACCGCCGATGAGCGAGACGCGGCTCAGATCGAACCAGCCGTCTTCAACTACGATTTCGGTGAACACGCGCTGAGCGTATTCGTTGAGATTGCCTTCGAGGTCGTTCGCGGCGGGCGATGAGAGCGTGACGCCGCCCGGCACTTCGAATGGATACGGTGCGCCGAGAGTGTTCTGGAAGAATGTCAGCGACGCGGTTCCTTTCCCTTGGACGAGAAGGTCCCAGTACAGAAAACGCTTGTTGAATTCGCCGAACATCGGGTTCTGCTGCGCCTGCTCCGGATCGACGAATCCGTAGGTGCAGTAACTCGAAGTAAATGGAACGCCGTCGTCCTGGCCGGTCGGCGTCGCGCCGAGGTAGTAAATCTTCGACGAGCCGATCCCGTTGCAGAACATCATCAGCGACAGAAGCTCGTTTCGTTTCACCATGCCCATGTACGGGGTGGGGATCGTCCACAGGCTCCACTTGCGTCGGAGGTCCTGCACGGCCAGGCTACCCATCATCGTCACGTGCATCGGGGCCATGCCCATCAGCTCCTCGACGGTCCCGATGCCCTTGTAATTCAGCATGAGGACGACGTTCGGCTGCGTCGGGTTCGGATTCTCCTCTGCATCAACCATCCACGGATTCGGAGTCGGGAGGGGAGCGGCCACGAGTAAGCGACGATTCGCAACATCGTTGCGCAGACAGATCGTGTGCCCATAGGCCCAGTTAATCGCCTGCCAGATATCGCCGACTTCGAGCTGGATCGGTACCGGTTGACCACCGTTGAAGAGGAAGAGGCCGTTCTGACAGGCCATCGCCGCCCATTCTTCGCCGACATCGAAGGCATTGATGCCGGATGCTCCGGCGACATTCGAGACTTCTTCGAATGGATTCCAGTTGGCAGGTTCCTGGTTCGGAGTGTCCTTCAGGAAGCCGAGCGAACTCTCCTTCACCACATAGAGTGTCGAGTGCATGACGAACGCGCCGTTCGCGGGTTGTGCGTTCACGTTCGAGGTGTCCTGGCCTCCGGTGTCCTGGTCGAAGCTCTCGTAATCGTTCTCGTAACTCATTACGAGTCCCGTCAGGTTGACCGGCGCGGCGGTTGGGAACAATTCGATGCGATCGATTTCGATATCCGCGCCGCTCGGCAGGTTCTGCGCCCACAAACGGAGCTGGAGGTCCGAAGGAATGTTCAGGGAATCGTTCGTCAGCAGCGTTCCTTCGTACGTCGTCATGGTCGAGGTCATCGAAGAAAGCGCCAGGGAATACGTGCCGTAGGTCGTGCCAAATCCGGTGCCGCTATCCCAGGTCGTCAAGTCGATCACCAGATCGCCATCGGTGGCCGACGAAGGCGTTCGGCAAGAGACCCGCACCGAGTACGCAGTCTGGTTCCGGAGAATTGCAACCTGGTTCCAGTCCTGGTAAGCCGACTGATAGATGCGTCCGAAAGCTGCCTGCGTTGATCCGCTCTGGTTGCTCAGGTAATAGCTGTTGCCGAAGACCGGCGAGGAGAGCAGCGTCGGAGCATTTCCGGCGATGATCGTGGAGCTGTCGATGTTCCAGCCGAGGGGCATCAAGTTGCCGCTGGGATTCGCAAGATAGCCGCCATCGAACGTCAGGTTCAGGAAGTTCTGAATCTTGTTGTCCACCCGACCCCACACGCTGCGGGCCGCATACTGCGTACACCACGCCGCATTGCCGAGTTCCGCGAGCGAGAACAGGTCGTTACCCTGGATGTCTACTTCGGTGGCGTCGAGCAGCGCCGCATCGGTGAAGAAGAATGTCGCGGAGGTTGTCGTGTTGTCGTTGATGAAGAGAGACGATGTCGTATAGGTGACGTTGTTGACGATGTACTGAACAGGCCCCGGAATCGTGTAGAAGTTCGCTCCGGGGACACCATTGGAGCCAGCTTCGGTGAACACGAGCGCCCGAGCGATAACGTTCGGTGGACCGATCGGAATGTTGCTCGCCTGAATCCCGGTGATCGTGTCACCCGACGCGCTGAATGTCACCGGTGGCGCGGGTGCCGTCCAGAATCCGTTCCTGGTGATGAAGAAGACGGTTCCTTTGCGCGTGCCCGCAGCCATGAACTGGCCGGTGCCGCCAAAGGTGAGGGTTCCTCCGGTCGCATCGCCGTAAATCGGATTCGTGGTTGAACCGGAGCCCTGGGTCGCGCCCGGATCAAAGTCAAAGACCGTGCCAGCGGTGGTCGCCTGACCTTCTTCGGAAGTCGCCGCTGCATCAGGGAGCGAGACGCTCACGGTGAAGGTCCCGGTGTCACCACCGGAGGCGGTCGCGATCGTCGCGTTGACGAGGTTGAGCTGACCGTCGGCGTTGTCGGTTCCGGTGATGGTGATCAGTTGCCCCTCTGCGGGAACGCTGCCATTGATCAGGCTGTAGCTGTAGGTCGCGGTTCCACCGCTCACCTGGGTTTCGGTGATCGAATACGAACCGGAGTTCGGCGTCTCCGTGATCGTCCACTGGTTGTTGTAGCCAGAGACCGAAGACCCGGCGATCGTTGCTTTGTTGCCGATCGTTAGACCGGGCACCGGCGCGGCCATCGTCATAGTCGCGAGGGTGCGCTGGTAGTTGGCGGTGTATTCGGAGTGCCCGGAGCCCGCGTAGAAGGTGTATGCGACCGAGGTGACGTTGAAAGTGAAGTAATAGAACTTACGCGGCTGACCCGGCGGCTGCGCCTCGCCGACCGCCGTTACCTGAACCACCTGAGGTCCGAAGGCTTGGGGCGTGCCCGTGAACGATGCCCAGAGGAAGACGGGATAACCGCTGTTGAAGGCGGAGACGAGGTCCTCGTCGGGGCCGGGCGCTTCCGTCGAATCCAGGTAGTAGAAAGTGACGACGTTTCCCGGCGAAGTGGAGCCGGGGCCACTGGACTGCAGAAAGTAGGAGAAGCCCTGCGATTTCGCGGCGGGCTGTGTGATCGTCGCGATGTCAAACTGATTCGACGACGACGAAATCGGCGTGAACGTCGGCGCTGCGCCGGGACCAACCTGGGACACGCGATCCGTCCAGCCACCCTGCAGACCCTGTGCCTGTCCGGTGTATTGCTGCGGAACGTAATTTCCCTGACGAAGGTCCGAGGTGCAGATGTACTGGCGCGAATTCGCCGTGAACGAGGATGCGAAGCTGCCAGCCGGGGGACCGCTAAAAAGCGGCGTGAGAACGTTCGGAGTGTGCAGGACATCTTCGATCCACCACTCGCCGGAGGCATCGATGGCGAGCGTGTAGATATTTCCGAAGGAGTCTTCAAACGTCGTGACGTAGTTGTAGTTTTTCTGTGTCGGGAGGAAGTAAGCCGTGATGGTGGTGTAACCGGCAAAGACCTCACCGGCGGCGCTTCCGCCTGCGGTGATCCGGAGGCCGAACTGCGTGTTGTTCAGATCGGAGTATGCCCAGCTCGCTCCGAAGAGGTCGTTGATCGAGCCGAACTTCAGCGTCGTCGGGCTGGTCGGTAAAGCGACCGTCTCCACGGTGCCCACCGGAGCGCCCGCTTTGAGCAACTGCACCGAAAGCGTGAGGCCGGGAACCGAAGCATAACCGAGGATCGAGCCAATGAAGCCCTGAGGCGTGGCCGTCGAAGGCACAGAGAATGCGAACTCGGTGACTGCGATCGCATCGGTGCCGGTAAAGAGACCGGAGACCGACGCCGTACCGGTGTCACCGGATGGCCCATAGCTGGTGGCACCGAAGGCGAAGACCTGTTGGTTTGGTGAAATGACCGGGCCACCGCTTCCGGTGAAAGGAGGCAGGACCTGACCATTGAGTTCCGGATAATGTGTCAGCCCCGAGAAGGTGTACTGTTGCCCGGCTGTATAGGCCGGTACGTTCTGTCCGAAGGAGACGATCGTGTACCAGACGCCACCGAACAGGAGGACCTGAACATTCGCGACCGGGAGACTGAAGGGGGTCGTATGAGAAGTGGCGAACGTGCCTTCGGTGAGAACGCTGCTCGGGCTGGTCCAGGCATTCGCGCCGAGGGACACACCGACCGCCGCGCCGCCTGGCGAAGGGCCGACGGCGGAGTTCTCATAGGTGAACGGATTCGTGAGCGGGCCGCGCGTGAACACACTGCCCACCCTGAAATCCACGTTCTGGTTCCGAGGTGATGCGCCGTGCGGGAGGTCCCGCGCATCGGCGAGCGTCACATGGCCCGAGAACGTCCCGAGTACCGCGACGTTTCCAGCCACTTAGTCGTTCTGGAACTCGGCCTTGAAGTAGAGCGTCGCGCCAGTCTGAGAACCTGCGTATGCGCCCGCCGACTGCTCGTCGCCGGTGGACTGCACGAACGACTGCAGCTTCCCGGTCGAATAGTTGTAGACGAGCGGCCACACCGCGCCGTCGGGCACACCGATCTGGAACTCGACCCAGAGCGGGCTCAGATTCGATGTGTTGAGCAGAACCTTCTGCCCCGACGCATCCTGAAGCGCGAGCCAGTTAATGGCCTCGCCGCCAGCGGCGTAGTTACCGGAGAGAACGCCGGTTCCTTCAACACAGGTGCGCTTCTGTGAGTTGTCGGTACCGTTCGGTGCGTTGAGCACCGTGAGTGCAAGAGCCATGGGGAGGTACTCCTTAGAAGAGGTAGTTGGCGCGGGCCGCGCGAGGTCCGCCGAAAGGCTTGATCTGGAAGTCGATCTTCTGGCGGGTGCGCGTCACCTGCTGCGCCAGCGCCAGCGTGGAGCGTTTTGCCTGTGCGATCAGATCGGGGATGACTTCGGCCAGCTCAGGCGAGAATGCGATCTGACGACGCTGATAGCGGAGAGCGATCTTGTCGGCGATCGCCTCCTGCGAATCCATGATCGGGACGAACGTGTTCGACCAATCGATGTTGGGCGCTGCCAGATCGACGAATGTCGAGATGTACCGAAGGCGGGCGTCGATCGGCACGATCGAGCCGTTCATCCAGATTCCGTCCTGCCGCCATTCCCACTGGCCGGGAGGGATCGACTGATAGCGTGAACGCAGCGGACCGGTGGACTCGGGGACTTCAACAAACGGAAAGTTGGTTCCGCTCTGCCGCCACCACACTTCGAGCGGGAGGATCAGATCGCCGGGTAGTGCGAGGTTCGAGTTGTACTCCAGGCCGTCGAAGTAACCGACGAACTGAAGCGACACTTGCGTCGCCGGATTCGGCGCTCCGACGCCCAGCGGTGAATTCACGGGCGTAAGGCCGTAGAGGATGAAGTTGTCCTTGATCAGAGTCGGCTGGCCCATGATGCGCACGTCGCGATAGGTCTCGCGGATCGCGCTGTTCATCAGGTTCTGCAGTGTCACGGATGAGTTCGTCAGAATCTGGCCTTCGCCGGGCGTACCCGTTGCGCCTGCCTTGTCATCGTTCACCAGGGAGCGGACAAGGTTCGCGATCGTATTCAGCGAGGGATAGTTATTCTGACCGCCAACTGCCAATGGGGAGTTACCTCTGAAGAGACATCCGGGGAGACAGTTCTCCGCGCCACTCGGGGACCAGATACCCGGCGGATCGAGCGGAGAGTGTCTCCCCGGAAGGTTGAGAAATTAGGACTCGACGACGTGGTCGGGATCGACGAACGTCTTCGGGCGACCGGGCTTCGACTTCGCGCCGAACTTGTCAGCGAGCCACGAGTCGAGGAGCTTTGGATCGGTGGGCGCACCGCATTCCTTACAAATGCGAGCCGTCGGCTGAATCTTCTCGCCGCACGCGGCGCAATCAACCTTGGTTCCGTCCCGCTTCTGGCTCAGGTCCGAACGATGCCATGAGAAGGACTGCTCGAAGTACTCGGCGGCGGCATGAGCCGTCTTGTCCGCACGACGCCGCGCCTCGTCCTGGCCGTCTGACGCCTCGATTTCGACCATCTCTTCGATCTTTGCCCGGTAGCTCTGCTCCAGGCGCTTCCGCGCGGCCTTCAGTTCTGCTGGCAGCGGCGGATTGTTCACGGACCAGAACACGCCGAGGCGGCACAGGTTTCCGCCGCCGTGAATCGTTGCTGTGTCGTCCCAGTCCTGATCGGTGCCGGGATTCAGCGGACAGAGAATCTTCGTCGCTTCGCGATAGCCGTCCGTGTAAACCGGAAAGCGGTTGTTGTTTTGGTCTTCGCGGAACTCCGTAAACGGATGCGTGATTGCGCTGTGCGCCAGGACGTACGCCTGGCCGCGCGGGCAGGCCGGGAAGATGATGTCGCGCGGGTGATTCGGCGGCAAGCTGCGACGGTGCTCCACCGGCGCGATGTTGAAAAAGTAAACGACCTTCACGTCGTCGGTAGGGCGGATGTCATCCGGGTTGAAGCCGCGCACACTGACCGGAATGTTCTTGCCGCTCTTGCTGCTCTTTGCGAGGCTCTGACCGAGGTCGGGCCGTTCAGCGGCCACCTGATACGTTGCTTCTGCCATGCTTCTGGTCTCCTGACTAAATCGGGCGATCCGACTGAAATCGCCGGTTACGGTGCAGCTTCATCACTAACGCCGCATTGAAGGTGCGCTCGATCTGACGAGCCTTGTCCTGCACCCAGTCGGAGGCGCGGGCTGCGTTCGAGAGCTTGATGTCGTTGTAGACCGCGTCGAACTGCTTCTCGCGCTCGATTTCGTCCTTCTCGTCCTCTTCCTTCATGAAGCGCATCTTCGCTTCGAGCGGGAGGATCATTGACGCCTGGATCACCGGGCTCATCATCTCGACGATTTCGGTATCAAGCGGGTAAGCATGAATACGAAGCTCGCCCTTTTCGAACCACTTCGCGACGAGAGGCAGCGCGATCTTGTAACTGCCGTGGTGCGGATATCCGCCCAGAATCTGTAGGCCGGTCTTCGGGCAGCGGTTTTCTGCGTAGTAGCTGGCCGGACCCTGTGCCGGAAGGAAAGGCATCTCCAGCGATTTCCCCGCGTCCACCCACTTCAGCAAAACCCAGTGGGGCAAGCCATCGCTGAGGTAGACCCGGCGGTAGCCGATGTGGGTATCGCCTTCGGCTTCCCACTCACCACCCTGAATCATGGTCTCCGTCTGCGCCCACGCGAGCTTGTACACAGGCTCGTCGTAGCGATTCAGGCCGCCGACCTGGCTGATCCGTTCCTGCAAGTGCGCCGGACATTCGCGACGCTCGACAGCGAAGCCGCGAGCGTTCGGGATCGGATGAAAGTTAGTGGCTGGCGACTGCATAAGAGACCGGCTCAACGAACTTGATGTCGTGAATCCTCAGAAGAACGTAGACATCGCCGTCGCGCTTGAACTGCTCGTCGGTGAACTGCGTGAAGGTCACAACGTCCCCTTCTTTCACCTGGCAGGGAACCCAGACGCCGCCGAGCGGAACGCCATGTTCCTTCAGCACCGGACTCACCGCGACGACGACTCCCTTGTTGGGGTCCTGCTTCGCGATGTCCGGCACGATGATGTGCGTGCCCTCGAACGTTGTGTCGGCCTTCGTGCGCAGCACGAGGATGCGATCCAGAATCGGATGAGGGGGGCCGTAAACGCGCGGAACATCGGCGAGAGCCTTTGCAATGTCGAGGGTGCTGACCGTGGTCTCGGGCTCATCATTTGCCACGAGGTCACCGGCTGCGTCGAACTTGCGACGGTCGATAACTTCCATGTCTGGTCTCTTTCTGGTCGAGGTTGGAAAGTGAAGGGGCGGGCTGAGCCGCCCCGGAGGTTGGGGTTAGATCGTGGGCTGTGATGCGTCGTAGACGTAGAGCTGGTGACGCGGCGCAGAGCAGAAGACCTGCAGGCCGACCTGGTAAGCGAACTGGCGGCTGGTCAGCCAGCCGTTGCCGTCCGGATCGGGAACCGGGAAGCTGTAATCACCCTCGCCGGTGTAGTCATAGAGCTGCACAGGGCACAGCTCACCGATGGACCACTCCTCGGTCAGCATCATGTCCACGCGGCCCGACGGCTGCGCGTACGACACGTGCACGTCGCGGTCGCCGTACTTACGCTGGAAGAACTTCTTCGATGCATCCGGCACGGTGTTACCCGGTCCGTCGTCCTTCAGGTGGCTGATCTGCCTCGAATAGTAGTTCGTCGTGCCAACTGCATACGCCTGGTCCTCGGGGAAGAGGTAGATGCCCGAGTCCTTCGTCTTGTTGTCGCCGCCCATCGCGCGACCGAGCAGTGCTTCGATACGCTGCGACAGCGATGCGGTGATCGACGCGCCGTTCAGGTTGATGCTGGGCGAGCTGATACGCGACGGGTAAGTCGCGCGGTTGATGCCCGCCTGGGTGCCCGAGGTGGCTGAGTTGATCCAGCTCGTGGTGCCGAGGATGCCGGAACCGACAGCGCCCGAAGAACCAGCGACGACGATGTAGTCGCCCGCCTGCACGCCCGCCGGAAGAGCGGTGGAGAACCACACGGTGCCGGTGACAGGATCGTTGATCGAGACCGTCGCCGAGCCGCGCGAGCTTCCGCCCTCAGAGGGGAAGAACTGCAGGACCTGGTTGTCGGTGACGAGCATCGCGCGGAGGCCGGTGATGTAGCTCGTCTGGTTGCCGGAGCCTGAGCTGGAGCTGACGGTCGCGCCGGACGGAATCTGGGTAACCGCGCCCGAGCCGTCGCCGTAAAGGAGAGCTTCGAGGCCCGCCAGCGTGGAGTCGAGCGAGTTCTTCAGCTCCTCCGCCTTGAGAGCGATCAGGCCGCGTTTCTTGCCGTTGGTGGCGAGTCGCGCCAATTCCGTGATTTCCGTGACCGAATAGGAATAGACGGGTGAGGCGACGAAGTCCTGCCACACCGACATGTTTCCGCGACCCATTGCGTCGCCGTTGCCGGTGCCCTGCGCGATGGCAGCGCCACCCTGGACACGGAACGGAACACGCATGGAAGGACGGGAGGTTGCGCCGCCCAACGTGATGTTGGAGGTCGGAACCTTCTGGAAGCGATCCTGAGCGAGCGCATAGAGCGTCTTCGACTGCGGGATCAGCGCGGGAATTTTGGCAGCAAACGCTTCCAGTTCGATGGACTGGACCGCTGCTTCTGTGCCGATGGCCATTGAGAAATCTCCGGGGCGCGGACACACGAAGGGCGTCGTCGCGCGGATGTGTTTTCTCCCCGGT
>JBKICP010000446.1:13181-36523 GCA_046567085.1 Acidobacteriota bacterium
GTCTTTGGGTGGTCGGAGCGAGCAGTGATAACGCTCAAAGGGGCGGGCGGGAGTGACGCGCCGGATACACTCGATCGGCAGTGATGACGTTCACCGTGACGGGCGGGAGCGACGCGCCGATTACGCTCGATCTTCTAAAAGGCAGATATGCGGGTAAGTGGGAGTCGGCTGATTTCTTCGGAAAATAAATCTCCTACCAGCGGACGTGACGACCGTTCTTCAGCCAGGCTTCGTTCTGGATGTACAGAACCTCGGCGTCAGGATGACCCCAGTTGATCTGATCCTGCGACGGTTCCGCGCTGATCTTGATCGCGCCGCCACCAGGAGCGGTCTTCGGACCTCCCGCCTTTGGCGTACCTGTGGTCTGCGGCTTCACCTTGGTGGTCTTTCCGAAGAGCTTATTCACCTTCGCTTCGGTCGCGAGCGCCCCGTCCTTGTCGTTCATGCGGCGGAGAAACTCGCCGGAGATGAAGTTGGCGACGGTGTCGTGTGTGCGTGACTTGTTGGCATAGCGGAGCCCGGCCTGCTTTTTGTACGTGTCGTCCTTGTCCATCTGAGCCGCGACATCCTGGAGCAGACGAGCGCGGAACTCCTGCTTCTGCTCGTCGTTCCAGCCGTTCTTTTTCGCCCACTGCTCGACGACCTTGCCGAGCTGGACATCGACCTTCGAGCTGATCTTTTCGTTGACGCGATCGTGGAAGAGCTGTTCGCGCTCCTGATCGAGCTTCGTCTGCTGCTCCTTGACGCGATCATTCGAGGGGTTCTTCGGCTGTGCCTGGCGCATCTGCTGCACCTTGCCCTGCTCGCCATTGAACCAGGTTGAGAGCTGCTGTACGAGCTTCTTCGCCCGCGCCGGGTCGGTCTCATCGACGATCGCCTTGAGGTAATCGCCGAAGCCGACGCCCTGCAGCATCCCGACTGCGTATGGGACCACCGCGCTGGCGAAGGCCTCAGGATTCACCTTCGAGAGCTTTTCGAGGTAGTGCGGAGCGAGCGCCGCCGCGCCCTCCGGGAAGTCGCTGAAGAAGTCGTCAATGATTTCCGGGTTGCCGGACTTCAGGAACTCATCCTGCTGCGAGTACATCGCGTCGCGCTGCTGGAGCGTCGAGATGCCATCGACTCCGCCGACGGATTCGATAAGCTGTTTCGCGCTGGCCGCTTCCTGCGGCGTTCCGAAGTGCTGCTTGTAGGCCGCCTCGCGGAAGTACGCGCCGCCCAGCTCCTTGAATGCCTGTGCCTGGTCCGGCAGAGCCTCGGTCGCGGCCTTGATGCTGTTGCGGATGTTGGCCGGACCGCGACGCCCATCGACCTTCTCACCTTGCGTCTGCTGCGCTCCGCCGTCGCCACCGCCATCGCTGTCATCGGTCTGCTGATCGACGACCTGATCGTCGGTCTGTTCCTGGTTATCGAATGCCTGATCCTGCACATCATCGACGGCAGAATCGATTGCGGAAAAGTCGAGGGCTTCAGCGGCCATGTGTCTGGTCTCCTGGTTCTGGTGTCTCGGTTCCGTACTTGCGGCGGAATTCTTCGGGGCTCAAAAACGCCCGGTCCCAGTCGAGCTGGGAAATCTTTCCGTCATTGACGGGAACGGTGAAAGGTGCGGACTTGAGGTACTCCACGCGGTCAGTTCTTCCCCATCGTCGGGAACTTCCGATGGACGGCGGCGCGGACGCGTGCCTTCTCCGCCGGGGTCGTATCAGAATTCGGCAGGAGCTGCAGCGCCTTCTCGCCGTGCTCGCGATCCTCAATCGGAAACTCGCGTTTGTCGGGCAGAGCGAATGAGCTGCTGCGGAGGCGCTTCCTGTCTTCGGCGTTCAAACGTGCCATCTACAACCTCTTCCTGATCCGCGTCTTCACTTCTGCAAACGGACCGCGCTGAATGGTTTCCTGCTCTGCTTCCTGAGGCTCGGCGACCGATGCCGGGTCGGTCTCAATGCCAGCGGCCTGAAGAATCTGGGCCTGCTGTTCCGGCGTCAGCTTGCCGGTGAAGTTGAGCTTCGGCGGCAGCGACGCCTTCGAGAACTTCGCCGCCATGGCCTTGTGGCCCTGCCAGTGCAGGTAGCAGTTCGTCCACTTGCACCAGTTAGGCGAAGACTCCATGTCACCGGGCTGTTCACGATCGGCCTTGCGCCGAATGGTGCGACCGTCCGAGGTCTGCATCCACGTGAAGAGAGTCGCCGCTTCCGTCTCATGGTCCTCGGAGTCGTCCTGGGCGACCGGCACGTAAGGCAGATTTTGCGGCGTGTCATTAAGCTGCTTTTGCAGCGCCGCGACCGCTTCCTCCATCGCCTGTCCCTGCGCGATCGTCTGTTCGTCCGGGATCGTGCCGCCCGCGACAGCCTGCGACGCGAGAGCCTTTGCGACCTCATGCGTCGCCGTCAGCTTTGCGAGCTGATCCGACAGCTCCTGCCATGCGGGATTGAGGAGCGGCTCGTTGTTGAGGAGCAGCTCGATTTCTTCGATCTGTTTGTCTTCAGACTCGGCTTCATCGACGGTGATCACATCGTCGATATGGAGGGCCTTCACGATTTCTCGTGCGTTCGACGGCGTCGCCACGATGCTCGCCACCTGGGCGTTTGTGTTCGCCATCTCCAGAACTTCGAGCACCTTTGCTTCGCGCTGCGCTCCGGATTCGGGGATCGAGCCCAGAGTTTCAGCCTTCGACGTGTACTCACCATTGCGGAGGGCCTCGGGGTTGATGCAAACGTCGCCGTATCCGTCCGCCGAATCGAAAATCTCTTCGTCGTTGTTGTTGGCGCAGCACTTCGCGGCCTGCCATGCGGCGCGGGCCATGACGTTGTTCGCCATCTGCCAGGGAGTGCTGTAACGCTCCAGCGCCTGGTTCAGCCGGATCATCGTCGCGCCGACTGTATTGTCCACGCCTTCTCCGCCGCCGAACAGGGCGGGCGTCGCGCCGTCGATTCCCTGAATCAACGGTCCGACGTACCACTGGAACATCTCCGCCATGCCGGGGATCGGGGCGGGTGCGGGCGTTTGCCCGACCGCATCGGTGAGCTTCTGCCCTTCGTTCGGCGTGGCGGGGAGGAACCGGCGCGGCGTTGCTTCTAACTCAGCGACGGCCTCTGTATTGAAGACCATCGAATCGAGAACCGTGATCGGAATCGCAGAACGGACGAAGTTATCCCAGAGGTCCGCCCACAGATTCACTCTCTTCTGAATCGGCAGATCGGAGGAGCCGAGAGC
Source organism: Acidobacteriota bacterium (assembly GCA_046567085.1). Classification (GTDB taxonomy): domain Bacteria; phylum Acidobacteriota; class Terriglobia; order Terriglobales; family Acidobacteriaceae; genus Palsa-343. The sequence continues at coordinate 16,389 of JBKICP010000446.1, forward strand.
GCGACGGCTCTGGCCCTGACCGCGCGTGAACGTACCTGATTCGACGTGGGCGTCCATCGACTCATTCCAAGCAGCGCACAGTTCCGTGCCGCCCGTGACGCAGAACAAACCATCTTCGAAGTTGGCGAGGAAGAATTCGCGCTCCAGGTCGGTGAGCTGATCGGAATAGAAGAGGCCGGGCCTGATCCAGTGATAGCCCATCGATACTTCGCGAATGCCGGAGACGCCGGAGGTCGCGTATCTGCCGAGCACACCGACGCGTGTGTTGATCCGGGCGATCCGCTCAAACTCCGTCTCTCCGAAAGTGCCGAGGCTGGGCTTCAGCTTTCGTCCCATCCAGGGATACGTCGCACGGGCGATCCCGTAATCCATCTCGTCAAAGACAGACAAGTGGCCGCAATCCTTCACCGCGTTCGCCATCATGGGGAGGCGCGATTCGAGGACGCCGAACACCGAGGACAGCTCGATCTGACGGGGGTTGCCGTCGTCGTCGTGCCCGAACCGCTTGTCTGCGATCGTGCGCGTCCATACGACGGCGCGGGGGTCGGTCCAGCCGAGTGAGGTCAGGTCGTACTGCAGCGTGGCGTTGTTTTTCGTCCACAGCCACCGGTACTCGTTCGCCGCCGCTGCCGCCGCGACATCCTGCGGGCGCTTGTTGCGTCGCGGGGAAAAGCTGATCTTGACCGCGCCGCGATTCAGCGCACCGATTGCGATGTCACCCTGCGAAGACAGGATGTTGGTGGCGAAGACTCCGGCCTCGTCCTGATCGGCGATGCCATTGTGATTCTCCCTGCCACCAGCAGCGGGGACACGCCATCCGCCTTCCTTGGTGCCCTCCAGATGCTGGTAGCCGCGATCGAACAGCCGCGCTTCCCACGTCTCAAGCACCTGCCAGCGGCGCGGTGCTTCATCAGAGGAGAAGCAATTGCGCAGAAGGTCGAGGATGACGTTGAGCATCCCCTGCTTTTCGAGGTCGGCGGGTTTCCAGACCTTGGACTTCGTGACGATGGAAGGCGCAAGCTCGCCGGGCGCGTACTCACGCGCGGCTGTCTCCTGCTCTTCGTCGGCATCGTCGCCGGTCAGAACGTCTTCTTCGAGTTCCAGGGCCATTACTTCGCGGGCTCTTCAGCCGTGGGAGCGGGCGTCTCTGGCGCGGCTTTCGCCGTGACCGCAGCGAGGGATGCTTCCGCCGACGCGATCTTGCCCTTGAGGTCCGTGATCTGTGCGGTCGAGGCAGCGACCTGATGCTGAAGCGCGTTGTTCAGGTTCTCCGCCGAGGTCGCACGGCTCTGCAGATTGCCGATGAGAGCGGCGGCGGCGGTCACCTTGCCCTGAAGGGCGGCGATCTGCACATCCTTTGCGTCCGGGACCGGCGCGGGGGGCGTGAAGGTGAAAACCGTCGCGGTCTTCTGCACGGTCTTCGTCAGAGTGCCGGGCGAGGTGAGATGGACGACGCCGTTCCGGATGGAGTCGGCGGGAATGCCCACGGCAACGATCTGATGAATGACGACCAAATCATTGGCCGCGTTCTGTAGGAGCACGTTGGGGACAGAAACAGAAATAGAGGACATGGGGGAGTCTCCGGGAGAGGGAATTCTTCGAGTCGGGAGGGCCGGTTACTGCATTCCCGGGAGCTGGATCGCGGCGGAGCCTGTGGCGGGTGCGTTGCCGTCGCCGGTGGACTGGTCCTGATCGTCATCGCCCATCGCTGCGGCGACGTCGTCAGCGGTGTAGCCCATTTGCTTCAGCTCATCGACGAGCTGCATGGCCTTTGGGTCGTCCTGAATCGACTGCGGCTGCTGATCGGCAGGGCTCTGATCGGTGAAATCCTGATCGACGGCGGGATCGCCGCCTGCGGGCTTTGCTTTGGCTGCTTCGGCGCGGCGACTGGCGCGACGCAGGGCGCGGTTAGAGGGCATCTGTGACTCCTTGAGGCGCGGTCGCGCCCTGTAATTTTTCGAGCGCCCGCAGGCGCTGCATCTCACGATCGACGAGCTTCCTCGCCGCCTGTTTCGTCGGCTTCATGCCCATCTCCATCAGGCGCACCTTTGCGCCGCGCATCAGCGAGTGACGGAACTCCATGTACGAATTCATGCGCTCGCCTCGTCGGTCATCGCGTCAGCTTCCTTGCGGCTCTCACGCCAGGCATTCCACCCGCGCGGCTTCGCCGGGGATGGCGCGGCAGGTTCGGAGCGCGGCTGCGGCGGCATCGGAGCCTTCGCGGCGATCAGAGCTTCCTGCAATTCATCGACGCGCCGCTGGCGCTGCGCGAGCTGCCCCTTCAGGTACGCGACCTCGGCTTCGAGGTGCGTGCGGTACGGGAACAGCGCAGCGATGAAAGTGTTCAGCCAGGGCATCTGGTCTCCGGATGGCGCGGTGTTCAATGGAGGTTCTTTCAGGACCCGGTTCGGACATCTCGGCCGACTCCTATGCCGCGCCGGTCTACAAAGCAGATATGCGGCGACAACTGACCGGGCTGATTTCGCCCGGAGGATTTTTAGCGGGACATCGACCGCCGTTTGAACCGCTGCGCCCAGTAGCCGCGCGGGGCCTTGTCCTTCCGCAGCGCGTGACGGGCGGCGATCATCATCCGCGCCGCCGGATCGTCCTCGGCATCCATGCGCTCCCGGTACAGGTCCTCCTCGGTCTTCTTCCGGGGAGCCAGCATCGTCTTCAGGCCGTAGCGCACCGCGTCGGCGATGTCCTGCTCCAGCCGGGCCGACGTTTCGTCGGTCTTGAGAACGTCGTCGATTTTCTTCGGATCGCGGATGAGCTTCGGGATCGACTCCAGCAGCTCAGGGCACTCAGAGGAGATGAGCCACACGTCCGCGCATTGCGAAGGGACGGCGCGAAGGCTGATCGAACCGCAGTGGGAGCACTTCGAATGGGTTCCGGCGGGCGCGATGGTGGAATGACCGCAGGCGTTACAGGTGATCCGAAGCGTAGTGGGATCGTGCCCGGCGTACTTGGTGCCGCGCAGGAGGCGATCCATCAGGGACCAGCCCCCGATGCGATCGTTGTCCGCCTTCTGCGGCCCCGGCATCCCGGCAGCGCGAAGCTCGCGGGCTTGCTGTGCTCCGACGGAGCCGGGCTCACCGGTGACCTGTTCAGGGGAGAGGAAGTAAGCCTTGATGCGCGGGCGCTCGTGCTCCGGTGTCGCGGCGATCTGCAGACGCGCCATCTGATCCGGCGTGACTTCGTTCTTGATCAGCTCGCGGTAGGTGACGGTGACGTTCAGCGGCGATTCGACGTGCCAGCCGAGGATGGTGTGGACTTCGGAGGGCGACAGCGCGACGCGGAAATGAAAGTACGTCGGCCAATAATGGGCCTTGCCCCAGTCCGCTGACATCCAGTGGGTCGCGGTGGGTTTCCGGAGTGCCTCCACCCTCCCAGCGCTGATGCGCGTCACGTCCTGATCCCAGGAGTTCTGGAAGTACGTGCCCTCGATCGAATCCCAGTCGCCGTCCCAGTCGGCCTTCCGGACGACGGGATCGAGGGAGGCGAGCTGTTTGGTGTAGGAGCCGCGCTTCGCCGCGTATCGCTTCCGCTGCTCATCCGTCCAGGAGTAGTAGTCATCGACGGTGTAGCCGTCTTCCTTCAGCGCTTCGATGACCCACTGGACGTTGTCCCAGGGTGAGAACTTGACGAAGCGGAACTCGTCGGCTGACTCCTCAGCGCCTACGCGGCGGAGGTGGAACCAGTTGCGGTGGAAGTCGATTCCGGCCCCGCGCATGTTGAAGCTGAGGACCAGCTTCGCGGGCTTCCCGCTCTTCGATCGCGCGGCTTGCCGCATCTCGCGGATTTCCGCTTCGGTGAACTGCTCGCTCTGGTCCACCACCAGGACATCGATGTTCGCGGATCGGAAGCGCCGGATCACGTCCTGCAGGTTCTCGGCGTAGCTGAAGTCGAGCTGGCTCGTGCCGATCTTGAGGGACGCGGGGGACGTGACCTTCAGGTTTTCGTTGAGGGGGCGGAAGTCCTGGGCCTTGCGAATCTCTTCAATGTGGTATTTGAAAACTTGATCCCAGTTCCGCATCACGAGCGTGCACTGGAGGCCGGGCTGTTCGGCCATCAGCCGGATGAGCACTCGGTCGAGGCCGGAGGATTTGCCGGAGCCGCGCCCGCCGCCCGCGCCGATGACGAGCGCCTTCGGGTCGCGGATCAGGTCGTAGAGCTGGAGCTGCTTCGGCTGCAGCGAGATTTTGGGGGTTGAGGCGATGATCGGTCTCCCGCGCCGGGGAGACCGGCGCTCTACTGAGCGGCGAGAAGTCGCATGACTTGCGTGGCGCTCCATTCGCCGCCGCGAGGAGCGGAGATGTGCTTTGCGTTCAGGCCGGTGGCGAGGTCGTGGAGTGTGATCGCGCCTTCCGCCTTGAGGGAGGCGATGACCGGCTGAAGTTCCCGAGCGCGGGCAGCGCTGGCCTTCTGTCGTGCCTGTGTGCCCTTACGGGCGTACTTCGCGATGCGGTTGGGGTCCGTGGCTCCGAGCCTGACACCACGAGCCTTAGCGGCGGCGAGCGCGGCCTTGGTGCGAGCGCTTATCATAGCGGCCTCGTGCTCGGCGACGGCGGCAAGGATATGCAGGGTGAAGCGGTTGGCCTGAGGCATGTCGCACGCGACAAACTCGACGCCGCTCTCCATCAGGTTCGCGATGAAGGCGACGTTACGGGCCAGCCGGTCGAGCTTCGCGATGACCAGCGTTGCCTTATGGCGGCGGCACAGGGCGAGGGCTTCGGCCAGCTTAGGCCGGTCGGCACGCTTGCCGCTCTCGACCTCGACCAGCTCAGCGATGAGGTCCCAGCGGCCACCGTTCAGGTGACTCGTGACGGAGCCGCGCTGGGCTTCCAGCCCCAGGCCGCTCTTACCTTGCCGCTGTGTCGATACCCGGATGTAGCTGACAAACTTCCCGTTGGCCATGATTCAGGCCTCCTATTACGTTTCCCAGACGAGCGTCTAAGAAATGTAATATGAGGGCAGACCCGAATCAATCACCAGAAGGTAACTGCTTCACTTCAGTAACGGTGCAGAACTCCGGCGGCGGCTTCAGTTTGCGCCCGACCTGAGGAACGCCGACGATTTCGACCTGAATCTTCACCGGCGCGTCGTCAGTTGCGATCGCCTTCTCGCTGTACTTCTTGGGATTCAGGTGCGCGGCGCGTTTCATACTGACCTCGCAGATCAAATTTGAGCGCTGCACATTGTCGGAGGAGATGGTCGTCGAAGATGACTTCTCACCTTTCACTTCCTTGGTGACTGTGCCGATCCGCGCGGTCTCGGCCTCAGCCTGCGCGAAGTCAAAGAGCACGTCGGCCTGATCCTGACGTGCCCGCGCGTAAGCCTCTCGGAAAGCCTGGTCGCCCTCCCGCCAGCGATAAACCGTCGCCAGGGAGGGAGCCTTTCCGTCCTCCTCTTCGATCCTTTTCAGCACGCGTTCCAGACCGAGCGTCGTCGTCGAGAGCAGGAGGCAGATTTTCGCGGCCATGGTCGGGTCGCAGGGTACTTCCGGCCTGCCAATCCGCTTGCCGTTTTTACTTAGCGTCGCCATGTCGTGATTAACTTTCCTACTTTCGAATTTTCTAACTTCTCGTGATACAGTTCTTTGCCGGAGGTCGTTTTATGGCCGTTCGTGTCCCGAAGCCGCTTGTCGAGAAATACGCGAGGATGTGGCCGCGTGAGGTTTTCGATTACGTGATCGCGAGGAAGAAGAAGCAGGCCGTCTATCTCGCGAAGCGGTTGCCGATCCTCCAGCAGCCCGGCGTCTACATCCTGTATCGCGACGACGTGCCCTATTACGTCGGCAAGGCAGGTGGCTGGCTCTGGACACGACTGTTCTCCCATGCCCGAGTTCCCGGCGGGCGGTACAACAACTTCTGGAACTACTTCTCGGTCTTCGTGATCCACGACAAGGCGCAGCGGGACGCGGTCGAGAGCATCCTGATCGCCGCCTTTCCGACCGCGAACAGCGCCAAGCCAAAAATCCGTCGCGAGCGCCTACCCGATGACGTGTTGGTGATGTGGCGACAGAAGCGCGACTTCGACAAGCAGCCATATCAGACCGAGACGGAGAGGTCCTCGGAGGAAGACGACGAGTGATGCTTTCTTGTATTGCCGCCCCCGGCCTGACCTGCGTTTTCCTGGCAATAATTCTGCCAGGGTCAATGTCCTCGCAGAACCCGTCCACACCCTCGACCAGCCCATCGACCCATAGCCAACCTGGTCAACAACCTGCACCGCCGTCACCGGTCACCGTCCAGCCCAATGCGCAGAACGCTGCGCAAGGAGACCAGGAACCCCGCAGCGTTCGGGTCGTTGGAATGCCGCCGAAGGACAGGCTCGACTACATCAGCCTCGGCACGAATCTCCTTCTTGGAGTCGTTGGTATTGCAGGCGTCGTTGTCGGCGTGATCACGTTGCGCAAGATCGAGCGGCAGACCGCCGCAACAGAAGTGTCTGCCAAAGCTGCAGAACTGAACGCTCAGGCTCTTGTGAACGCAGAAAGACCATGGCTCGTGGCGGAGGTCAAGCCGGACGACACGATGCCTCACCTCTTTCATGTCCATATCGCCAACGTTGGAAGGTCTCCGGCGAGGTTCATTAGCTGCGATGCGACGCACGTTCTGGTGGAACGTGCCGACTTAATGACTATCCCGCCGGACTATGACTCGCCGATCACGATACCGGCACAAACGCTCATCGCTACGGGTCAGGGATTTAAGGTCCCGCACGGCTACAGCATCTCCCACCTGCTAAAGCCCGGAGAAGACGTAACGCTCGTTGTCTACGGCAGGGTCCTCTACGGCAACACGATCGATCCGAAACAAACACACGAGACGAGGTGGTGCTTTGGTTATATTTTCGTTCCGGATTCCATGAGGCTGATGAAGGGTGAGTTTGTGCTGTGCGGTCCGGATGAATATACGAAGCACACATGAGCAGCACGACAAGGGTCATACAATGGCGGCGGAGGAAATACTGGAAATGGCTGAAAACGAACTCCCCTGCCCACGTTGTGGTTTTCCAATGGAAAAGGACCCGGAAGTGTATGCAATCCCTCATGGCAAGCGCAGAGAGCAGGAACCACAGGGTTCTACGGTCAGCGTTGAGAAGTCCCGCATCGTGCAGATATTCCGGTGCCCTAACCGGTCGTGCCAGACAATCGAGATGAAGGCCGGTCCCGGCTGGCCTGTGCTGTCCCGCTGAATAACAAGCTGAGTACTACCTCGGCTGTGTCGCCTTCACAAGCTGATTCGTCTTCGGATCGAGGACATAGCCGGGGTGTTCCTTCGTGATCTGCGCGGCGAGCGTCGAGTACTGTGTGCGAAGCTGTGCTTCCTGATCCTGCAGGAGCTGGTAACGAAGCCGGATATTTTCGAGCTGAAGCGTCTCGACCTGCGTGAGGTGGGCGGGCGGTGGCGGGGGCGGTGCGGCTGGAGTCGTCTGAGCAGCGGATGCGAAGAAGCAGAGGGATGCGGCGAAGATCGGGACGAGGATGCGCTGGAGCTTCATTTGTCTGGTCTACTTTCGGAGGCTGGCAAGAATGTCGGTGATGGAGCCCGAGGCGCGATTCATCGCATAGGGCGCGGAGCTGAATCCCACGAGTCCGAGAACGATGCCGGGGAGCGCCGTGAGCCACAACGAGAGCTGCGCTGGATCGTGCAGCCTGATCAGGTGCACGACGATCGTGGTCAGGAGTCCGAGGTTTCCGGTGGAGAGGACGACGGTCAGCACGCGGGAGCTGGATGGCTCGCCGGAATCGCTGAACACGCCGCGCCAGAACTCTTTGCGCTCCGGTGGCGCTGGCTGAAGCTGATCAGGCATTAGAGCTTGGACTCGACCTTCTTCAGATCGGCCTCGGCGCTTGCCTTGAGCGCTGCGGCTTCCTTCTCGGCGTCGGCGACGACGGTCTTGCGGTTCCGGTACACGATATAGCCGACGACAGCGAGGGCTGCGACGACGATGATGGCGATGACCATGGCGGGCTCCTTTGTTCTCCTCAGCGGTGGAGGCGGCAGAGGGAGCCGACCTGGGAAGATCGGCTCTACCTCTGCCAGGGGCTTGAGAGGAGGAGGGTCAGCCCCGCTACTGGGAGATATGCAGCGAAATCAGGCCGCGCTGATTTCGCGCACAAATTTCTGCATGAGCCGCCGCTTGTGGAGAACCTGGTTTGGTGTGAGCCCCAGGAGCTTCCCCGCGCTGTACAGATCGCCGGTGCTGAGCGCGATGCTGACCAACTCGCGCGTCTGCTCCGGTCCGTGCAGGAGAAGTTCCCGCAGAAGTTCCGGCGTCGGACGCTGGTGCTCGACGGCCTGATGATCAAGGTCGGTGAGGAAGTCATCGGTGACCGGCACCATATTGCCGCCGCGACGGTAGCGCATCTTGCGGGCGTTATCGATGATGGTCCGCGTCCAGCTCGCGAATGTTCCCTTTTCCGGCTTGTATTGGTGGAGGAAGCGCCAGCAGAGCGTCACCACCTCCTGGCTCAGGTCCTCATCTGCCGTGACGCTCATGGCGTAGGCGCGGACAGATGTGAGCAGAGCGTCGAGCGCATTGTCGCTCCGAGCCTGGTAGCGGGCATATTCCTGGATCAGCTCGGGTCCTGTCATGCAGCACCTCCGCGCCCGATCTTCACGAGCAGGAGCGTCTCGCGTGGGTCGGCTTCGAGTTCCACCTCGACCCTCACGGAGAGCCCGCGCCACCAGGCCGCCTGCACGATCCGGCGGCGCTTGCGGTGCATGTCGGGGCAGTCGATGAGGCAGGCCTCGATCGCCTCATACTCGCCGGACTCCTCGGCGCGACGGATGACGGCGACGACTGCGGCCTTGCTCATCTGTCCAATCAGCCAGGTGATGGCGACCGACCATGAGGAGAAGGAGTGCGTAGTGATGACGCCGGTCTGGCGGACGACCCACTTGCCGCCCGGTGCCTTGCGAACGCTCCAGTGGGGCCGGGTCATGCGGTCACCACCGTGACGGGGAAGCGGAACTGGTAGCTGTCGGCGATTGCGGCGGCTTCCGGCGATCCAGCGACCACGGCGTCCATCACGGGCGGACCGACGCGCAGAGAAGGTGCGACCGGCCAGACGCGGTGTTCAGGTTTCATGTGGCTGAGCAGCACCTCGTCCGGCGCAGTACGGTAGGTGACGGGATCAGACTTGTGCTGAGGCTTCTTGCGATTGCGGCGGCGATGTGCCATGCATCGGACCCTCCTCGGTCTCTACAGGAGGGGTCCCGTATCAACTTTCCAGGATTTACTTCAGTTGGCGGCGCGGGCGGGGCGCGGGGCCGTCCGAAGTTGGGTAGCGTCTGTTGGGCAGGCCCCGGTTACAGGCGCACCGCTGATCGGTCCACGCGAGACTCTGAGCCCTCAGGGCGAAGAGGCGTTTCGGCTGAGCGCCCTCGCAGGCGCGAAGCTGGTGTTGCCGTTGCTGTTGCTGTTGGTTTTGCTTTTGCTTCTAAAGCGCGTTAGCGCGTCTGACATTCCGCCTCACGTCACTTTGAAGATTGGTCTGTTAGCCCTTCTTCTTTAGAACCTTGATCTTTACTACTTGACTTTTGCGTGCCGCTCCGGCGCATAAGGTACGCCGCTCCGGCACATCCGTATATGCCGCTCCGGCGCATACGACATGCCGCTGCGGCGCATCGGATACGCCGCTCCGGCGTATATGGGGCTCAAAAACAGCCAAGAATCCACGAAGAAGCAAATACGCGAAGAAAAAAACACAAATCCACGGAGAAAATAATGGAGGCCGCCCGGCACTTCGGTATTAGCCTCCAGGGGCCAAAGATTTACCCGGCACCGAGGAGGACATCATGCAGATCGAAAGGAAGGCCCTGCCGGTGACTGCCACCGGTGGGAATCGGAGTTATAGGTCGCTCCTGGACGCAGTTCGTAAGGCTCCCCAGGGCGAATGTGTCGCGGTGTCGCGCGACGAAATCAAGGGTGGCAGCGATCCACTGAAGCGTGCCGCGATCAGGGCCGCCGGGATGCGGGCCGGTCTCGATCTGGAGGTCTGGTTCAGCGAAGGACGTGCTCACGTTGCTCGCCGGGGCGGCGAACAGGGTGGCGCGGACGCCGAAGATGATCCTGAGGAGGCGCGGGCGTGGGCGGGCTTCTGGAAGGTCGTTACCGAAATGCACGATTGCGCCATGAAATACCAGACCCTGGGGGAGCTGGCAGAGAGCCAGGCCTTCACGAAGATGGCGTTCTCCTGCGATGACGATGATGACGATGACGGGGATGGCTGGACGCCAGAGCGCCGCGCATTGGCTGACCGTCATCTGGTGCTTGTGGATCGTGCCTTTCGGCGGATGCAATATGACCCGGTCGATGATCCTCTCCCGGAGGAGATGACCCAGCTCCTCACCGCCTTTGAGGAGTTGGAAAACTGGTTGTGGGGTCATCTGCACATGTCCAGCGCAGATCGCTACCGGGTCGCCCAGAAGCTGGGCAGCGAACATGAGCCCGAAGCGGTGTACAACGCCATCCGGAAGCTGGGCGAAACACCGTGCGAACCGAAGCAGAACGACGCGAGGGCTGTTGCTCTGCGGAAGGCTATCGATAACCGTGAGGGGCTCTGTACTGCCCTGGAGCGCATCCTGAAGGCCCACGCAAAAAAAGAAGTGATTACGGCCCACTGAAATACCGGAATCCCTATGTGAGTCGGTATTAGCACTTAGGGGGACCAGATCATGGCCGAGTCAAAACCCAAACAGCACACCCTGGAGGATCGATCCCGGCGATGGCACGTCGTGCGCGAGGCCCGCGTGCCCTCGACCTACAGGGTGAAGCCTTGCAAGAGCTACCCGGACGGGATCGTCCGTGTTCAGCCCTACATTGTTAAGGCGGTCCTCCTGGACTTCGGCCAGTGGCCGTTGGACAACCGCATCCATGCGGGGCTTGGGCGCGTCGCCCACTCAACTCAGATTCCGTTACGCGAGGTGCAGAAGGCGGTCAAGGTCCTGATCCAGCACGGATGGATGAGCCGCGAAAAGCAGGCGCGGATGGGCGCGACAAAGGTCACGAAGCTCCACTGGGACAAGATCGAGGCAGCCAGCCAGCCATACCGCGAAACGATCGAGTCGAAGGACTCGGCAGGGGATCACCAGAAGGCGACGCCTCAGGACGATCCGGCCACCTACGCTGAAGTGGCGAAGACTCTGATGGCGTTGAAGCACGTCGGTGAGCGGATCGAGCGCCACGATGCAGACTGGCTGGCGAAGGTGCTGGTTGAGGAGTTCGGCGAAGCGAGCGCTCTCAGCCACATCAAAGAAATCCCTGAGAAGACCCTCGCCATCGCGTCCAACCCCGACACGAATAGTCCCGCGAAATACCTTCTGAAGTGCATCCGTCGCCAGTACCAGGAGTGGGTGGACACAAAGTTCTGGCCGAAGGTAAAGGCTTTTGTCGATGGCGGGAAGCCTGGTGTGTTCTTCACCGGAGAGTGGGCTGCCGGAATGCTCGATCGGCTCCGCGACCACTGTATCCGCCTCGGCGAGAACAGCTACACCATCGGGGAATTCTCCCATGATCAGGCGGAGTGGATTGAGGTGGATGAGGACGAGACCTTTCACTGCTGGTTGCCCATCACGCCAGCCGCTACAAATTCAGAGTTTCAGAATTCGAGAAGTATCAATTAGAGGAGGGCAATTACATGCCTGCAGAACTTGGACCGCCACCGCGCGTCAGCCAGCGTCGCCACAAGTACAAGGAGTTCTTCCACCTGCTCATCACCAATCCAGGTCAGTGGGCGAGCCTGCCGCTGGATGAAGTCGGCGGCGCTACGCCCAACGCGAAGCAGACCAACCTGTGGTCGTGCGCGAAGCAGTTCGGTATGAGGATTCAGACGACCGTCCAGGAGGGCAAGGTCTTCGCGCGGTACGTCGGGAAGCCGGAGGTGTTGTGCGATGCAGATTGAAATCGGCCCGCCACCGCGCAACAAGTCGCCACGCCGGGCATACTCCGAGCTGTTCCGCGCCCTGGAGCAGCACCCCGGCCAGTGGGTATCGGTGCCGGTCGCCGAGGTCACCGGCAACACGAAGAACCGGAAGACGACATCGGTGCTCTCCGCCGCCGCACATCGGGGTGTGAAGGTTCAGACGCAGATCGAAGGTGAGCGCCTGTACGTGCGCGTCGTCGAAGGGGTCACGGTCGGAATCGACCGGACAGGGGCCTGACGGTTGGCAATATTACGGGGGGGAGCCCTCGGATCGGTATTCACCTTCATGGACATAAAGACAAACATTCAGCCACCTTGGGAGCCCCTGCTCACGAGCGAAGAAGCCGGGGCGTACCTTCGCGTTCACCCGAAAACAGTCATCCGCTTGGCTCGGCAACGGCACATCCCTGCCATCCGCCTCCCAGGCGGGAAGCTGTGGCGGTTCCGTCATTCGGACTTGACCTCATGGGCGGCGTCGCGGGTATCATCGTCGTGCCACCCAGACGAGTAGCCACAGGAGAGACATGGCTACCCGTTATCAAGAAGGATCGATCGATCGCGTACGTCGCGCCAAGGGCAACCCTGATGTGTGGATTTATCGGTGGCGCGAGCTTCAGCCTGACGGAACCCGCGTCCAGCGCAAAAAGACCATCGGCGACGTAAACCGCTACCCCAACAAAACCGCCGCGAAGAAGGCCGTCGAGAACTTCCGCGCCGAAATCAATGCCCAGGAAGACCGGATCGGCAAGATCACCGTCCGCGAAGCCTGGGGAGATTTCCAGAAGAACGAACTGCGGAGCGCCATCGCCGATCGATCAGAGACCACCATCGACACGTACCTCGACCTGTTCGGGAAACACATCATCCCCGAATGGGGAGACACGCTGCTCGACGAGGTCGAGACGGTTGCCGTCGAGCGCTGGCTGCATTCCCTGACGCACCTGGCCCCGGCCAGCCGCGCAAAGATCAGGGGCGTTTTCTCATCCCTGTTCTCGCACGCCATCCGCACGAAGCTGTACCAGCCCGAATACCAAGGCACGAGGGGCGGCGGCACCCGACATGTATTCAATCCCATCTCCATGGTGCGTACATCTTCTGAGCCGGTGCGCGAAACAGAGACCCTGACGGTCGCCGAAATCCGCGCCATCATCGACCGCATCAAGAACCCCGCGATTCGCATTATGGTTTTGGTGGCAGCATGTTCGGCGTTGCGTCGCAGCGAAATTCGCGGGCTGAAATGGAGCGATCTGGATTTCGACCGGCTGCTCTTTCGCCTTCGGCGAGGCCTTGTTCGACAGCACCAGACGAAGCTCAAGACCCGCGCTTCACGCAAGGACCTTCCGATGCTTCCCGAGTTGGCCGAGGTCCTGAAACAGTGGCGAAAGGAGAGCCCTTATCCGGCGGATGACGACTGGGTCTTCGCGTCGCCCTTTACCGGTGGCGAGCGCCCCTACTGGCCCGACTCTGCTCTGGTGGATCATGTCCGTCCCGCCGCCATCAAGGCCGAGATCACCAAGGCCATCGGCTGGCACACATTTCGGCATTCGGTGGGCACGATCCTGAACGATCAGGGCGAAGACCTGAAGACGATTCAGGAGCTTCTGAGACATGCCAACCCCCGGATCACAGCGGAGGTCTACCTCCACGGCAACGATGACAAGAAGCGTGCCGCGCTGAACAATGTGGCTGGAATCTTCCTGGTGCCAGCGCCCGCCGCATAGGCTGTCATCACTGGAAACGCAAAAGGCTCACCCGATTGGGTGGGCCTTTTTCTCTTGACGCGCAAATTTCAAGGACGGTACTGTCAGGCTCAGTGCCCTGCGAGTGCCCTCGTTTCACTCGCCTCTAGTGGCTGAAGTCCTTATGGTTATTGGTGGACCTGGTCGGGATCGAACCGACGACCTCTTCCATGCCATGGAAGCGCGCTCCCAGCTGCGCCACAGGCCCACGTGAAGGACTATTCTATTTTCGTGGAGCGGAGACGATTCGTCAATGAACCGAAGGGGGGCGGCCTCGCGTTGGCCGGCCGCGCTCGAGATTCGGGTGCGTGCTGGCAACCGTGGACTCGCCGGATGCATCGTCCTGGACATATGTCCATCGTTCGTGTCTCTCTGGCGTTGCTCACGGCAACGATTCCGTGGTCTGTTTGGGCGCAGCCCGCGGCTGCGGCGGCCGATCCGCCGATCTCCGTCTCGGGAACCCTGCGTCCGGCACTGGGCCAGGTGGCCCAGGCGCTGAACAGCGTCAACATCCGCAAATGGAAGGCCCCCGGCGACGTGAAGTCGGCGGCCGATCAGGATACGTCGTCGATCCAGCGGGACCTGAACGGCACCCTGGCGGGTCTTTTGCAGCAGGCCGATGCCGCTCCCGGGTCGGTTCCCGCGGCCTTCGCGGTCTACCGCAACGTGGATGCGCTGTACGACACGCTGCTCCGGGTGGTGCTCACCGCCAACCTTGCGGCGCCGGACACGGAAGCGAATTCCCTCCAGGCGGCGCTGACCACGCTCGAGAGTGCGCGGTCGAGCCTCGGTGACTCGATCTCCAACGCCTCGCAGAGCCAGCAATCGGAGTTGGTCAGGATTCGGACGGCGCTGGCCAGGGCGGCCGCGGTCCAGCGAGCTCCGGTGACCACCACCGTGGTCAACGACGGGCCGGTATCCGAAACCACGAAGAAAAAGCACACGACCCACAAGTCCAAACCCACTCCCAAACCCACCTCTAAGCCCAGCTCGAGCCCGCAGTAACCGCTCCGCGCTTTCGGTACCCGGCCCTCCGGGAACCCTGGAGCGCACTTCCGTGTCTATCCAAGCAGATGGAGTGAGGTGCTGAAGTCTGTATCGGGCCCGGCATGTCCAACCGGCGTGCCGGGCTCCGGGAAGGTCTTTCGAGAGTTGTGGAATTCCTGCTAGGCTGAAGGGAGTTTTTTCGATGCAGGCGGGAACGGCCGTGGGGAATCTGGCAGGCGTCATTGGCGTTCATCCCGAAGAAGTCGGGATTGTGGAGCAGCTGAAGGCAGGGTCGGAGGAGGCCTTTGCCTGGCTGATCTCGCGGTACCAGCAGCCCCTTTACAGCCTCATCTATCGCATTCTCCCGAATCCGGGCGATGCCGCCGACATCACCCAGGAAGTCTTCGTGAAGGTCTTCCGGGGTATCGGCCATTTCCATGGCGAAGCCAGCCTCAGGACCTGGATCTACCGGATCGCCCTGCATGAAGCCCTGAACCAGCGGCGCTGGTGGTCGCGCCATCAGCGGCAGGAAGTCACCATCGAGCCCGAGAACGACGAGCAGTATCCGTCCGCCGGCGAGGCCCTCGTCGACACCCACGAATCGCCCTTCGACGCCGCGGCCCATGCCGAAGTCGCCGCGCGTGTGGATGCAGCCCTGCGCGAAGTGCCGGAGCCGTTCCGAACGGTAGTGGTATTGCGGGACATCGAAGGCTTCGGGTACGAAGAGATAGCAGAGATTCTGAACGCCAATCTGGGAACGGTGAAGTCCCGTCTGATGCGCGGCCGCACCCATCTGAAAAACCTGCTGGCCCCCTACATGGAGGCGGCCAGCCGAAAGCCCTCGCGTTCTTCTTCCGTTCCGCGCGCCTGCTCTGTCGAGGAGGCCATATGAGTTCGTGCAGGACCATCCGTGCGCAGTTCTCCGATTATCTGGACGGCAATCTTACCGGCGTCGCGATGCAGTCCGTTGCAGGACACCTGAGCCGCTGCGGGAAGTGCTCCATGGAATTCGAGCAGTGGCGAAGCATGCAGCGCTCGCTGGCGAATCTGGGACCGGTGCGCGCGCCCGCGGATCTGGCGCTGCGGATTCGGGTGGCCCTCTCGCAGGAGCACTCGAAGACCCCGAGCAACGTCCTCGCGGGCTGGAAGGTTCGCTGGCAGAATTCCGTAGCTCCGTTCCTGCTGCAAGCCTCGGCCGGTTTCGCCAGTTCGGTGGTCCTGGTCGGGACCATGGCCTTCCTGATCGGCGCTTTTGCGGCGCAGCCGGCATCGGCGCGCGACGAACCTCTGGGCATGGCGAGCGGTCCGCGTTTCCTCTACTCCACGGTGGAAGGCAACGCAGGAACGGTTTCCAGCAGGGGCGGCCCGGTCACGGTTGAGGTCTACGTCGATTCGCAGGGGCGAGTCTACGACTACGACATCGTGTCGGGACCGAGCGATCCGGCTACGCGAGCCGAACTCGAGACCCTGCTGCTCTCGAGCAAATTCGAGCCGGCGCAGTGGTTCGGCCAGCCGGTGCGGGGCGTCGCCGTGTTGTCGTTTTCGGGCGTTTCGGTCGAGGGCTGAGCGCACTCCCGCTGGACTGGCTTCCGGAATCGGTCGTGTTCGCGGCTGCCCTCGCCAGCTCTCGCCGCCCGCTACAATAAGTCCAGATTCCTATGATTTGGGCTCGGCGTTGGGTTGCGCGCTTTCTTCTTTCCGCGGCGCTGATGGCGCTGCCGGCTCTCGCGTCCGCACAATTTTCCAATCCTGAGTCGGAAACCACGGTGGTGCATAACGCCCGGGCGCTGCGTCCGCCGGCGGGGGCGCGCGTGGCGATCGTCGAGTTCGACGACCTGGAGTGTCCGGACTGCGCGCGGGCGAACCCGGTCCTGAAAGAGGCCGCCGCGAAATATCGCATTCCGTGGGTGCGCCACGACTTTCCGCTGCCCTTTCACACGTGGAGCTTCCAGGGCGCCGTCGATGCGCGCTGGTTCGACACCCGGTCGAAAAAGCTGGGCGATGCCTTTCGCGACGCGCTATTCGCCGCACAACCCACGATCCGCTCGCAGGACGATCTGACGGCCTTTGCGCGAAAGTTCGCGACGGACCACAAGCTGAGGTTCCCGTTTGCGGTCGATCCGCAGGGCAGACTCGCGCAACTCGTCAAAGCCGACTACGAACTGGGGCAGAGCGTCGGGATCCAGCACACGCCGACGATCTGGGTGGTCACGAACCGGACGAGCGGGAAGCCGTTCGTCGAGGTCCTCGACCGGTCGAAGCTCTTCCAGCTGATCGAAGAAGCCCAGGCGGCGAAGTAGCGATCCTGCGCGGGCTCATTGAGAGTGGTCCCAAATTTCTTTCCAGACATCGTGGATTGCCTGGATGACAATATCGGGCTGCTCGATCGGGATCATGTGACCGCTGTGCTCGGCGACGCGCAGCTGGCCATACGGAGAACGCGAGACGAGGTCCTCATCGAGGGCGATGAACATCGCTTCGAATTGGGCGGACTTCGCCTTGAGAGATAGCGGAAGGTCGATGGGTTGCCCGTGGCGGATGACCACCAGAGGAATGTCAGCGCGCCACACGAGGTGTTCGCGTGGAGGCAGGAAGCCGCCGCGGCGAATGTCATCGGGCCTGAGGGAAACTCCGTGGATAGCTTCGGGATCGATATCGAGGGCGCGCCAGAGTTGCTCGTCGTGGGCGGGATCGACGAAGACCAGTCCCTTTACATCGGTTGGATATTTCGCCTGATAGTGACGCACGTAGAGTCCCCCGAGGGAGTGACCCACCATAAGGAACGGCGGTTCAATGGGGGCAGCGGCCAGCAGCCGGTGCAGACCGTCGATGGATTGGGTGACGTCATCAGGTGGAACCTGCGCGGCGTGTGGCAGGCTCCGCCCCAGTCCGGCCCGGTCGTAGCTGCACACTTCGGTGTACCGGGCGACTGCGGGCTGAACTTTGCTCCAGTCGTCGCTGGTGCGTCCGCGCCCGGCTTCGAGGATGACGACTGCACCGTGGCGCTGACCGGAGCAGGAGAGAAAGAGCTGCTGCGCGCCGATCCGAACCAGCCGCTGTGCGGATTGAGCCGCCGCGGGAAGTCCTGTTGCCGCGACGAGGGCAGTGAACGCGAAAGCAGCACGCAGACCGAAATTTCGTTTGCGACGTGACATGAAATTTCTCCTCAAAACATGTTGACATGTACTAAATAACTAGTACACTAGCGTGTGTGAGCACCGGAGTCAAAAGAGCGCGCCCGGTTTTCCGCTTCCGTCTGGAAGAGGCGAGCGGCGTGCCTGTGTACCGCCAGATCATCGATCAGGTGTGCGGCGGCCTGGCATCGGGCGCCTTGGCGGCGGGCGATCAGTTGCCCACCGTCCGCCAGCTTGCGGTCGATCTGGCGATCAATCCCAACACCGTCGTGCGCGCCTATCGCGAGCTGGAGCTGGGCGGCTGGCTGGAGTCGCAGCAGGGGACAGGCACTTTCATCAGCGCGAAAAAGCTGCGCAACGGCGATGCGGAGCGGGAACGGCAGCTGAAGCAGATTGTGAGCGAGACCATCGCGCGCGCCGGCGCGGCCGGGTTCGATCTGACCGAGCTGATCGCCGCTTTGCGGTCGTACAAGGAGAGACCATGAAATACAAAGTCGGGTTGCAGGGATTCAACGGAGTCGCGGTCGCAGTATTCCTGGTCTGTGTCGCGGTCGGGGCGATTGGCAGTGGCGTGACGCAGCGGCCGGCGCCCGCCGTTGCCGGGGTCCTGGTGGGTCTCTACTTTCTGAATGCGATCCGCGTCGTGCGCCAATGGGAGAAGGTCGCGGTCCTGCGCTTCGGGCGCTATCGACGCCTGCAGGGAGCGGGCCTGTTTCTCATCGTCCCGATTGTCGACACCCTGAGCCCCGTCATCGATCAGCGCGTGCGCCTGGCAAGCGTGACGGCGGAGTCGACCCTCACCCGCGACACGGTTCCCGTGAACGTGGACGCTATCGTCTTCTGGATGGTGTGGAACGCCGAAAAGGCGATCCTCGAGGTGGAAAGCTATCTGGAGGCGATCACCCTGAGCGCACAAACGGCGCTCCGTGAGTCGATCGGGCGGCATGAGCTGGCGCAGTTGGTGGCCGATCGCGAGGTACTGGGGCGCGAACTGCAGAAGATCCTCGACGAGAAGACGACCCCGTGGGGGATCACGGTGCAGTCGGTGGAGGTGCGGGACGTGCAGATCCCGCAGAGCCTGCAGGACGCGATGTCGCGGCAGGCGCAGGCGGAGCGGGAGCGGCAGGCGCGTATCATTCTCGGCCTCGCGGAGACGGAGATCTCGGACAAATTTGTGCAGGCGGCCAACGCCTACAGCGACAATCCCGTCGCCCTGCATCTGCGCGCGATGAACATGCTCTATGAAGCAATCAAGGAGCGCGGATCGATGGTGATCGTTCCCTCCTCGGCAGTGGAGACGATGGGACTGGGGGGCATGCTCGCGACAACGGCGCTGAAAGAGGGGGGAAGGCCGGCGGCGTAACGGTCACGCGGTGCCTGACTCCATGCAACAGCCGGATTGGTGGCCTCGGCTCACTCCGGCAGGTGGATGGCCCCGTCCTCATCGATGGGGAAGGAAGGGTTCCAGGCGATCTCCCAGGCATAGCGGTCGGGATCGGCGAAGTAGCCGGAGTATCCGCCCCAGGAGGCCTGCTGAGCCGGTTTCAGGATCGCGGCGCCAGCGGTTTTGGCTTCGGCCAGCACCTGGTCGACCTCGCCGCGGGAGCGAGCGTTGAAAGACAGGGTGAATCCGGCGAAGCCCGGGTTTCCTGCATCCGGATTGAGGTCCGCCAGCAGCACGTCTTTGGCCAGCTCGGCGCGCGGATACAGCGCGAGGATCATCCCGCCGGCCTGAAAGAACGCGATGCTCTTGTTGCCGGCAGAGGACTCTCGCCATCCGAGGCGCTGGTAAAAGGAGCGGCTGCGGGCGAGATCGCTCACGCCAAGGGTGATGATGCTGATGCGCTGATCCATAGAGGACAGGGTACCAGGAGCAGTTGGAGCCGAAGCCGGGCACCGGGTTGCTTGTGACGGAGGCGCTTCCGCTGAAATTTGGTGGGCGAGGGGGCCAACCTTCAGGCTGGCCGGGGGAATCCCTACAGAGGAATGGCGCGCGGGTGGGCGCGCTGGTTCTTGGCGGACGATTTCAGTCAGAGGAGCGAGCGATGAGGAAATCGATGGTGATTTTGAGTGCGGGAATTCTGGCCGCGGCGACGTCGGTGCCGGCGATGGCGCAGAGCAAAGCCGACACCGAACTGGATCAGGCAGGCGCGATGCTGCAGACGATGACCGGTCCGCAGTCGAAGGCGGGGATTCCCGATGCGGTGCTGAAGGATGCGAAGTGTGTCGCGGTGATCCCGAAGATGATCAAGGGCGGCTTTGTGGTGGGCGCCGAGCACGGCGATGGCGTGGCCACCTGCAAGACCGCCACAGGCAAATGGAGCCCGCCGGCGCCCTTCC
>JBKICP010000447.1:0-9490 GCA_046567085.1 Acidobacteriota bacterium
CAGTGTGGTCAGCCAGCTGACCTCCGCGGTCTCTCTGGCGACGCAGGGAAATAACGGCACCCTCAACGCGAGCGATCTGCAGTCGATTGGCAACCAGCTGACGGGCATACGGGATGAAGTCCTCTCCCTTGCCAATACAACCTATCTCGGGCGTTATATTTTTTCCGGCAGTCTGGGCAGCACGACCCCCTACACGCTGAGCGGATCTACGTCGCCGGCTGTGGCGACCTATCAGGGCGATACGAACGTCCAGTACCTCAAGACGCCGAACGGACAGCAGATTCAGCTGAACCTTCCTGGGAGTCAGGTGTTTTCCGCTTCCGGGGCAGACGTGCTGGGAACTTTGAATGCCCTGATTGCGGACTTCTCCGCGGGGACAACATCGGCCACATCGCAGGCCGATGCCCAGGCACTGAATACCGCATTGAGCCACGTGACACAACAGCGCGTGTTGCTCGATAACTCCCTTTCGCGCCTGCAGGGGGCACAGAGCTATAACCAGAGCGAGACAACCCAGCTGACCTCTGCCCAGACCACGCTTCTGCAGGCCGATGTCGGCCAGATCGCCACGCAGTTAAGTACCAGCGAGACACAACAGGCTGCGTTGATTCAGGTCATCGCCACGCTGGGCAAACAGAACCTGTTCAACAATCTGTGAGGCGCGGCCTGTATGAGCTTACGGTCCGGCTGATCCATAGTTCGCGAGGGTCCGGCCCTTCCCTGGCGCCGTTACTGAACCTCGAAGTCCTGCGTCAGGGGCGTGTGCTCCGATGAATCGCCCACGTAGAGGACAAACTTTCCCGGGTCGACCTGCCAGCCGTTTTTCGCATCGCTCCAGTAAGCCAGGGCCCGCCGGTCAAGCTCGACGCGGACATGCTGCGTTGCGCCGGACGCGAGGCGAATCTTCTCGAATCCTTTCAGCTCCTTCAGGGGACGTTTCACCCTTGCTGAGGGATCGCCGACGTAAACCTGAGCGACCGTGGCTCCCTCGCGCTGGCCGGTGTTGGTCACGTCGAAGGAGACGACATAGCCCGCTGCGAGTTTGTCCTCATCGTTGACAGCAGCGCGAGAGACCTTCAGGTTCGAGAACGAAAATGTTGTGTACGAGAGACCGAAGCCGAAGGGGAAAAGGGGCTGCTTGTCGTAGGTGGTGTAGTAGCGGTAGCCGACAAAGACGCCTTCCTTATAGTTCACGTGCGGCGTCTGGCCTTTCGCCACCGGAGCAGCGTAGTAGCTGTTGTGCACGGGATTCTCATTCCAGGAACGCTCGAAGCTGGCCGGCAAATGGCCTTCGGGCGAGTGCTGTCCGAGGAGAATCTCAGCCATGGCACGGCCTCCCTCCTGCCCAGGGTACCAGTTATGCAGGAGCGCAGGGACACCGGAGAGCCACCGGTGCATGTCAACGTTGCCGCCCGCGGTGATCGCGACGATGGTGTGCGGGTTTGCGTCCGCTACGGCCTGGATCAGCTGATCCTGACCGAAAGGCAGTTCAAAACTGCGGTCGAAGCCTTCGCTCTCGGTGGAGGCATCGAACCCGACCGAGACGACGGCCGCATCGGCGAGAGAAGCGATCTTCTTCGCCTCCGGATCGACCAGTTCGTCGACGCCGCGAATTCCGAGGCCGATGCGTAACGCAGAAGAATCAGGCCAGTAGTCGAGTTCAACGGCTGCCGGCTGGCCCGCGGAAAGCGGAACCTCGACATAGCGCGGGGCCTGACCTTCACGCGAGGGTTGATCCAGGACGGATTTGCCATTGACGATCAGCTTGTAGGCATCCGATCCGCTGGCGCCGACCAGAAAAAGATACGACTCGGTCTTCTCTGGCATATATTGCGCGGTGAAACGAAGGCTCCGGCGAACCGCGGACGGTGGTGTCCACTCTTCCGTCCGGTAAGAGGCGATGCGGCGCATCGAAGAGACTGCGGGGCTGCCGGTGAAATTCGGGTTGTCGAAGGTCTCGACCTTGACCTGGTTCCCACTGCGTCGACTCGGAGACGGGTTGCCGGAAGCGGTGTAGAAGTCGGTTTGCCTCATCAGTTCGGTGGCCGAGGGCAGTCCAGCAAGATACAAAACCCGCACCTTGCCGGCGAGCGCATCGGAGAGGCCGGTCATGATGCTGACCGGAGCAAAGGCATCGGTGTGCGAACTGCCTCCGGCTCCGGGTACTGCGGGCCAAGCATCCGGGCCGAGGACGGCGATGGTGTGAAGTTTCTCTGCATCGAGGGGCAGCAGAGGCCCGTCGTTCTTGAGAAGCGTGATGCTCTCGAGCGCTTCCTGCAGGGCGACGGCGCGGCCTTCCTGACTGAAGCGGGGGATCGATGGATCTGTCTGGTCCCGTTCGAGAAAGCCGAAGCGGATGGCGGTGCGGAAGATGCGGCGGACCTTGTCGTCGATTGCGGCTTCGGAAACCTGGCCGCTCTGCACAGCCGGCAGCAGATTCTCGGGGTTCATGAATTTGCCGTAGGGCATCTCGAGATCGAGGCCGTTGTTGGCCGCGCCCACGGCAGAGTAGGTCGCATCCCAGTCCGACATCAGAATGCCGTTGAATTTCCATTCCCCTTTGAGGATGTCGAGGTTGAGATGCTTGTTCTCCGTGGCATGCGTGCCGTTGAGCAGGTTGTAGCTGTTCATCACGGCTCCGACATGACCTTCTTTGACCGCCATCTCGAAAGCGGGCAGATAAATCTCGCGCAGAGTGCGCTCGTCCATGTCGGAGCTGACGTTGTGGCGGTCGTACTCCTGGTTGTTGGCGTCGAAATGCTTCACCGTGGCAACGACGCCTTCGCTCTGCACCCCACGAATATAGGCGGCCGCAATCTGGCCGGACAGATAGGGATCTTCGCCGAAATATTCGAAGTTCCGGCCGCACATAGGCGCACGATAGATATTCACGCCGGGGCCGAGGAGGAAATTGACGCCGCGCGCGCGGGCGTCCTTCGCGATCGATTCGCCCATGGCGTTGGCCAGTTTCGGATCCCAGGAAGCGGCGAGAGCAATGCCGCCGGCGTATGCGGTATCCGGTCCCCACGTGCGGACACCTTCAGGTCCATCGCTCATCTTGAGCATGGGAAAGCCGGCGGAAGGCTCGGCGCGAATGAACATGCTGTCGACCCCGCCAATCAGCTCGAGCTTCTGCTGCAGCGTGAGCTTCGCAATCATCGCGTCTACGCGCTGCTCGATCGCAGCACTATCAGGGACCGGTGCCTGAGCCCGCAGGAAAGCAGGAAAGATGCAGAGGAGACAGCAGACGATTGCAGCCCGAATGTGAATCGTTCGATTGCGCACTTGGATAGCCCCCCGAAATCCGCTCACCAGACTCGCAGAGCGGTCCTGGTTTGTAAAGAGAATGCGCGTGCGGTTGTACGTCTTCGTGCAGTTGCGATAAGTCGAAAGTAACTGGATCCTTTCGAGGCCCACGGAACATCGTTGCTCAGGACTCTTCCGCCGCGAGTTGCTCCCCCAGGATTGCAGCGAAACGCAAAAGGCGGCGATCGTCATCACGAGCGGCAAGCAGCTGAAGACCGCACTCTGGAGAAGGAAGAACGACAGCAGGATTGCCGCCGAGACTCGCAGGCGTGGTGAAACGTAGCAATCGCGCACGCGATTCCGTGTGATCGGCGCCGGCGAGCAACCGACGAACGGGAGAGATCGGCGCGAGCAGAAAATCAAATTGCTGAAAAAGCTGTTCGTGCTTCACGCAGAAAACAGCGTGACGCTGGCGAAGACCCTGCATCTCATCCTCCGTGATAGCAGCGCCCCATGCGAGGCGAGCCGCAATGACCGGATCGAAGTGATCATAGAGGCCGGCATGGATTTGCGCGGCTTCGTGCGCCTGAATCGGCGCGTAGATGTCCCAGGCTTCCGCCCAGAACGGCGCATCGAATGGCTCCAGTTGCGCATGAGCGCGACGCAGACGCTCCTGCCAGGTCTGTAGCGAGCGAAGGACTTCCGGGTCGCAGCTGTCGGGCATGGGGCCCGTGAGTACGCCGATGCGCGGCGTTGCTGAAATGGGCCGTTCCGCAGGCAGATCGAAGAGCGCCTCGGCGAGCCGCGGCAGGTCGCGAAGATCGCGGCACAGCCAGCCGATCGTGTCGAACGAGGGCGCCAGGTGATCGCCTCCGCTCCAGTCCCCGATGCCGAGCGACGCCCGGTAGCCGGTGAGCCCGGACAGCGCAGCGGGACCACGCACCGAGCCGCCGGTGTCGGTGCCGATGGCCGCCAAAGCCGAACCTTCCTGGATGGACGCCACTGCACCGCTGGACGATCCTCCTGTGAGGAACGCCGGGTTCTCCGCTTGCAGGGAGTCTCCGTAGTCGCCATTCTCGCCCGTGATGCCATACGCAAGCTGGTGGAGGTGGGCCTTGCCCATGATCACAGCGCCTGCCTCGCGCAGCCGTCCTGCCACCCAGGAATCCGCCGCCGCCTTGGCTCTCCGCGCCGCATAAAATATCGAGCCGCTGCTGGTCGGGAATCCGGCAAGATCGAAACAATCCTTCAGAGAGACAGGCACGCCGAACAGAGGGAGAGAAGCCCCGGCGCCGGCACGATCGACTTGCCGCTGCGCTTCGCTGATCGTCCAGGTCTCATCGCGAGTGATATAGGTGTTGCGGCTGGCGTTCCCGTTGGCGTGCGCCAGACGCCTCCGCACCTCGGAGAGGGGATCAGTCGTTCCGGAACGATAGGCGGCGAGCAGCGCAGCGAGTGGGGAGGGTTGCGGAGGCATGCGGACATTGTAGGCGGCAGATTTTCCTCGAGCGCCTTTGCGAAGGTCGGGTAGGATAGGCGCCATGCGATCCGCACTCGTTCTCCTTGGCGCCGCACTCTTCGCCGCCGCGCTTCCTGCCACGACATCGCAGCACCTGTCCCTTGCGACGCAGCGAGGCTCGCCGCAGGACCTCGAAATTTCAGGCGAAGTGCCGGGAATTCCGCAGGGACAGCAGCGGTTCGTGCGTTTCGCGGATCTGAGCCGGCTCCCCCAGGTGTCGTTCACGGTGAAGGACGACGAGAACTTCGACCATCCGACGCAATTGAGCGGCGTGCCGCTGGACGAGGTGCTGAGCGCGCTGGGTGTGAATGGCGGAAAAGTCATGATCGCGGCCAGTGCCAGCGACGGCTATGAGTCGCACTACACGGCGGAGTACCGCGTGCAGCATCATCCGGTTCTGGTGTTGCGCATCGGGGGAAAGGAGCCCGCGCAGTGGCCGAAGGGACCCGACGGCGAGAATTACGGTCCGTACCTCATCTCGCATGCGTCGTTCGTGCCCGCGTTTCACATCCTGGCGCACAAGGATATGGCGCAGATCCCCTATGGCGTGGTCGGCCTGCGCTTGCTGGACGAGGCGGCCGTGCTGAAGAAGCTCTTGCCGCCGGGCGGAGGAGCACCGAATTCGCCGGCCATGCAGGGCTATCGGATCGCTCTGCAGAACTGCCTGCGCTGCCATCGGAACGGGGATATCGGCGGAACGAAGTCGCCGTTTGGCTGGCCGCAGATGGCGCTGATCGCGCAGGGCAATGCGGCGGCGTTTGGAAAGTATGTCGTGCGCCCGAACTCCGTCAATCCCGAGGCGACCATGCCGCCGAATCCCGACTACGACCCTGCGACCATTGCCGCCCTCACGGCCTATTTCCGCAGTTTTGCCTCCCAGGAGAGCCAGTGATTCTGCGGTTGTCGAAGACGCTGCTGGTGGCCGCAGTGGCCGTCGACTCCACCCTGATCGTCTTCAATAACCTCACCGACTATGGATCCAACGCTGCGTTTGTCCACCATGTGCTGCTGATGGACTCAACCTTCCCCAGCAATCACGGGATGTGGCGCGCGATTCATCCCTCATGGATCCACACCCTCTTCTACGCTGCGATCATCGCGTGGGAAGCGGCGGCGGCGCTGCTGCTGTGGGCAGGGTCGCTCCAGCTCCTGCGCGCGGCGGCCCGGTCCGGGGCGGAGTTTCGCAACGCGAAGACGCGGGCCATCGCCGGGCTGACGCTGAGCCTGCTGTTGTGGCTGGTGGCGTTTCTGAGCGTCGGCGGAGAGTGGTTTCTCATGTGGCAGTCCCATCTCTGGAACGGGGAAGAAGCGGCTTTCCGGATGTTTACCGTTGTGGGGATCGTGCTGCTGTATCTGGTGATGCCGGAGGGGGAGTGACAGGCCGCAGGCTTCTTTCACGTGCTCCCGTTAAAATAGATCTGTGAAGGAAGAATTGCTGAAGGAAGACGCCCCGGCGTCGCAATCGACGCGGCCCCGAGTGGGGTTTGTCTCCCTGGGATGTCCCAAAAATCTCGTCGATAGCGAAGTCATGATGGGGCTGCTGGATCGCGCCGGCGCGGAACTGACCCCCGACGCGAGCACGGCCGACGTCCTCGTCGTCAATACCTGCTCGTTCATCGATAAGGCGAAGCAGGAATCGGTGGACGCCATCCTGGAAATGGCGAAGCTCAAGACGGCGGGCTCCGCGCGGCGACTGGTCGTCGCCGGGTGCCTGGTGGAGCGGTATCGCGACGAGATCCAGAAAAACATCCCTGAAGTGGACGCGGTCGTAGGGACCGGCGAACTGGAGAAGATCCTCAGCGCCGCCGGGCTGGAAATGGCCGCTCCGGCGGCGGCTTCTCCATCACCGTTCACGATTCTTTCCAGCAGCGGATCTGCCGATGTTCGGCCGGGGCGCGAGGCTCAGGCCGGAACGCACAAGGAGGGCGCCGGGGCCGCGAGCTTTCGTGCCGAGGGCGACCGGCGCGAGTCGCAGGGGCGCTTTTCGCGCGCCGCGTGGGATGGAGCCGAAGCGCAGCTGCCGCAGTATCTGTACGACCATACGACCCCCCGGCTGCGCACAACGAAGAGCGCGTCCGCCTACATCAAGATCGCCGAAGGGTGCGATCACCCCTGCAGTTTCTGTGTGATTCCGAACCTGCGCGGGAAGTTCCGCTCGCGGCGATTCGAATCCGTCGTGGCAGAAGCCGAGGCGCTGGTCGCCGAGGGCGTGCGCGAGATCACGCTGATCGGCCAGGACACGACCTGCTATGGCGAAGATCTGGGCCTGAAGGACGGCCTGGCGTCGCTGCTCGATCGGCTCGCCGGTAGCGAAGGTCTCACCTGGCTGCGGTTCCTCTACGCGTATCCGAACCGCATCACCGGGCAACTGCTCGAGACGATCGCGCGTCACGACAACATCTGCAAGTATCTCGACGTGCCCCTGCAGCATGCCTCGGGGCCGGTTCTGAAGACGATGAAGCGCGGCGGCGGGGCCGAGATTTTCCTGAAGATGCTGGCGAAGGTTCGCGCGGCTGTGCCCGGCATCGCTCTGCGCACCTCGTTCATCGTCGGTTTTCCGGGAGAGACAGACGCGGATTTCGAGGCGCTGTGCGATTTTGTCGTCGATGCGAAGTTCGACTGGCTCGGGGTCTTTGCCTATTCCGACGAAGAGGGATCGAAGGCCTTCGACCTGGGAGCGAAAGTCCCGAAGCGCGTCATCGAGCAGCGCCGCCGCGCGCTGATGAAACTGCAGAAGGGAATCAGCCGCCAGGCAATGCGGGCACGCGTGGGCCAGACCATGGATGTGCTCGTTGAAGGCGAATCGGCCGAGACGCCGCTGCTGTGGGAAGGCCGCAGCCAGCACCATGCGCCGGAGATCGACGGGACGGTGTACCTGAACGATTTTGGCCCGTTCGAGAGTCTGACCCCGGGTTCGTTCTATCGCTGCGAGATCACTGAAGCCCACGACTACGATCTGGTGGCCCGCGTGATCGGCGCATCGAAAGAGGAAAGAGTGGAACAGGAGCAAGCCGCATTGGCCGGCGCAGGAGTCGAGGGGTGACCACGAAGGCCAAAATTCTGCGGTGCCCGACTTGCCGGACAATTGTGACAGCGAAGGACGAGAACTTCCCCTTCTGCAGCGATCGGTGCAGGATGATCGATCTGGGCAAGTGGGCCAGTGGGGGATATCGCATCTCCTCGCCGATTCTCGATCCCGAGGTTCTGGAAGGATTGGGTGGCGAGCCGAGGCCGCATGGTGAGCATGACGAGGAAGACTGAACTGCCGCCGCCAGGCATCAGGATCTACGAGGGTGGGACGCCGGCGCCGCCGGCACGAACCCCCTGGGCGTGGAGAGTCGGAACGGTCTTCGGCATCGGGCGTTTGAAGCCCGGGCCCGGAACCTGGGCCTCGCTGGCGGCTGCCGCGATCTGGTATTTCGGACTCAACTCCCTGCATCCTGCCGATTGGCTGAGATCTGCGCTCACGCTGGCCGGAGCCGTAGGCGTCACGCTGATTGGCATCCGGGCCAGCACCATCGTCGAGCGTGAGAGTGGGCGCACCGATCCCGGATTTGTCGTGATCGATGAGGTGGCAGGGCAGTGGGTCACCCTCGCCTTCGCTCCCATTGATCCGGGGCACGCACTGGTGGGTTTCGTGTTGTTCCGGTTCTTCGATATTGTGAAACCGTGGCCGGTGCGGAAGTTGGAGAAGCTGCCCGGCGGCCAGGGAATCATGCTGGACGACGTGGCCGCGGGCATTTTGGGATTAATCGTGATGGCAGTGTTGCGGATCTGGTGGTAGCCGGAGCGCTGAGGGATAAACAGGGAAACGCATGGTACGGATTTTGAAATCGGAACCGGGGACGACACCGAGGATCGACTCGATCTCGCCGACGGCGGCCCTGCCCGGCGGCGATGTCGAAGTGCAGGGAGCGAACCTCGGCGGTGTTCCGGTAACCCAGGACGAAACCAACCGCATCGGGGGAGGCGAGTGGCGCCGGCCCATCGCAATGCTCGGAGATCTCGCCGCTCCGGTTCTGCTCAGCCGCAGCGCGCGGCTAACCCTGCGCGTTCCCGACGAAGCGGAATCGGGCCGCTTGCGCATCCTGCAAAACGGTGCGCAGAGCAACGCGGTCGAAGTGCGCGTCGCCAGCCTGATTGCCACGGGTGTCCATGCCGTTGGAAATCCGGTGATGGATCACTCGGGCAATATCTTCGTTACTTTCTCCGGGCAGCGCGGACAGGAATCGCCGGTCTCGGTATTCCGCATCGAGCGCGACGGCGAAATGCGGCCCTTTGTCCGCGGCATTATGAATGCCACAGGCCTGGCGGTGGACTACGAGGAGAACCTCTACGTCTCGTCGCGCCACGAGGGTAAGGTCTATCGCGTGGCGAGAAATGGGGCCTCGACAGTCTATGCCGAGGGAATGGGCGTCGCGACCGGGCTGGCTTTCGATGCCGATCAGAATCTCTACGTCGGCGATCGCAGCGGAACCATCTTCAAGATCGCACCCGACCGGCAGATTTTTGTCTTCGCGACCCTGGAGCCCAGCATCGCAGCCTATCATCTGGCGTTGGGTCCCGATGGAACTCTCTACGTCACCGGGCCCACCACGTCGAGCTACGACGCGGTCTATGCAATCAATCGCGACGGCGAAATTCGCGTTCTGCACCGGGGTCTGGGCCGCCCACAGGGCGTAGCGGTCGATATCGCCGGAAACGTCTATGTCGCCGCCTCGCTCC
>JBKICP010000448.1:0-3830 GCA_046567085.1 Acidobacteriota bacterium
TTTTGCCAGTCGGCCAGCTTCGCCGGTTCGCGTGTGCCGATCATCGCTTCGTGGCCGTGCTTCACCAGTCCCGCCGCCAGCGTCTGTCCGACGGTACCCGATCCGAGAACTCCGACCTTCATCGCTCCACCTCCTGCACAGGTGCACAAACTATAACGCGGCGGCGATGAAAGTCGAAACCGTCAGGCGGAGTGGCGCGGGCGCGCCGGCGGTTCCGGCACCATTCGGCTGACCACCATGAAGATCGCCAGGATGGAAACGATCACTCCGAGAGACCAGGTGACGGGTACTTCGATCCAGTGTGCGGCAAGCATCTTGAACGCCACGAAGAAAAGGATGGTGGCGAGTCCATAGTGCAGCAGGTGGAAGCGGTCGAGCATCGAGGCCAGCGCGAAGTAGAGCGAGCGCAGCCCGAGGACGGCGAAGATGTTCGAGGTGAAGGCAATCCAGGTATCGCGCGTGACGGCGAGCACGGCGGGGATGGAATCGAGCGCGAAGATCAGGTCGGTGGCCTCGACGGCGACGATGATCAGGAGCAGGGAACGGAAAGCCAGATGCGAGCCGTCGCGATGGCGGAGGCTGCGCTCGCGGATCCAGCGGAGAGGACCGTGCGTCGGTGGAGCGCCTGGCTTCTCCAGCATCAGCCGGATCGCGGCCACAGCCAGAAACGCGCCGAAGACATACTGGACCCACTCGAAGCGGCTTAACAGGCTGGCGCCCGCGATGATGAGTGCGGCACGCAGAACGATGGCTCCCATGACGCCCCACAGCAGGACGGTATGCTGCTGCTCGGCATTGAGGTGCAGGGTGCGAAAGAGAATCAGGAAGACGAAAAGATTGTCGACGCTGAGCGAGCCCTCGATCACGTAGCCGGTGAGGAACTCCAGCGCCGGCTGCTTGCCGCTGGTGTGCAGGATCCAGCCCGCGAAACCGCAGGCCAGCAGGGCGAGGACGCCCGTCCACAGCCAGGCGATATGCGCCGAGGCGCGGCCGGATTTTCCGTGCAGCAGCCGCAGATCGACCAGCAGCAGCAAAACGACTGCGCCCAGGAAGAGGACCCAGGGATGGTGCATCGCTAACGCTGATTCAGCAGGCGAATGGTTTCCAGGATCGTGTCGCCGGCGATGGTCAGGCTCTTCGCACTGAGCTTGTCCATGGTGTCCTGGGCGGTGTGCCAGTAGGCGTTGTTGTAGCCGTAGTTCAGGTCGATCAGATCGGCACAGGGCACGCCGCGATGGACGAAGGGGATGTGATCGTCTTCGTCGTAGGTGCGGTTCTCAAAGAAGTACGATTGCCAGCCGTATTGCGACGCCGCCTGGTAGACGAGATCTTCGAGCCAGGGGGTGGAGTTCATGTCGCGCTGCACGTCCAGGTCGCGATCCCCGAGCATGTCGGCGAGGATGAAGGCCTTGATGCGCTTGAGCGTGCCGTCGGACTGCCACTTGATGGCCAGGTGCCGGCTGCCGTAGACCGAATCGGTATTGGACCAGCTCTTGATGGCCTCTTCGCCGTCGGTGAAGAGCAGCCACACGCTGTAGCCGTCGTTGGGCTTGCCGCGCAGGTCGTTGGCGATCTCGATCAGCAGGCCTGTGGTCGAGCCGCCGTCGTTCGCGCCGATGTAGTGGATGTTGCGCAGCGGGTAATTCGTCTCGTAGTGCGAGGCGAGGACGATGATGCCGTCCTTCTTGCCGGGAAACTTCACGATGAAGTTGTGCATGGTCATCGCGCCGGCCGGCGTGTTGGTGGTGAAGGTGTCTTCTTCGAGCTGATCGTGGCGGAATTGTTCTTTGAGAAACGCCTCGGCCCTGGCGTGGCCGGGGCTGCCGATCCAGCGCGGACCGGCCGCGTCCACGTACTGGCGCGTGATGGCCAGAGCCTTCGTGCCGTCGAACTGGGGAAGGCTCCGGGGGGAAGCCGCGCAGGCGGCGGCAGCGATGAAAAGAGCAGCGAAGAGAGCGGATCGCTTCACGCAGACGCCTTTGCGGCACGCTTTTTCCGCGTGGCCGGATGCACGAGATAGGAGACGCCGATGCCCAGCAGGTAGAGCACCAGCATGGGACTGGCGAAGACGCACATGGTGAGGATGTCGGAGGTGGGAGTGATGATGGCCGCGATGATGAAGATCAGCAGGACCGCGTAGCGAAAATTCTTCCAGAGAAACTTCGGGCTGACGATGCCGAAGAGAGACAGAAACATAATCAGGATGGGCATCTCGAAGGTGATGCCCAGGCCCAGGATCACGGTCAGGAAGAGGCTGGTGTATTCGTTGATCTCGATGTAGGCGCGGAAGTCGCGGTTGAAGTCGAGCAGGAATTCGAGCGACCCGGGATAGACCCAGCGGTATCCGAAGTACGCGCCGGCGAGAAACAGGCCGATCGTCGCCGTCATGAAGGGGACGACGTAGCGCTTCTCGTTCTGGTAAAGCCCCGGCGAGATGAACAGCCACACTTCGTAGAGCACGAAGGGGCAGGCCAGAATGCAGCCCGCCATGAAGCTGATCTCAAGGTACATGTTAAAGGGGTCGATGGGGTTGTGATAGACGAGGTGCGTGTCCAGGTGATGTTTGGCCAGCGCCTGGACGATCGGCCGCTCCATGAAGCCGTAGATCTTTTCGTGGAACCACCACGCGACAAAGAAGCCGCCGATGAGGTACAGGGCGACGTGGATGATGCGGCGGCGCAACTCGGCCAGATGCTCGAGCAGGCTCATGCCTGGGAGTTCTGCGCGCTCGGTTACCGCGGCGCGTGCGCGATCGACCAGATCAACCATGATGGATCGTCTCGCTGGCCGGCTCTGCCTCGTGGGCTGCGTGGGCACCGTTGGTGGAGGGGGGCAGGTCGACCTGCGCGGGCGGCTCGGAGGCGGCCTCGAACAGGGGCGCAGCGGTCGCCGTCGGCGCAGGTGGATCGACGACGACCTCCGCCGGAGACGGTTCGACGGTGTCGGTGACGGGCGTCGGCTCGGCCGGAGCTGCGGGGGGCGCAAAGGGAGTGCTGGTGCTGATGGGTGCGCCGGTCGAGGGCGGCAGGATCGTCGGGCCGGTCGCTGGCTCCGGCAATTCCGGCGTCGCGGCTGGGGTCTCGGCGGTCTTCTGCGCCTCGGCCTCGGCCAGCTTTTTGCGCCGCTCGTCCTCTTCCATGTTGCGTAACTCTTCCTGGATCTGGAACTTGAACTCGTTGCTGGCGCGGCGGAACTCGGCCAGCAGCTTCCCGACGGTGCGCCCGATTTCGGGAAGCTTCTTGGGGCCGAACAACACGAGTGCCAGCAGGAAGATAAAGATGGAGTCGCCGAAGTGCATGAACAATTCATGATACCTGCCGCGATTCATGGCTCACAAGAAAGGTGGGCGAGCCGACGAATCTCCCGCCTGCGGTCGCTCTTCGAGCGGATCCAGTGGTAACGTGCCGCCAGCGCCTTCCTTCGCCAGCCCGCGCACCCGATACGCTAAAATAACTGCAACGACAACCCCTTGCAGGCCAGTCCTTTTTGCGACAAACCTGCCCGCGGCGCGTCTAAGAAAGTAGAGGCTGCAACATCCCCGTTGGCTGGGCGAAGCGATTCGCAGCGAGTCGACTGCAGCCGGTGTTTGGCTTTCAACATCCCCGTCCCATCGGCAAGCCCGAAACGGACTGAAGGCGGCGTACTGTGAGCGTTCTGGAAGCACCTGTTCCTGCTGTCTCTGCGGAGGCAGAGAGTTGTTCTCTCGACCACTATCTGGTCCTGCCCGACCACACGATGGACGAGCGTATTGCCGCAGCGCGGCGCAAACTCGGCACATCGACCATCCTGCTCGGCCACCACTACCAGCGCGATGAAGTGATCCGCTTTGC
>JBKICP010000449.1:0-22841 GCA_046567085.1 Acidobacteriota bacterium
AGATCGGCGGTGAGCCGGTTATGTGCCTGATCCGGCTTGTGGTCTTTGATGGTCGGGATGGAGTCCCACTGCTCCGGGGTGGGCTGCAGTCGCAGGCTGCCATCGGTGGCGATGCGGCTGCCATGGAGGATGATCTGCAGGCCCGCGTTCTTTTCGTCGAAGAAGATGGGGCTGAAGGCGTTGTCGTACAGCATGATGCTGACGCCGCGCGCATCGAGATAGCCATTGGCGGTCACTTTCATGTCGAGGGAGTGGTCGGCGCCATAGGAGGGAAGGATGAGGGCGAGTGGACTCAGCAGGAAAACGAAAAGAAGTGCACGCAGGCGAGAAAGCATGAGGGACTCCGGATCCGCAGCGGTTTCGAGGACAAATCATAGCGGGCGCCGGCTATCCCGGCAATCATGCAATGAAGTTAAGAGTACGTTGGTCCGTTTTGTGAAGATGCCTTGTTTTCATCCTGTGCCATCTGCGCATCGATCGGTTGGATTGTGTGGTTGACAGAAGCGAGAGCAGACTATATCGTTGCGCCGGGAAACGTTTTCCTGCGGCCGGTCGCGAATTTCATTGAGGGAAGCAACAGGCAGCAGGTGCTGGCGAAGAAGATGGCATCGTCGTGGGCGAATTTTGCGGCAACCGGAAATCCGAGCCTCCCGGATCTGGCCTGGAGCTCCACCGATCCTGAAAGCAACAAGACGATGATCTGGGATAACCATTGCCGTATGGCCGATGATCCGGATGGAGAAGCGCGGACGATTATTCAGACCTGATTATCCTGGCTGTGAAGGACCAGGGGGACATCGATCCGGAACTCCTGACGCTACCCTGTCTGATCAGCACAAAGTTCCTTTGACGTAGTTTGTTACAACCCGGAGAGAGATATGAGACAGCGCGTGCCTCGAATTGTTCAGTTATGCCTCGTTGCCAGCATGGCAGTCAGCTTCTTTGCCTGCGTTCAGCAGTCTGCCGTGGCCCAGGATTCGGCAACTCTTCCTTACATGAATCCGCAGTTAT
Source organism: Acidobacteriota bacterium (assembly GCA_046567085.1). GTDB lineage: Bacteria > Acidobacteriota > Terriglobia > Terriglobales > Acidobacteriaceae > Palsa-343. Next base: position 1,012 of record JBKICP010000449.1, read on the forward strand.
CGCCTGAGCAGCGCGCGACGGACCTTGTACGCCGCATGACCCTGGCGGAGAAAGCTTCGGAGATGCAGAATAACTCCGCAGCTGTGCCGCGGCTGAACATTCCTGCGTATCAGTGGTGGAGCGAGGCCCTGCACGGGGTGATCAACGAGGGCGTAACCGAATATCCGGAGCCGATCGGGCTGGCCGCTACGTTCGATCCGTCAGGCATCCACACGATGGCAGGGCAGATCGGCATCGAAGGCCGCATCAAGCATGTGCAAAACCAGCGCGAAGGACATACCGGCATCATGGGTGGCCTGGATTTCTGGTCGCCCAACCTCAATATCTTTCGCGACCCGCGCTGGGGCCGCGGGCAGGAGACTTATGGGGAGGATCCTTTCCTGACCGGCCGCATGGGCGTTGCCTATGTAAAGGGTTTGCAGGGCGACAACCCAAAGTACTACCTTGCGATCGCAACTCCGAAACACTTTGCCGTGCACAGCGGGCCGGAGCCGACGCGCCACTTTGCGGATGTGGATGTGAGCAAGCACGACGAAGTGGATACCTACGAGCCCGCGTTCCGCGCGGCGATCGTTGAAGGCAAGGCGGGATCGGTAATGTGCGCTTATAACGCGATCAACGGCCAGCCCGCCTGCGCCAACCAATACCTGCTGCAAAATCAGTTGCGGGGCAAGTGGGGCTTCCAGGGATACGTGGTATCGGATTGCGATGCGGTCCGGGATGTCGCCGCTAACCATCGCTATCGTCCGACGCAGGCGCAGGGGGCGGCTATCTCCGTGATTCGCGGGATGGACAACGAATGCGTCACGTTCACCTCGCGATTCGGCGAACCGGTCGATAAGGCCTATATCGACGCGGTTCAACAGGGCTATCTGCCGCAGAGCGATCTCGACACGGCGCTCATTCGTCTGTTTACCGCGCGGATCCGGCTGGGGATGTTCGATCCCCCGGACATGGTGCCGTATACGAAGATCGACGAAAAGGAACTGGACAGTGCGGAACATCGCGCCGAGGCGCGGAAACTGGCGAACGAGTCCATGGTGCTGCTGAAGAACGACGGGGTCCTGCCTCTGAAGCCCGGAGTGCGCAGGATTGCCGTGGTTGGGCCACTGGCCGATCAGACGCGGCCGCTTCTGGGGAACTATGCCGGGCAGCCGACGCATATCGTCTCGATCCTCGATGGTCTTCACGCGGAGTTCCCCAGCGCAACCATCACCTTCGTGCCGGGGACGCAGTTCCTGCGCGCGGACGGAACTGCGGTGCCCGACGCGATGCTGACCACTCCCGACGGCAAGCCTGGCCTCAAGGCCGATTACAACGAGGGCATGCGCCGTGGACCGGCGGATGGCGGAGCGAAGCCGACGCCGATCGTGAGCCGAACAGAGAGCAATATCCGACTCACCGAGAGCAATCTCCCGGCAGAGGTTTCGGGCAAAAAGACCTTCGGGGTGCAATGGTCCGGATTCCTTACGCCCACCGAGACCGGCGACTACATTCTCGGCCTTCGCTGTGAAGGGTTCGGAAGGTTGACGGTGGATGGCAAACAGGTCGCAGCCGCCTTCGGGGGCGGAGGCGAGCTCTCATCGGGAGTTGGCCGCGTTCATCTGGAAAAAGGCCACAAGGTTGCGATCGAGATCTCCTACGGGAGCCGGAACGGCAAGGCGCATGCCGAAATGATCTGGGCCAAGGCGAATAGCGCACCCTCGGCAGAAGCGATCGCCGCTGCGAAAAATGCCGATGTGGTTATCGCGGTGGTTGGCATTACCAGCCAGTTGGAGGGCGAAGAAATGCCGGTGAGCGAACCGGGGTTCCTCGGTGGAGACCGGACCAGCATCGATCTTCCGCAGCCGGAAGAAGATCTGGTGGAAGCGGTGGCGGCGACGGGCAAACCGCTCGCCGTGGTTCTGATGAATGGCAGCGCTCTGGCCGTGAACTGGATCAATCAACATGCCAACGCCGTTCTTGAGGCGTGGTATCCGGGGGAGGAGGGCGGCGCAGCGGTAGCCGAAACTCTGAGCGGGAAAAACAATCCTGCCGGCAGGCTGCCTGTTACTTTCTACACCGGGGTGGACCAGCTGCCTAACTTCGAAGACTATGGGATGGCGAATCGCACTTATCGTTACTTCACCGGTAAGCCGCTTTATCCATTCGGATATGGTCTGAGCTATACGAAGTTCAGCTACAGCGATCTGAGCGTGCCGACCGAACCTGTCGCTGCCGGACAGCCGGTGGGCGCCGATGTGACTGTGACCAATACCGGAACGCTGGCGGGAGACGAAGTTGTCCAGCTTTATCTGAAGTTTCCGGCGGTCAAGGGTGCGCCGCGCATCGCGCTGCGCGGATTCCGGCGCGTGCATCTGGAGCCCGGCGCAAGCACCAAAGTCCATTTCGATCTGACTGCGCGCGATCTGGGCATGGTGACGGAAGATGGCAATCCGATCGTCGCGCAGGGAGACTACTCGATCAGCATCGGTGGAGGACAGCCCGATACCGGAGCGCCCGGTTCAACGGGTCACTTCCATATCGATGGGCAATACGCTTTAGCTGAATAGTCGACGCAGAAGGGTGACCGGGGATGGCTGAAAGCCCTCCCCGGTCGCAGCCCACCGGTAGCGCAAGGCGCCAACTCCACGCGGAGAGACCCGCGGGGTGAATCCGCAGGTTGCGAGCTGAATCGAATTCAGGGTAGGGTTGAATTCTGATGATGCGCGGGTTTGCAGCGACGATTGCCCTGGCACTGCTGGTCTTTACGCAGGGTTCGCTCCTGATGTGCGGTATCCGCTGCGGTCTGCATCCGGGTGGACATCTCGCTCCATCGCGTTCGGCAAGCTGTGCCGGAGAATGCGATCACGATGCCGGACCTGCAGGTCAGCACACCGGCATACAGAATGCGTGCTGCATTCGGCACTGCATCTTTGAACCATCGATCGCCGCGAAGGATCGGGTACGGTTCGAAACAAACCCGAGCGGCTGGCAATCTGCGACTCTCCGGAAAGCCGACAGTGTCCACCGAGTTCTTGACTTTGGCATTTCATTCTGGCTGCTGAGCACCGCGTTGCGGTCGCCGGCACCACCGCCTGCCTTAACCATCCGTATCTAGCTCCCGGAAAACCGGACAGCGATTCGGGATTGCGGCTTCCGGAAGAATAGCTGGAGCCTTTTCTGTCGGGTGTCCCTTCTCTATACAGGTCGAGGAGTTATGCACAAGCAACGCAGTTTTGCGCGTTCCGGACGCCAGTCTGCCGAAGACGGCCCGTCCGAAACAGGCATCCATTCACCCCTGACGCCAATGCTCAGCAGGCGTCACTTTGTTCAGGGAGCCGCGGCCGGAGCGGCATGCTCGATTCTGGGTCTTCGTGGCAGGAGCCTGCTGGCCGAGAGCACCGCACGCGATCCGGGAGAGCTTTCGGGTACGCATTTCGATCTCAGCATCGACGAGTTGCCGGTGAACTTCACCGGACATCGGGCGAAGGCGACGGGCGTCAATGGTTCAGCTCCGGGTCCCTTGCTCCGCTGGAGGGAAGGGGACACGGTAACGATCGCGGTGACGAACAGGCTGAGGGTGTCGACGTCGATTCACTGGCACTCGCTGCGTATTCCAACGGAGATGGACGGGGTGCCTGGGCTCAGCTTTCATGGCATTGCGCCGGGGGAGAAGTTCATTTACCGGTTCCCCGTGAAGCAACACGGAACTGCCTGGTACCACAGCCACTCCCGGTTCCAGGAGCAGAGCGGCCTGATCGGTCCCATCATCATCGAGCCGGCTTTCCCGGATCCGATCGAATCGGATCGAGATTTCGTTGTCTTTCTAACCGACTGGACCGATAGCAATCCTGAGACGGTCTTCAGCAATCTGAAGGAGCAGAGTAACTACTACAATTACCAACGCTCCACGGTCCCCGATTTCGTCTCTGCCGCGGCGAAGGAGGGCTTCTGGAAGACGGTTTCCGCTCGGCTCGCCTGGGCGAAGATGAACATGAGTCCGCGCGACATTCTGGATGTCACCGGCGCAACCTATACCTACCTTCTCAACGGAAATCCTCCCCATGCCAACTGGACGGGGATTTTTAAGCCGGGCGAGCGGATTCGGCTTCGCGTGATCAACGGTTCGTCGATGACTGCCTTTGATGTGCGCATTCCTGGCCTGAAGCTCTCGGTGGTGCAGGCTGACGGGAACGATCTTGAGCCTGTGACGGTGGACGCGTTCCGGATCAACGTGGCGGAGACGTACGACGTGATCGTGGAACCGCAGGAAGATCGTGCGTACACGATCTTTGCCGAATCGATGGACCGCAGCGGCTTCGCTCGCGGCGCGCTGGCTCCGCGTCCGGGGATGACCGCGCCCGTACCCGCTCTCGGTCCGGCGCCGGTTCGCCCGATGAGCGATATGGGAATGGGGTCGATGAAGGGGATGAAGATGAGCGGCAACATGACCGGCATCGATGGCATGACGAAGGACGATATGTCTTCCGATCACGCGATGGATGGCATGTCCATGGGCTCGGGAAAAATGGCGGATATGCCGATGGGGTCCGGGGAAGAAAAAAGGGACCTGCAACACAAGACTCATGCCATGGGGGTCGGCATGATCCCGTTCCCGCAGCCTGGTCCGAATGTGAAGCCTCTGGTGTTCGTTCCGGAGGCAGAGATCAGAAGCGCTGAGGCAAAACTACAACCCGCAAATCCCATCCATCTCCGCGTCGGCCCGCAGGTGGACAACGTTGCGATGGAAGTGACGGAACGGCTCAATGATCCGGGTGTTGGGCTCGATTCCGCGGAACGAAGAGTCCTGACCTATGCCGATCTTCGCGCTCGTTACGAGGGAACCGATGGAAGAGCGCCTACGAGGGAGATCGAACTGCACCTGACCGGCAACATGAGCCGCTTCATCTGGGGATTTGATGGGGAGAAGTTCTCCGACGCAAAACCGATTGTGCTGCGACTCGGCGAACGAGTCCGATTCGTGCTCATCAACGACACCATGATGGAACATCCGATCCATCTGCATGGACTGTGGAGCGAACTGGAGAACGGAAAGGGCCGATTCAATCCGTACAAGCACACCATCAGCGTGAAGCCTGCCGAACGGGTCAGCTTCCTCGTCAGTGCCGACACGCCAGGCAAATGGGCGTTTCACTGTCACCTGCTTTACCACATGGAAGCGGGAATGTTCCGGACGGTGGTGGTGCTGCCATGATGCGTCGCGCTTCAAGACGAAACTGGCTGTTGGCCGGAGGCCTCGCGCTCGCTCCTGGATTCGTCATCGCCGGCTTTCAGGCAAACGCCCAGAGCCAACCTCAGGCCGGATCATCGTCGATGAGCACTTCGGCCACGGTTCCGAGCATCGACACTCCGATGGATGATAACCAGCTCTTCGCACATTTCCTCTTCGACCAGATGGAAGGACGGACCGGCGCTAACTCAACGGACTTTCGCTGGGATGGAGAAGGATGGATTGGCGGAGACATGAATCGTCTCTGGCTGAAATCCGAAGGATTCGCGGGCAGCGGTTCCGTCACGGATGGCGATCACGAGGCCCTGTACGATCGCCCGCTGCCGAGGCTGCGATACTTCGACGGACAGGTTGGGGTGCGCACCGATCTTGATTCGGGGCCGCATCGGCTCTGGGCTGCGGTGGGCGTCGAAGGGCTGGCGCCGTGGTTCTTTCAGATCGCGCCCACCTTCTATCTTCGCGACGATGGTCACCTGGCCGGGCGATTGGTGGGCTCCTATGACCTCCTCCTGACGCAGAGATGGATTCTGCAACCGGAGGCGGAGCTGAACTTTTACAGTAAGGACGATCCGGCACGCCGGACCGGCTCGGGACTCTCCGATCTGGATTCGGGCCTTCGGCTTCGATACGAATTCAGCCGCAAATTCGGCCCTTACATCGGCTGGGCCTATCACGGTGCCTACGGCAATTCGGCCCTGTACGCGCGACAGGCTCACCAGACGACCGCCAATTCTCAGTTTGTGTTCGGTCTCAGGGCCTGGTATTGAGGAGACGCTATCCGGAAGATATAGCTCCGTGCGGCCAGAAGGATATGGGTACCGCTTTATTTGTGATTCTTGTCACCGCGCCCCCTGGGGGTCAGCGCTCAGGATGGAAGTGAATCGTGGCTGAATGATGCGCGCAGGCAGAAAAAGCGGGCTGGTTCTGGTGGTGGTTGCAGTTCTCTGGACGGCGATGCCCGCAATTTCGTGCCTGAGGTCTGCAAGCCGGCCATCATGCTGTCACTGCATGAGCATGCAGGATTGCGATTCGTCCGGGACGGTGGATTGCGGTACCTGCTGCCAGGCCCAGCCCCGGAACGCCGCTGTGCTTCCGGGCGATGCTCCCGCCGCCGATTCTACGGCCGGATTGCTCTACGCAGCTGTTCTCAACGCTAAGACTCCTTCTGTCCCGGCAGGGAACGCAGGTCTCGCTGATCTTGAAGCCTCGCCTCCTCCCGGCTTCTCCGGCTCCTGCTCCATTCTCCGAATCTAGTCCTCGGCTCCTCGCTCGTCTGAGGTGTTGCGGGCCCGTCGATGGGCTCGCGATCCCGTGCTGTTGGTGCTCTTAACGCGAGGATCCGATGAAAACGATGGCCGCGCTTGTATTTCTGACGGCGCTCTCTGTGTCTGCCAGCGCGCAGACGAAGACAGGTGCTGACGCTTTGCCGAATCTTGAGGCACTGCTGGGGAGCCAGCCGTCGCCCGAACCCTCCGGTCCGGCACTCACTCTGGAGGAGATCGAGCGGATGGCACTGCTGCGCAATCCGGAAGTGGCCGTTGCGGCTCGCCGAGTGGCGATGGCGGAAGCCAATGTGCCCGCTGCCGGCGCGCTCGATGATCCTGAGGCGATGTATCGAGGCTGGGGCGTTCCCCTGAGTCAGCCGTGGAATTACAACCAGGCCCAGAACATGTTCATGCTGACGCAGACATTTCCGGGATTGGGTAAGCGCACGCTGCGCACGAACGTGGCGAACTCCGATGTGGCCGAGGCAAAGGACGCGCTGGCTGCGGTCCGGCTGCGGGTGCGGGTCGAAGTGCGCAAAGCCTTTTACAGCCTGCTGGAGACGCAGGAGGAACTGCGGATCCACGATGAGCATGTGGCGATCGCGCGGCAGGCCATCGAAGCTGCGCGCATCCGCTATGCCGTAGGCCAGGTGCCGCAGCAGGATCTTCTGAAAGCGCAGCTGGAAATGACAAGTCTCGCCGAGCACATGATTCGTTTCAACCGCGACGCCGAGCTGGCACGCGCGCGGCTCAATACGCTGATCGCACGCGATCCGGAGACGCCGCTGCGGGTGCAGGGAGATTACGGCGTTACCGGCGTGCTTCCTTCCGAGCTCAGTCTGGAGCAGGAGGCGTTGCAAGCCCGTCCGGATCTGCTGGAAGGTGAAGCTGCAGCCATTCGGAGCCGTCAACAGCAGAGCCTGGCGAAGAAGGCGTATGCCCCGGATTTCACCGTCTCGGCCGGTTACATGCTGATGCCGCCCACTTCGACGATGCGGAACACCACCATGGTGGAAGGGTCGATGACTCTTCCATGGCTCGACCGCCGCAAACATGATGCCGAAATCGCGACCGCGACAGCCGCTGTCACCGAGCAGGAAGCGGAGTTGGCCGCTCTGCGCACGGAAGCGTTGGGGCAAGTGAAGGAGGCGCTGGCTGAAGCCGAGGCCGCGCGGAAGTTCGCAGCGCTGTACCAGGATTCTCTGCGGCCTCAGGCGGAAGCAACCCTGCACGCAGCGGTCATCGCCTACGAGAACAACCAGACGGATTTCCTGAATTTGCTGGACAGCCAGATGCAGGTGATCGATATCGATCTCGCCTGGCTGCACGCTCTGGCCGACTACAACACGCGCATGGCGGATCTGGAAATGGCAGTCGGCACTCCGATTGATTTACCCGGAACGATCGCAACCACTTCCGCACAGGAGGAAAAGCAATGAGCGAGCAGAGCTATCGCAACGCATTCCGGGCCGTTCTGGTCCTTTGTCTCGTGCTGGCCGGCGGCCTTGCGTGGAGCCTGCTGCATCGCAGCCGTCCTGCACGCGCTCAGGTTGCTGAAGATCCGGCGGAACCTGTTGTTGCCGAGGGACCGAACGCGGCCGCGCAGCGGACCCCCGCCGCGGGAGAGAGCGGGGGTGACCCTGGGCTCATGCCCATCCAGATTTCTCCCATGCGGCTGCAGCAGATCGGCGTGACCACAGCTCTCGCTCAGTTGAAGGACGTCAAGGATCAGCTGCAGGTTCCCGGCAACGTCGACATTGACGAAGAGCGCCTTGCTTATGTTCAGACGCGCTTCCCGGGATGGATTCAGAAGGTCTATGCCAACGCGACCTGGCAGTATGTGCGCAAGGGGCAAGCACTCTTCACGATCTACAGTCCGGATCTGGTGAGCACCGAGCAGGAGTATCTGCTCGCGAAGCAGAATCAGACGGCGTTCGCGCCTGCGATGCGCTCCGGATCGGCGGCGAGCATGGCTGCCCAAGCCAGCGGCACAGCGGCCGAGGAGAGCGGCTGGCTTGTGCAGGCGGCGGAGGAGCGTCTGCGCCAGTTCGATGTTTCGCCCGCGGAGGTGGCCGCACTGGTGCAGGGCGGCAAGGTACAGCGCGAGGTCGCGGTGGTCTCTGCTGCCTCGGGTTACATCACGGAACGGAATGCGCTGCCCAATGCCTATGTCCGGCCGGAGACGAAGCTCTATACGATTGCCGATCTTTCCACGGTTTGGGTTTACGCGAATGTCTTCCAGACGGATGTGGGTCGGCTGAGGCCGGGGGATGCGGCTCAGGTGACGGTGGATTCGTATCCGGGCCGCACCTTCTACGGCCGCATCGACCAGATCCTGCCCGATGTCGATCCCGCTACGCGCACCGTTCGCGTGCGGCTGGTCTTTCGCAACCCGGCTGTGGCGCTTAAGCCCGGTATGTATGTCAGTGTCAGCATCCGCATTCCTCTGGGAAGACAGCTGGTCATTCCCGCATCCGGCGTGCTGCAGGCGGGCACACGCGAGATCGCTTTTCTTGATCACGGACAGGGAAATCTGGAGCCGCGCATCATCCAGACCGGGCCGCAGATCGATGATTCGGTCGTGGTGCTCAGCGGACTCCACGCCGGCGACCGCATTGTGAGCTCGGCTAACTTCCTGGTGGACTCCGAAGCGCAGCTGCAGTCGGTGCTCGGATCGTTCGCCCCTCAGCCTTCCCGGGCCGGCGCAGATTCGCCGGCGGCCGAGTCCATCCAAATTGGCTTCAGCACCGATCCATCTCCCGTGCACAAAGGGATGAACACCGTGCACGTGCGACTAAGTGGCTCCGATGGCAAGCCACCCACCGGAGTGCAGGTGACAGCGACTTTCTTTATGCCTGCCATGCCAGCGATGGGTATGGGCGCGATGCGTGCAGCCGCACAACTGACAGATCAGGGCAACGGCATATTCGCCGGGCCCGTGCAACTTGGCGCGGGCGGGACCTGGCAGGTGACGGTCGCGGTCGTTCGGAACGGCCAGACCCTGGCCACAAAGCAGCTCAGCCTGGACGCCACGGGAGGCATGTGATGATCTCTCGCATCATCGAGTGGTGCAGCCGCAATCCAATTGTGGTCTTCACGGCAACGATCCTGCTGGGCGTCGCCGGCATTTGGTCCATGCAGCGCGTTCCGCTTGATGCGCTGCCCGACATCAGCGACGTCCAGGTGATCATTCATACGCCGTGGTCCGGGGAACCGCCCAATGTGATCGAAGACCAGGTGACGTACCCGATTGTTTCGGCGCTCCTCTCCGCCCCTCATGTGAAGGGCGTTCGCGCTCAAACGATGTTCGGCGATTCCTATGTCTTCGTGGTCTTCGAGGATGGTACCGACCTCTATTGGGCGCGCTCGCGCGTCACCGAATATCTGCAGCAGATCGCGGGCCAACTGCCCTCCGGTGTGCATCCGGCGATTGGTCCGGATGCTACGGGGGCGGGCTGGGTTTATGAGTACGCCATTCTCGACCGCAGCCACACCCACTCCCTGGCCGATCTGCGCGCTCTCCAGGACTGGTATCTGCGGTATCAGCTGGAAACCGTTCCGGGAGTCGCCGAAGTCGCCAGCATTGGTGGTTTCGTGCGCCAGTACCAGGTCAACCTCGATCCGCAGAAGCTCTTCTCCTACGGCATTTCAGCGGTCACTGTGATCGACCGCATCCGCCAGAGCACCAACGAGGTCGGCGGCGACGTGCTGGACATGAATGGCGCGGAATATATGGTCCGTGGTCTCGGCTATCTGCACTCCCTCTCCGATCTGGAGAATGTTCCGGTTGCGACGAAGAACGGCACCCCGGTTCTTGTGCGCGATCTGGGAACCGTCTCCTTCGGTCCTGACGTGCGTCGCGGGGCCGCTGACTGGCAGGGTGAAGGCGAGACGGTCGGCGGGATTGTCGTGATGCGCGACGGCAGTAATGCACTCAGCGTCATCAACGCCGTCAAAGTAAAGCTGCGCGAGATCGGTCCCTCGCTGCCCCCCGGAGTCCGGATTGTAACCGGCTACGACCGTTCGTGGCTCATTACTGAATCGATTCACACGCTCAAGCGCGATCTTATTCTTGAGGCGATCATCGTCAGCTTCGTCAGCATCGCATTCCTCTTCCACTTCCGCTCGGCGCTGGTGCCGATTCTAACTTTGCCCGTCGCGGTCCTGGCGGCCTTCATTCCGATGTACTATCTGCGGGTCAGCTCAAACATCATGTCGCTGGGCGGACTGGCGCTGGCTATCGGAGTACTGATCGATGCGGCCATCGTGATGGTGGAAAACGGCTATCGCCATCTAACGGAGAAGAACATCGAAAGTGAAGGCGAACGGCGGCGCGTCCTGGTCTTCGCGGCCCGGCAGGTTGGCCCGGCACTTTTCTATTCGCTCATCATTATCGTGGTGTCGTTCCTGCCCGTCTTCCTGCTCGAGGCGCAGGAAGGACGTATGTTTCGCCCCCTCGCATGGACCAAGACCCTCGCTTTGGTCTTTTCGTCACTGTTGTCGATCACGCTGGTTCCCGCACTGATGCCCTTCTGTCTTCGGGGCAAACTGAAGCCGGAGTCGAAGAACCCGGCCGCGCGGATTACCCAGGCTCTTTACCTGCCGGTTCTGCGCTGGTGCCTCCACCACTGGAAGCTGGTGATCGCGCTGAATCTCGCTTTTCTGGCCGCGACTATCCCTCTCTATTTCCGCCTGGGCAGCCAGTTCATGCCTGCGCTCTATGAGGGTTCGGCGCTGTACATGCCGAGCGCGCTGCCAGGTATCTCGGTGCCTCAGGCCGTTTCCCTGATGCAGGAACAGGACCGGATCATCCATTCTTTTCCGGAGGTCGCTACGGTCTTTGGTTCCGTCGGCCGGTCCGACTCGGCGACGGACAATGCGCCGCTCGACATGTTCGACACCACCATCATGCTGCGGCCCCGATCGGAGTGGCGCCCGGGGATGACCTACGAGAAGCTCATCACCGCCATGGACGAGAGGCTGCAGTTTCCAGGCCTGACGAACACGTGGACCATGCCCGTGCAGAGTCGCCTCGACATGGAGCTCACGGGAATCCGGACGCCGGTTGGCATCAAGATCCAGGGACCTGACCTGGCTCGTATCCAGGAGATCGGTTCGCAGATGCAAACCATGCTTTCCTCGATGCCGGAAACCACATCCGTCTTCGCCGAAAGGGTTGCGCAGGGCTTCTATCTCAACATCGACGTCAATCGGCCGGAGGCCGCGCGTTATGGCTTGACTGTTGCCGATGTGCAGCGCGTGATCACGTCGGAGATTGGCGGAGCCGACGTCGCGCAGAACGTCGAAGGGCGCGACCGTTTTCCCATCGCCGTCCGCTATCAGCGAGACTTTCGCGATAACCCGGCCCTGATCGCTCGGGCGCTGATTCCGACGCCCTCGGGCGAACAGATCCCCATCGGAGAAGTGGCGCGGGTTTCCTTCTCTCGCGGCCCCGCGATGATCCGCGATGAGGACGGGGCGCTTACCGGCTACGTATATCTGACGCTGAAGACCAGCGACTACGGCAACTTTGTCGATCGAGCGACGCGTTTGCTGCATCAGGAGCTGATTCTGCCGCCCGGGTTTACCTGGCGCTGGGCCGGAGAATACGAATTTCAGTTACGCGCCCGGCAACGGCTCGAGATCATCTTACCCATCGTCTTCTTCGTCATCTTTCTGCTGCTCTATCTGGTCTTCAAGTCGGTTGCCGAGGCTGCCGTCCTCATTTTCCCAACCTTATACGCCATGTCGGGCGGCCTGTTGCTGCAGTGGATTCTGGGCTATAACTTCAGCGTCGCGGTCTGGGTTGGTTATATCGCGCTGTTCGGCATCGCGGTTGAAACCGGCGTGGTCATGGTGGTCTATCTGCACGAGGCACTGGAAAACCGTCGCGCGCGCGGCACGCCGCTCCAGGAAGCCGACATTGAAGAAGCCACCATCGAAGGCGCGGTACAGCGGTTGCGTCCCAAGCTGATGACGGTGACGGCAGTCGTGCTGAGCCTGGCGCCGATCCTGTGGGAAACGGGCATCGGCTCCGATGTGATGAAGCCGATTGCTGCGCCCATCGTCGGCGGCATGATCACCTCCACGATCCACGTGTTGATCCTGGTCCCGGTGTTCTTCCTGCTGATGAAGCGCCGGCAATTGCGCAGCAGCGAGCAGGAGGCCGTCGTTCCGTTCAGTCCGGACAAGGCAGAGGCCGGCGGTGCGTAGACCCATGATGCTGGCCCGAAGGCGCCATCGATGCGAGCAACCGCGTGACCTATGTCACAGACGAAGGATTGTTGGGTGAAGTCCCATAGCACTACCAGCAGGCGCGGCAGCGCGCTCGTGTTGCGTCCGGGACATCTGCCAATGTTTCGCAATGTGGGCCCCTTCCTCAGGAGAATGAAGATGAGTCAGCAACAGTCCGCCTCGCGCAGGAACATCCTGCATCAGCCCGCATTGATGGCCGCTACGGCTTTGATGGGTATAGCTCTGGCCTCCATGATGACCGCCTGTAGTGGCGGAAACAGTTCCATGGCGGGCACGGGATCGAATCCCACTCCCACCCCCCAAGCGACGACCTCGGTCCAGGTCAATATGGGCGACTCGCCCGCTGACTGGATGCTCGCCTTCTCAATGAACATCACTTCCATGTCTCTCACCGGGAGCAACGGCTCGGTAAGCGTGACGTCGTCGTCGACGCCGATGGAGATGATGCACCTGATGGGCACGATGCAGCCCCTGGGCATGATCTCGGTTCCCCAGGGAACCTACACGGGCGCCAGCATCACGATCGGGTCGGCGACCGTCATGTACATGGATCCAACGACCAAAGCACCGGCGCAGCAGACCATTGCCGGTCCCATCAACGGAACCATGGCGTTCAGCTCTCCCATTACCGTGGGAGCGACGCCTATGGCGATGGGCTTCGATCTGGACCTCGCGAAGTCGGTCACGGGCAGCAGTGGCAGTCTCACGATGAACCCAGTCTTCAACGTCACATCCGGTGCCCAGGGTTCGGGGAATCCGATGGACTTCTCTGACGGCGGTATCCAGCAGATGATGGGATCGATTTCCAGCGTCTCCGCAGGTTCGTTCACGATGACGCCGATGCAGGCAGTCAAAAGCTTCACTTTCTCGACCAACTCTTCCACGGTGTTCGATGGCACCACCATGGGCACGATGGCCAACGGCATGCTGGCGATTGTCGATGCCACACTGCAGTCGGACGGATCCCTGCTGGCGACGAAAGTCCAGTCGATGATCGGTTCCGGAGGCATGATGGGTGGGGGGATGGTTACAGCGGTGACCGGTTCGCCGGCCACGCAGATCACGATGGCGATGCAGAACGGGGTGGGTGCGGGGATGATGTCGTCCTATCTTGCGGAAGGTGCGACGGTCAACATGAATGGCAGCACCGTCTACGAGATCGACGATGACAATGTGGACATGGCCGGCCTGCCCTTCACGCCGGTCTTTGACGCGAGCCACCTCTACGCCGGGCAAAGCATGATGCCAATCAGTTCGGGGAGCATGATGGCCGGCGGCAGCGGAGGCGGGATGATGGGTGGCGGTGGCATGGGCGGAGGGATGATGGCGGGAACCATCACGGCGTCAACGCTCGAACTGGAGCCGCAGGGGTTGACCGGCTCCGTAGCCAGCGCCCTTCAAAGCGGATCGTCCGGAACCTTCACACTGACTTTGCCGGCGGATTGTGCCTTTACAACCCTGACCGGAGCGAGCAGCGTTACGGTCTATCAGCAGTCTGCAACCAGACTGGCTGGAGGCGCTTCGATTGCGAGCGGTTCCACTGTTCATGTGTTCGGATTGTTATTCTTCGACAGCGGCCAATGGAAGATGGTTGCCTCCAGAATCGGCTCGAACTAACAGCGCGGCCCGATTCCACTGCGGGTATGATCAAACCTGGAAACGTCGCGCGTCTGCGGCCTGGTATTCGGGCACGCGGTGCGGGTGCCCCGGGGATGTTCTGCTGCTCGACCGCGGGGGAATCACATTCTTTCGAAGGACCGATACCGATTGGACGAGCAGCGGGAGCGAGTTGGAAGGAAGGGCTACAGGCTTACTTACCGAAGGTGGTTTGTAATCCTGTTGCTTTGCACGCTGGCCGTTGTGGTCGCTTTCGTGCATCTGGACGTGCCCACAGCCCGTCGTGTCTATGGGATTCTTGGAGCGACTGCGGGCCTGGCGACGGGATTTGCCAGCGGCGTCCTGCTCGGTGTTGAAGCGACGATTGCGCTCTCGCTGGTGATCCTGCGGATCGCGCGGGGACACCTTCCACCGTTTCTTGAAACGACGGGTCTGGCCTGCCTGACCTCTATCTGTGCCTATGCAATTAACGACAGCACGCTGAAGCTGTTTTGCGGAGTGCCGAATCCTGCGACCGTCCTGCAGGGATCCCTGCATGCGTTCAACTTCCTGCACGGCTCTGCCGCGAGCAGCTTTCCGTCCGGACACATGGTTCTTGCCGCGTCCTTCGCCGGAGTTTTCATGCGACTGCATCGAGCCAGCATCCTGCCCCTCTCCGCGCTCCTGTTCCTTGCGGCAGTGCTTCTGGTTGTGGGGGACTGGCATTTCATCAGTGATGTGATTGCCGGAACCTACATCGGCATCTCGGCGGGTCTGCTGGCGGGCGAAGTCTGGCGGGCGCATTCCACTTAAGGTGCTCCACGCTTAGCGAGCGGGTGAGCCTCCGAATGTGGCGTCTGAGCGGGTATGGGAGATGGCTGCTGGCAAGGCAGAATGCGGCTCGGCTTCCGCGGATAGAACTACCTCGTGCCTCCCCGGATCGCGGCGAAATCGAGACGCGTCATCAGGCCGGCGTGATGCGGGATGGTCCGCCTTGTGTCCCGCACCGGGGTCGGCTTTCCCGCGTACGAACGTTACAATGCAGACGAAATTCTGTGCGTACTCGGGAGTGAGATGAAACCTGCGCAGATCACGCTTCTCTGCTTTGTACTTCTGATCGGTTCTTTTGCGGGTCCCGCCCCCGCGTATGCGGCGAGGCCCGAAGCCACGGCAGCGTCACGCGAATCCGGTTTCCAGGTGGATGTTGCCGGAGTCGTCAGCCGGTCTGATGTAATTCTTGGGAGACCGAACCTGGCACCGGCCGAGGCAATGCCGATCGGGAATGGCAGACTGGGAGTCGCGGTGTGGTCAGCCGAAGGTTTTACGGCGCAACTCAACCGCAATGACACTCTGCCCGATCGTTTATCGGCGGGGCAACTTGTGATCCCTGGGCTGAGCGTTCTCACCGGCGCGGCGGACTATTCCGGGCGCCTGGATCTCTACCGTGGCGAGTTCAGCGAGCGCGGGGGCGGTATGTCTGTCACTGCGTATGTGGAACCGAAGACGGATGCGCTGATCGTGGACGTGAGCGGCGCCAACCCCGACCGAGAGCAAACGGCGGTGCTCAGGCTATGGCACCCCCGTGCTCCTCGTGCGGCTGCCGAGGGCTCCTGCGCTTTCTTTGCAGAATCCTGGCTCGACAACAAGAACCCGGGGTTTTCGGGCCGCGCTTTTGGATCTCTGGCCGCTATCACGGCCCTGGGGCGCGGGGTAAGGGCTGTCGTCACCGATCCTCTTACTCTTACAGTCTCCTTTACGCCTTTTGCCAACGGACATTTCCGCGTGATCGTCGCGTCTCCTCATTACGACGGCACGGGCAGCGCATCTCAGATCGCTCGGAGAGAACTCTCTCCCACACCGGATGCCGCGCACCTTTCCTGGTGGCGCGATTTCTGGTCGCGGGCGGCGATGATCAGGATCACTTCGCAGGATGGTTCCGGCGAGTACATGGAAAATCTGCGCAACCTGTATCTCTTTGTTGCCGCCATCGAAAAAGGTGTCGAATACCCCGGGTCCCAGGCAGGTGTCGCAGATATGATCTCCTCCGCGCGAGACGAGCATCGATGGGATCCCTCGGCATTCTGGCACTGGAATCTTCGCATGCAGGTAGCGGCGAACCTTGGGGCAGGTGTTCCCGACCTGAATGAACCCTACTTCAATCTCTATCGGGAGAATCTCACCCACATCGAGGACTGGACCCGGGAGCACATGAAGGGACTTCCCGGCAGCTGCGTGCCGGAGACCATGCGCTTCAACGGCGCGGGTATTGAGTACGAATCCGCGTGGAAGCCGATTTCGATCGGGAAAGATTGCGACGCCGACTTCAAGCCCTATTACAACGCGCGAACGCTCTCCACGGGCGCGGAGGTATCTTTGTGGATCTGGCGCCAATATCTGGCGACGAATGACCGCCGGTTTCTCGCGGATAACTATCCGGTAATGGCTTCGTCGGCGCGCTTTCTTCTTGATTACCAGAAGATCGGGCGTGACGGCCTGCTTCACACCAGCCCGTCCAATGCCCATGAGACGCAGTGGGACGTTACGGACCCAACCACTGATATCTCTGCTGTCCTTTCGCTCTACCCGGCCACCATCAAGGCTGCCGAGTTACTCGGGAAAGACCCGGCCCTCGTCCGGCACATGGAAGCTGCATTGCCCAAAACACCGCCGTTGCCGCGAGTCCTCTTCACCGCTCCGCAAACGCTGCTGCCACCTACAGCGCCCGCAGGTTCAGCCGACGTTATCGCTGAGTCCTATCTTCCCGGAGCGGCGCAGCACAATATCGAGAACATCGGCCTTGAACCTGTTTGGCCCTACGGCATTGTCGGCCAGGACTCTCCGCTGTTTCCGCTCGCGTTCCAGACGTATGCCCATCGGCCAAACAAGTCCGTCGTGGACTGGAGCTTCGATCCGATCCAGGCAGCGCGTCTTGGTCTCGGCAGGGAAGTTGCTTCGACGCTGACGGCCACCACCGAGAAGTTCCAGGGGTTTGCCAATGGGATGGCGAGATGGGCCACTACAGGTCAGGAGTTCTACATCGAGCAGGCTGGTGTGGTGGCAGATGCATTGCAGGAGGCACTCGTTCAGGAAGAGAACGATGTCATCCGTATTGCGCCTGCAATCCCGCCAGGATGGGATTTTGACGGCAGCGTGTACGTTCAGGGAAAGACCCGGGTCGACGTGCAGACGCGCCAGGGCGTTGTGACGGCCGTTATCATCGAAGCCGGAGCAACGCAGCCGCTGAAGATCCGCAATCCATGGCCCGGTCAACCTGTCGAGGTCTTCTCGGCCGGATCGAGTCATGCCTCGGGCGGTGCTGGTCCGATCATTGAGATTCACGCAATCGCAGGCAGAAGCTACCGAATGACAAGCAAGATAAACGGTACGAGTAAGTTCCCGTTTGCCGTGGGCGGTACACGAGCGAACGCCGCAAAGCGACTTGGGCCCGTTCAGATCGGCCTCTTCCCCAGGCAGAACTGATTGTAGTTACAACCCGGGACGGGAAGTTAAGGATCCAGTGGATCCTGCGGATCGCGAAACAGGGATTGTTTTGAGCCAACTGCACTCATCGAGGTCGGGGAGAGTCTCTTCAGCAGCGCAACCGGTAAGTACCCTAATTCCTCCTGACACCGCGCGGCAAATCGCGGGCTCTGGACGTAATCAATCTGGTCCGCATCGGAAACAATCAGCATCGGCCGATCCAGTGGAATGCCGTCGCCCATGATTTCGCGCACCGCATTGCGAAGGTTTGTGGTGGTGTGGCGCGCATAGGGATCGACGAGGATGGCTGAGTCCGGAATTTCGAAAGCTTGCTGTAGATAGCGTCGCATCTCAACCGCTTCGCTGAATCGCGTATGCGGCGGGTGGACGAATCCTCCGGAAACCAGCAACAGCGGGGCGGCGCCGGACCGGAATGCGGCGACGGCAAGTCGGAGCCGCTCTTTACCCCAGGGGGACAAAGCGGCGTCCGGCAGCTGCGGCCCCGACCCCGGAACCACAATCACGGAGTACGAATACTGTGCCCAGTGGATGGACGGGAGGTGTCGCACGGCCGCTGCGTTGAGGCTGTCGCGAAGGGGCCAGAAGCGCCCGGCGTAGTCCATGGATTCAGCCTCGAGCAGGCGAATGGCGAATCGCAGCGAGGGTTCGAAGAAGAGAGCCGCGGTGCCGCTGTGTTCCGCCCAATGCGGCGCGGGAACGGCGAGTCCCTCAACGAGAATCTGCACCAGTCGTCCCCACGCGCCCGAGTCCTTCGGGTAGAGGCTGGTGTCGACGCTGTAGTGAGGCGCCTGGCCTTCGCAGTAGCGCTGAATGATGAGATTGATCCCTGCCGCAGACCGAGTCCAGTTATCGACAAGCACGTCCTCTCCGCGCGGCGCGGGCGTGAGGGAGAACTCCTGGATTGGCTTCAGCTGCTCGTCGGCAAAGAGACGCGCGGCCGCGCTGCTCCTGTACAGATGCCGCAGGGCATCGGTTCCCTGTGCTACCTGCTGCGGTGTGAACAGCAGTGCCTGCCCCTCGCAGGCGGCGGAGGATCCGCAGTGAGCAGCGGCGGTGGCCGCCGCCTGCCAGCGCGCCTGCGTCATTGCGGCAAAGTCCGGATCGCGCTCCATCACCTGGCGTACCGGCTCGTTCGCGAGCAGTTTCATCAGAAATGGAAAATCGCGCCGCGCCAGAACGGATTCCCGAACGACTACTTCGTCTCCGTTGTAGTTGGCGGGTAGTGCTGCCGTGCTTATGGCACTCGCCTGCACGATGGCAGTGAGCATCGCCGGCGCCAGTCTCTTGCCCCACTGCATTGATTTTTCCTCGGTCGGGCCGCCGGCTCGGTTGACCTCGCAGTCTATGGAGATCGCGAGGTCAACCGCCGACAAGCAGTTTAAGGTACAGGATGATTCGACGGGAAGCCTTCAGAAGGTCAATTTAACGCCCATTTGTACGTTGCGCGACGTCAGCGAGGAAATTTCCCGGCCAAAGTCCGATGCTCCTGCTGTATTCACGACGGCCCCGCTGCATCCGGAGGAGGTATTGCAGCCCGCATTGTTCGTGTTCAGCAGGTTCTCCGCCGCCACGAAGACCGAGAAGCGATACCGCTCACGGAAATCGAAGTTGCGCATGAGTTGCGCATCTTCCATCGACATCCCGGGTCCGCGCAGCGAGTTACTCGGCACAAACAGAGGGCGATCATTGGTATTCCCGTCCTTGTTCAGGTCGACGCCCGAAACCACGTTGATGGGGTATCCGCTGTTATAGAAGTAAGTGGAGGTCAGCTCGAATCCATTCACCCACTTCGCCCAATCTGCCGATACACGCGGCTGGACAATCCCCTGCAGCGCGAGATAGTGGCGGACGTCGTCGGCAGCGTTGCCATAATCGCGCCGGATATTCGTCGGGTCTTCTCCAGCCGAACCTTCGCCCATTCCGTCGGACAGAGCATGCGAGAACATGTAATTGGCTCCAAACTCCAGACCATGGCTGAGCCGCTGGCGTACGTTCACAAACAGGCCGTTGAAGTTCGTCGAGGTCCCGGACTCAATGAGATTGATCTGGTTGAAGCTCGGGTTTGGGGCCGGGCCGCCGAAGACCGGGCGTCCATCAGCCAGGTAGCCGGTGGGAGCGCCAACGTTGATGTTTCTCGCGTACAGGCCGTGACGAAGTCCCGCAAACATATAGCCGACGGTGAGCAATGTTCCCGGCGCGATCTCACGCTCGACCTGCAGGTCGGCCTGATTCTGATAGAGGTCGTGGAAGTTCTGATCGAAGGCGTTAATGCTGGGCTTGGTTGCGAACGAAGCCTGCGCGATATCCGGCAGATTCGGATAGACGGGGGCTCCAGGGGATCCGCCGGCAATTTGATAACTCACGAAAGTCTGGCCGTTGTTCTGCGCCGCTGTGTAGAAGGTGCTGAGTCCCGGAATTCCGTAATAGATGCCATAGGCTGCACGAATAACGGTTTTCTTCATCCAGGATGGCGACCAGGTTAATGCGATACGCGGTGCGAGATCACCATAATCGTTGTTGATGCTGCGCGACAGCGCATAGGGTGCCTGCGCGTCAAACTCGGGAAACAGAATCACGTCGTACCGGACGCCGACGTTCAGCAGCAGGTTAGGTGTCACACGATATTCGTCCTGCACGAAGCCGCCAGGAAAGGTAAAGCCGGTGCTGAGGATGGGATTTCCGCCATTTTCCTGAAAATAAGTGTAGGTATATGGTTTTCCGGTAGCCGGGTCGATGTCGCCCGCTAACGTGTGGAGATATTGACCGAGCGGGCTGACGGCCGGGCGGCCGTTCTGGGCGCTCAGTCCACCAAACTGGAAGGCACGATTGATGGGCGAGCGGTGCAGAAAGGAAGTGTGCTCGATTTCCCCGCCGAATTTGAGGGTGCTGTGTCCGCGAGTCCAGGAAACGTTGTCGATGGCATCGAGGGTTCGTTCCGTGGTCGAGGTCTTGTTGAGAGGATCGTAGCCGATATTCGCCACGCCGGTGATGTTGACAAAGGCTCCGTTGGAGTTAGTGAGGCTGGGCGGAAAATCCGAAGTGTCGCGCTCGTTCACGCCAATGCGAAACTCATTCAGCCACCGCTCATTGAATGCCGTGGCCAGCTGGGCCCCGCCGCCGTTCATGTGGTCATGGAAATCGGTGCCTGCCTGCGGAATGGTGAGGCCGCTCGAATTGACGGGTTGCCCGTTCGTGAAGAGCGCATAGCGCGCGTATCCGGTGCTCTTTTCCCCTAAGTTGAAGGTGACCTTGCCCACCAGGGTCTGGTAGGTCTCGCCGAAAGGCGAATAGCCCGTCTGACTGGCCGGCAGCCCAAGGGCGGCGGCATTGGAGGGGCTGATGGTGATGGAGGCCGGGAGCCAGTAGGGATTCCTCTCATATTGCACAAAGTAGAAGAGCTTGTCCTTCCTGATAGGTCCGCCGAGGGTCCCCGCGCCATCCTGCCAGCTGCGCGACGGAGGATTAACCGTGGAGAGCGTTGGAATCGTCTGAAGGGAGTTGGGGCGGAACTGGTACAGGGCAGAACCGTGCAACTGGTTGGTCCCGTTCTTGAGCAGGACGCTGACCTGTCCACCGGCAGCGTGACCGAATTCAGCCGAGTAGCAGCAGGAGAGCGTCTGCGTCTGCTGCACCGCCTCCGGTGTGACGATGATAATGCGGATCTGGCGGTTGTACTCCTTCTGCGTGTTGTCGAGCCCGTCGAGGTTCCACTGTGCCTGCTCGTTGCCGCCAAAGGTGAACTGGGTTGTGCTGAAAGTGCTGGTGGCGACGCCCATGACGCCGGGCGCCAGGAGCTGAAAGTTGAACAGGTTCCGGGAGGGGATGGGAAGATCCGCAACCTCCCTGCGATCGAGTACGCTGCCAATCACGGCATCCCCGGTTTCCAGTATTGCGGGCGGTGCCGTCACCGTCACCGTCTGACTAACCTTACCGATCTGGATCGTGACGTCGTTGCGTGCCAGCTGTCCCACACTCACTAC
>JBKICP010000450.1:0-21185 GCA_046567085.1 Acidobacteriota bacterium
CCCATGGCGTCTTCCATCTCCGGACCGAAGGCCCAGAGGAAGACCATGTTGCCGATGATGTGCATCCAGCCGCCGTGCATGAACATGGCGGTGAAGATGGTGACCCAGTGGTGGCCGCTGGAGATGGCCGCGGGCACGGCAGCCCAGCGTGCGACAAATGCGTTGCCGCCGACTAATTCCTGAAAAAATACGAAAGCATTGACGGAGATGATGAGCACGGTCGCCGCAGGCCACGACCGCGGCCGCCGCGATGCATCCGACAACGGGATGACTGTCCCCACGCACCCTCCACGCGAGCAACGGCCCACGCTGACTGCGCGCGGGTTGACCTGCAATGCACTTGCCCCTATAGTAGCGTCAATGAGGTTCTGTCCCACTCCGGCGATGGTTTGTGCATGTTGTTGCATGCTGCGCCGGACTTGTGGGTAAGTGAACTCTTAGCGTTCTCGTACCGATAAGCCCGCGCATCAGCCCTTGCTGACGCGGGCTTTTTCTTTTCCTCCCCAACCTGACGAGAGACCGATGCCGGAAACCCTGCTTGCCGATCCGATCGCCCCTGCGACCCGCACGCCGCTGAGCCATATCCGCCAGCTCGAGGCGGAAAGCATTCACATCCTGCGCGAAGTTGCTTCCGAATTTCAGAAGCCGGTGATGCTGTATTCCATCGGCAAGGACTCTTCGGTGATGCTGCGCCTCGCACAGAAGGCTTTTTATCCCGGGCCGATTCCCTTTCCTCTTCTGCACATCGACACGGGCTACAAGTTTCGCGAGATGCTGGAATTTCGCGACCGCTACACCGCCGAACTGGGCCTCAAGCTGCTGGTGTGGCGCAATGAGCCGGCGCTGGCGAACGGCGCCAATCCAGTCGCGCTGGGGACGCGGCGCTGCTGCGGGCTGCTCAAGACGCAGGCGCTGCTGGACGGACTGCGCGCGCACGGTTTCGATGCGGCCTTTGGAGGAGCGCGGCGCGATGAGGAGAAGTCGCGGGCGAAGGAGCGCATCTTCTCGTTCCGCGACAGCGCAGGCCAGTGGGATCCGAAGAATCAGCGCCCGGAACTCTGGAATCTGTTCAACGGCAACATTCATCCGGGCGAAAGCATCCGCGTCTTTCCGCTGTCGAACTGGACGGAGCTGGACGTCTGGCACTATATCCATCTGGAAAACATCCCCATTGTTCCGCTCTACTTCGCCAAAGAGCGGCGCATGCTGGTGCGCGGCGACAGCCTGATTCCTGTCGAGCAGGACTTTGTCCGCGGTCTGCCTGGCGAAGAGCAGTGGGTGCGCTGCCGGCTGCGTTCGCTGGGCTGCAGCCCCTGCACGGGAGCAATTCGCTCCGATGCGGATACGGTTCCGAAGATCATCGCGGAACTGATGGGCATGCGGAACTCGGAACGCGCCAACCGCGTGATCGACCACGATCAGGACGGATCGATGGAGCTGAAGAAGCGCGAGGGCTACTTCTGATGGCTCTACCCAACAGCGCATTTGCGATTGAGGAAGCCCTGCATCGCGGACCGCATGAGACGGAGGCGCAGGTGGAGGCGCTTCTGGCGGCGGAACGCGGCAAGGATCTCCTGCGCTTCAGCACGGCGGGCAGCGTGGACGACGGCAAGTCGACGCTCATCGGGCGGCTGCTTTACGACTCCAACAACGTGTACGACGACCACGTCGCATCGGTCACGCGCGGCGCGGCGATCGACTTCGCGCAGCTGACCGATGGCCTGCGCGCCGAGCGGGAGCAAGGCATCACCATCGACGTAGCCTACCGCTATTTCTCGACACCGAAACGGAAATTCATTATCGCGGACACGCCCGGGCACGAGCAGTACACGCGCAACATGGCGACCGGCGCTTCGACGGCCGATGTGGCGGTGGTCCTGGTGGATGCGCGCAAAGGCATCCTCGACCAGACGCGCCGTCACGCCTGCATCGCGGCTCTGCTGGGCATTCCGACGGTGATCGCGGCGATCAACAAGATGGACCTGGTGGACTTCTCGCAGGAGGTCTTCGAGCAGCATCGGGGTGACCTGCTGGCGCTGGCCGCGACGCTGGAGGTACCCGCGCTGATCGCGGTGCCGGTGAGCGCGCTGGACGGCGACAATGTGGTGCATCGCAGCGCGCGCATGCCCTGGTACGAGGGACCGAGCCTGCTTGAACTGCTGGAGACGGTTCCGCTCGCGACGCAGCGGTCGCAGGGCAGCTTCCGCTTCCCTGTGCAGCGCGTGATTCGTCCCGACCAGGATTTTCGCGGATTCGCGGGACAGATTGCTTCCGGGGCGATCCGGCCTGGCGATGCAGTGGTTGCGCTGCCCTCCGGAGTGCACAGCCGCGTCCGCTCGATCACGACGTGGGAGGGCGAGCTGGCCGAGGCGCATGCGCCGCAATCGGTTGTGCTCACGCTGGAGGATGAGGCGGATATCAGCCGCGGCGACATGATTGCGGGGGTGTCGGCACCGGCGCAGCCTGCCCATCGGCTGACCGCGACGGTGGTGTGGATGCAGGCGAATCTGCTGCGCGCGGGCACGACCTGGCTGCTGAAACACACGACGCAAACCGTGCGCGCGCGGGTGGTGGAGATTCGCTCGCGCGTGGATGTGGAGCGGCTCGCTTCGAGCGAAGCGGACAGCCTGCCGCTGAATGCCATCGGCGAGGTGGTGATTGAGACGCATCGCCCGCTGATCGCGGATCTGTATCGCGAGAATCGGTCGACCGGCAGCTTCATCCTGATCGACCCGGCGAGCAACGCGACGGCAGGCGCGGGCATGATTCGCGGTTTCGAGGCGGAGGCGCGGTCTGCACAGCGGGGCGCACTGATCGCGATTGGGAATCGGCCGGCGCTGGCACGCGATGTCGAAGGACGGCTTCTCGAGCGGGATGCGCTCGTGGTGCGGACGCGCGTCGCGGATACCCATGCTTTGCTGCCGCTGGTTTTCGCCGGAGCGGTGGTGCTTCAGGAGAGTGACGGCGAAGGACCGATCGCGATCCTGGGCCGAAATGGAGACACACGCGCAAACTCGGTTTCAGAAGACGCTGACGCGATCCTGCTGCAGCTTGAAAACACCACGACTCTAACCCCAGGAGAGCCTGCATGACTCTGGTTGTCGAAAACCGCGTTGCCGAAACCAGGCAATTCCTTCACGAGAGCCTCAGGAATGCCGAAGGCGTGTGCGTCACGAGCAGCTTCCAGGCCGAGGACGTGGTGGTGCTGGACATGGTGCGGGAAGTTCTGCCGCGCGTGCCGGTGCTTTTCCTTGAAACCGGCTATCACTTTCCAGAGACGCTGACCTATCGGGATCGGATCGCCGCAGCGTGGGATCTGAATCTGGTGAACGTCGTTCCGCGGCAGAGCGTCGCCGATCAGGAGGCGCAGTTCGGAATTCTGCATCAGAGCGCGCCCGACCGCTGCTGCGCTCTGCGCAAGGTTGGGCCGCTGTTCGATGGGCTGGCCTCGTACAAAATCTGGGTGACGGGGCTCCGTCGGGAGCAGTCGAAATCGCGCGCGAACCTGCAGGCTGACGAAAACTTCAAGCTGCCCAGCGGCGTCGCGCTGCGGAAACTGAACCCGCTGGCCGAGTGGTCCACGCGCGAGGTGTGGGAGTACGCCGCAGCCCGCGAGATTCCGCTGCTTCCACTCTACGATCGCGGCTACACCAGCATTGGGTGCGCACCGTGTACGAGCCTGCCTTCGGATCCCAACGATCCGCGCTCCGGACGCTGGTCCGGACGCAAGCTGGAATGCGGCATTCACCTGCAGGACTCGTGAGCGCATGGAATTGCTGCTTGGCTTCGTGATCGCCGTGATGATCGCACTTACCGGAGTGGGCGCGGGCACGATGACGGCGCCTCTGCTGATGCTGCTTCTGCACGTGCCGGCATCGATCGCGGTCGGCACCGCGCTGGCGTATTCCGCGGCGGTGAAACTGTTTGTCGTTCCGGTGCAGATCAGCCGCGGTCAGGTTGCGTGGCGGACGCTGGGGCTCATGCTCGTCACCGGGATTCCCGGCGTCGTTCTGGGCGCGGTGCTCTTCCATCACGCGCTGGCGCTGAAGAGCGGCAAGGTGTGGCTCTACCTCGCGCTCGGGGGGATGATCGCATTCTCCTCCGCGTGGCATATCTACCGGCATTTTCGACCGGCTCCGCGGAGCGTGGCTCGGACGCAGCGGCCGGCGTGGCTCGCGTCCGTGATGTTCCCTGTGGGGGCGGAGGTTGGCTTTTCGTCCTCGGGAGCAGGGGCTCTCGGAACCATTGCGCTGCTCAGCCTCACGCGTCTCGAAGCGACGCAGGTTGTGGGCACCGATCTCGCGTTCGGCCTGTGCCTTTCCCTGATCGGGGGAGGAATGCACTTCGCGATGGGCGGCTTCGATGGAGGCTTGTTGCTTCGACTTGTGGCAGGCGGCGTGCTGGGAGCGATTGCAGGCAGCACGCTGGCTCCGCGTATTCCTGCGCGCACCATGCGCCTGGCTCTTTCGCTATGGCTGCTGGCAATCGGGATCCAGCTGTGCTGGCAGGCGGGCGCGCTGGCGCGGAGTTAGGGAGGCGGGTCCTGCTTAGCGGCCTTCCCTGAGGCGCGATGCCAGGCGATCGGGGAGTCCGGCCTGCACGATGCGCTCCTGCGCTTCCTTGAGGTTGTAGGGGACGCGGTACCAGGTGAGCACCATGCGAGCGTCGTCGTAGAGCGCGAAGGCGGCCCGCCAGTCCCCATCGCGGGGCTGCCCCACCGAGCCCGGATTGAGCAGATAACGCGCGCTCTCTCGCAGCTCCAGTTCGAACTCTTCGGCCGTGGTGCGCGCTCCGTGTTCGCCATGCGCGGCATGCGGGTGAGCTGCATACTGCGGCGTCAGGCGGAACCACTCCTCGCCGTTGGTCGCAAATCCCCCCTGGACGTGGGTGTGTCCGAAGAAGGTGATGCGCGCCTCGGTCGCCTGCAGCGCCGGCCAGGCGTCGCGCACGGTGAGCAGGTAGTCGTCCTCATCGATGGGCGAGCCATGCACGCAGCGGACATAGGGGCCGTCAGGGGCGATCGGGCCGACCGCCATCTGGCGCAGCCATTCGCGATGTTCCCCGGTCAGCATGCATTCGGTCCAGCGCGCGGCCCGCTGCGCGACGGGATTGAACTCCTCGATGCCGCCGAGGCCGCTGCAGACGCGGTCGTGATTGCCGCGGACGAACACCGATCCGAGGCGGCGGGTCTCGTCGATGACCTCGTTGGGATTGGCGCCGTACCCAACCACGTCGCCAAGATTCCACACCACGTCGTGCGCCGGGGCAGCCGCCATGACGGCTTCGAGAGCCTCGAGGTTAGCGTGGATATCGGAAAGAAGCAGTGCGCGCATACGGACTTCAGGGCCGTTTACCAATTTATTGGATGCAGGGTACGGTTGTCCCCTCTTTTGTGCGCTTCGCGGTCCGCAGGCGCGTCCACGGGGTTACTGGCGGCTTCTGACCCAGTGGCCGGGTGCGACTTCGCGCAAGGGGTGGGCTGCAGCGCCCAGGCCGTATTCGCCGGCATCGGAGGCCACCTGCGCCAGACGCGCTGCGAGGTCGGTCTGCATCGTCGGGACCGCGCCGAGCAGACTCCGCGTGTAGGCATGCAGCGGCGAGCGGAAGATCGTCGACCGAGCCGCTTCTTCCAGCAGCAGGCCGTAGCGCATGACGGCGACACGATCCGCGACCTGCGAGACGACGGCGAGATCGTGGGAGATGAAGAGCATGGCCAGGCCAAAGCGCTCGCGCAGATCGGCGAGCAGTTCGAGGATCTGCGCCTGCACGGTCACATCCAGAGCGGTGGTCGGCTCATCGGCGATCAGCAACCGAGGCCGATTCGCAATGGCCATGGCGATGAGGATGCGCTGCCGCTGGCCGCCGGAGAACTGATGGGGATAATCGTTGCAGCGTCGCGCAGGATCGGGGAGGGCGACCGCGTGCATTGCTTCCAGCACCTGCTCCCGCACCTGGCGTCGGGAGAGGCCGCGCCGATGCACTCGCACGGCTTCGGCAATCTGCTCTCCGACCGGCAGCACGGGATTGAGCGCCGTCATTGGCTCCTGAAAGATCATGGCGATCTCGCGCCCGCGCAACTGGCGCATGGCTTCCGCATCGAGCGCCATGAGATCGCGCCCGTCGAACTCGATGCTTCCCTCCAGGGTCGCAACCGGATCGAGCAGCCGGAGAATGGCGAGAGCGGTGGCCGATTTTCCCGATCCCGATTCACCAACCAGGCCGAGCGACTCGCCCGGCGCTATCTCAAGCGAGAGATCGCGCACGGCGAGCGTCGCGCCAAAACGAATGGTGAGATGGTCGATCCTGAGCAGCGCCACAGAGACAGGGTACAGGTTCGAGGGTGTGGTGAGGCGCGCGCAGGACTCTAAAGCAAACGGGAGCGGATGGCTCCGCTCCCTGTCTGCTCAACGCAAAAAACTGAGCCTGGAATGACTACTTCTTCGGCGGCGCGATCGAGTCCTTCGCCGACTTGGCCACGCGGAACTTCACAACGGTCTTGGCCTTGATCTTGATCTGTTCACCGGTCTGCGGGTTGCGGCCCATGCGCGCCTTCCGCTCTGCCTTTACCAGGCGGCCGAGTCCGGGAATAACAAACACGCCGCTCTTCTTCGTTTCCTTGATTGCCGTTTCCGCCAGCAGATCGAGGAACGCCGCCGATTGCTTATTCGTGAGTTCGAGCTTCTCCGCCATCTGGCGAACCAGCGCGGTCTTGGTCATTGTTGCTGCCATTGAGTCTTCCTCCTTGTTTATGCTTCGAGGTCGCCGGAGTAACTTCGCTCCCAAACTGTGCTGAAGCCAGTGTTGATGCGGCTCCGAAAGAACCTGCCGCCGTTTACCTTGCGGCTTTCAGAAGCGTTTGTCAATGGAAAAACCCGTGTTTCCACAGGTTTTTTGCGGTTTTCCCTGGTTTTCTTCTGGAAATCGCCCTTTTTTGCCGGTTTTGCGCCCTGGAGGCGGCTGAAATGCGCGATTGACGCGCCTGTGGTCACTTCCGCGTCGGATGAAATCGTGCTCGCCGTGGAGTCTATTCCTTCGTCTTCGCGACGGCAATGCGCTTCATCCGTGCAGCCTTCCTCCCGTCCACAGGGGACGGGGGCGTTCGGCACGCACCAGAGGTGCGTTCAGATAATCCACAAGAGGCGCCGCCATGCGGAATCGTTTCTCGATCTCCTCGGCGAGCCCCGCCTGCAGCGCAGAGTCAGGGGGGAGATGGGCGGTGACGCCCCACTGCCGCCACTTGATCCATTCCATCGCCGGATGGTCGGAGGGAAATCCTTTCGGAGGCCGCGTCAGAGCCATGGGATCGTGGACGTGAAAGACACGCAGCAGTTTTTTGTCCTCGATGAGTCTTCTCCATTCCGCGTGGTGCTCCATCAGGCGTCGGCGGATGGCCAGCAGCTGATTCTTCTCCGGCATGTAGACACCGGCCGCGATCACCAGTTCGTCCGCGCCCACATGCATGTAGTAGCCGCCGCCCGAGGTCTTCTCCAGTCCGCTGCGCGCCCACCATGCGCCGAGGTGTGTTTTGTAGGGAGACTTGTCGGAGGAGAATCGCGTGTCGCGATAGATCCGGAACATGCACTTCCCTGCCGGACGCATGTGCGCGGGCGCATAGCCGGCCATTCCGTCGGTGAGGCGCTCGATGAGGGCCAGCAGCGGAGCTTTGAGTTTTTCTTCGTAGAGGGGACGCCGGGCCTCGAACCACTCGCGCTTGTTGTTGCGCTTCAGGCCGCGCAGGAAGCGCAGCGTCTGTTCATCGAAGTACGCTTTCTTTGCCACCCGCTCATTCTATCGATGCGCCGCTGTGGATTCACCGGGCGTGGGATTGCCTCTCGTCACATATTCCCGTCACACTAAGGTATGCATCGCAGGTTTCACCCGCTTTACGCATTTCTCGCGGCTGTTGTCGCCGCAGCGCCGCTGCACGCAGCCGCAGCCCAGGCGGCGCACGCGATCACGCCCCGCGAGGCGCATCAGATTGCGGTCCTCGTCGCGCGCCACGACGACATCGACCTCAGCGACACGCACATCGAACTGAACAGCATGGACATGGGCGGCGATTTCACGCCCGGGTTTTACAGCTTTATCCTCATCCGCGAGAGCACGTCTCCGGGCCCCGATGAGACGCTGCGCCGTTACGCGATCAGCCGCCGCACCGGCGATGTGTGGGAGATGACGCTGTGCAGGCATTACGCCTTCCCCGAGCTCACGCACCTGCAGAGGAGGTTCTCGGGGCGTGCGGTGACTGATCCGGCGGAACTCTCCGCGCAGGGGAAACGGCTGGGATGCACGCAGCAGGGACCGCATCCCACATCGTAAACGGCGGCATGTCTGCGGCGGCAGGTGCGAGGGACGGGGTCGCGGCTAACCGGCGACGCCCGGCGATCCAATCTGACGCACCACACGCCAGGCGTACTGGAAGCCGGAAAGCAAGGTGAGCATGACGGTGGCGGTGAGCGCCCACGAGCGGAGATGGAGGACCCAGGGCGACCGATAGAACTCGGCCAGCATCACTGCGGCCACGGCGAGGATCTGCGCCACGGTGTTGCCCTTGCCGAGGAGGCTGGGCCGGAAGCTGCGAATCGAGGTGGTGGCATAGAGGATCGCCGCCACCGTCAGAATTCCGAGGTCGCGTGCGAAGACCAGCACGGTGACGCGCCGCGAGATCAGCGCTTCATGATGCAGGACGAGAAACAGCGTGCTGAGCAGGAGCTTGTCCACGACGGGATCGAGATACTGGCCGAGGAGCGTTCTTTGATGGAGCCAGCGCGCCAGCAGGCCGTCGAGGGCATCGGTGACACCGGCCAGAACGAAGAGGAAGAAGGCCAGCTCGAAGCGCCCGTCGAGAACCGCCAGCACCAGGAAAGGCACGATGCACAGCCGCAGAAACGTAAGCAGATTGGGAGTCGCCCGAATATCGTTCATCGCATCGTTGGCTGTGCCGCCAGCCGCGGTGCTGCAACCGCACAGTGAAGGAAGAAAATATGGTACCGCAGCGGCCGCGAATTGCCCACGTCGAGGGCAAGCGATTCGGTGCAGAGGCCGGATTCTTTGCCGCGCATGAAGGTTCTGTTGCGGCGGATATGCCACGGGCGGCTCTGCCCTGCTATCATGACGGAAGGTTGTTCCCACCCGCGTAGGCGCGTAGCTCAGTTGGTTAGAGCGCTACCTTGACACGGTAGAGGTCAGGAGTTCGAGTCTCCTCGTGCCTACCATTTCCTTGAAAAAACAGCGGCTTGCGGTACCCTTCGACGGCGAGGTGCTCCAAAAGTGCCCGACCGTGCGCTAACCGGCGCCATCGCGGCGATGCGGGCTCTGCGACGCTCTGCGTCAGGAGCGTTGGAGCGCAGGTTTCGCCCCCAAGCGGGGACCCATTTTCGGCCTCGATGGCTCCGTTCCCAACCTTCCACGCAAGGTGCACTCCGGATTTGGGGCAGGGCGAAGCAAACATGGAAATCGTGTGCCGCAGTCCCTGGAGCAGTGTGGTGGTGCAGGTATCCCTCCGGGCGAGTATTGCTTTCAGTCCCCTGCGCCAACCTGGGCCGACTAAAGCCGGAGCAGTTCTCGAATACGCCTTACGTCCTGAGCTCCGGGATTGTTGCGGCGGTCCCATTCCGTCAGCAAACCTTCCACGATCTCGCGGCCATCAGGGTTCTTGACTGCCTGCATGGGGGTGCGCCCGTCGAGGACAGGCAGCTTCGTGTGCACCCAGGCTTCCGTATGCTGGCGCACGAACTCTTCCTGCGCTTCCCTCACCTCGGGCGAAACAGGCGGATCTTCTTCCTTCTCGCCCTCCCCGCCATGGCGAGCACGAGCCGCTGCCAGCATTTCCTGCGGCGACTGCGTTTGGGTTCCCTGGTGAAGGGCATACGATCCAAGCCGCTTCTCGATCTCTCGCCGAATCCTCTCCGCGCGCGCAGCAGAATTGACTTCGACCGTCAGCGTGCGGCCGGAGATGCGGATATGACCGAGGATGGTGTTTTCCCACGTCGCATGCATCTTGTTGCCCGGCACCATCCAGGGGATCTCGGCTTCGAGCAACGTTCCATCATCGTCGATCCTGGCATCGTCGAGAAGATCTTCCCTGGATTCCGCCAGGGACAGCGGGAACAGCGCGTCGAAGGCCAGTTGCGCGGAGCCAACACGAAATGTGAGCGTGTGTAAGAGCAGGGGTTCGCCATCGGTGTTGGTCAGCCGCGGCGGGGTGCGCTGCGCATCGCGGATATCGAGATAGACGGTGCGGATTTCCTCCCGGTAACGGATCAGGTCCTCAGCGGCAAGATTCCGGTTCAGCCGGGCGATCTTCTTCCGCATCCAGGCCCGCAACTTCACGATCTCCGCTTTTCGGTCCGGAGGAATGGCGAGAGGAGCCATCCGGCTCAGTGTCGTGACTTCGGGTAACGGGCAGAGCTGACCGTAGAGGATGTCGCCCACGCGTGCAAAGGTGGAGCCCTTATGTTCTTCGACCTTTGACTCGCCTCCGATCAGGACATCGCGAAGCGTCATGCCCTGCCCGGGCCGGCATTCGACCACCTCGTAGAAGCTCAGAGGTTCGCGCAGGGTAAGCTCCGCAATCATTCGTTCCAGTTCGGAGAGCCGATGCCCCTTATCCCGCAGGAACGCCGCCACCACTGCGCCAGGCGCAGGCCGCTTCCCGCGCCGGAGCGGAGGTGCGTCCGGATTCCAGTCGAACAGGAAATACGGGAAGAAGATCTGTTGCTCTCCCGCAAGGTCGTCGAATTCAGGCGGCATGTCATTCTGGTTAAAGTCCAGCCAGGCATCCTGCACCTCGGGACCGAACTTGCGGCCCGCGAAACGCATCATCTCGTTTGACAGCTGGTCGGAAGCATCACACTGGCGTGACCATGGCGTATCTCCTCTGGATTCGCCCACGGGCTGCTCACTCTGAAGGCAACACTGCTTGTACTTCCTGCCGCTGCCACAAGGGCAGAGAGCATTTCTCCCGATTTTTTCGCGAGGATGGACCTGGGACATGCAGCCATTATTGCCTCAGCCATGCTGTGCAAAACGAGGCCGGCCCGTGCCACGAATTCTGCGATCACTCCCGACTGCCCGCGGCGAGGCCGTTCTTTTCTTCCAGCGTGATGAGCCCGAGCAGCGCACCCCAGTGATAGAAGCGGTCGCTGCTCGTAACATCGTCTCCTGATCCGGTCATGGCGTTGTAGTTCTCATGCACATGCCCCTGGGCACGCCAGTCTTTCAGGAACAGGGCAAGCGACTTTTGGGCGAATTGTCTGCGTGCGCTCGCGATCGCGGGATCGTCGTAATTTCGCAGGCCGAGGTAGACGAGATAGTTCATGGGGCCCCAAATGCGTCCGCGCCAGTAATTCTGATCGGGGAATGCGGGATCGTCGCGTTCGATCGAGGGAATCACCCACTCGCCCCAGAACTCTTTCGGGTTCAGCAGGTGATCGCTGACCATGCGTACGGCCTGCTGCGGCGTCGCGACCTTCGCCAGCATGGGATAGAAATTCGTGGGCGAAAGACGTTGATTGTCCTGAAGGGTGTGGAGGTCCTTATTCAGAAAGATCCCGGCGTTCCGGTCCCACAGGGTTTGCAGAGAGGCGCGATACTTCGCAGCGCGTTGACGCAGTTCGCCAGAGTCGGCAGTTCGGTCGAGGATGTCCGCAATCTGAGCCAGCGCATCGCAGTCGGCGATGTACAGGCTCATGAGTCCGACATCGGCGTATTCCAGCTGATGGGCTGCCGGGTCATAGACCGCATCGTCGTACATGGGGCTGTTGTCCAGGCCCGACTCAAGGATGGCGCCGATGCGGGTTCCCACAGAATTGTCGT
This sequence comes from Acidobacteriota bacterium, assembly GCA_046567085.1. Lineage (GTDB taxonomy): Bacteria > Acidobacteriota > Terriglobia > Terriglobales > Acidobacteriaceae > Palsa-343. Next base: position 11,818 of record JBKICP010000450.1, read on the forward strand.
CGAGGTTTACCGGCTGGTTTTCGCCGTCGCTGCCCCACACGAGGAATCCATTGCGGTCGCGGTGCTCGGTCCACCAGAGGTTCCATCGCAGTAATGCTTCGAAGGTGTCCTGGAGCAGCCAGCGGTCGTGGAATCTTCGATACAAACCGAGGACGGTGATGGCGCCGACAGGGGGCTCGGAACGGTCGTTGCTCTTCCAGTCGTGCGCGCGGGCGTAATTGGGGACGAAATGTTCCGGGGTGGCCTCGCGGCAGATCTCGATCGCGTTGGCGTAGGCGAGGTCACGGTCGCCAACGGCGGCCAGCGTGGCGGCGAAGAAGGTATCCCAGTCAAAGAGGACATAGCCGCCCCAGCTGACGCTCCAGATACGGCTGACGGGGGAGACGACGCGTTGCTTTTCCGGTTCGTAGATCGTGTCCCAGCCGATGACGGTCTGGATGGCATCCGCAACCGGGGCCAGGTCACCGAAGGCGGCCACCGACTGGCGATAGGCCTGCTGCTCGCGCGCGAGGATGAGCTGGATTTCTTCGACGGTGCGCGGATGACCGGTGCTGAGGCCGACAGGCCGATCCAGGTCGGCCGAGAAGAATGCTCCGGAGACGGGCACGTCGACGTCGCGCGTGTCGTTTCCTGTCAGGCAGATGCGGACAGAACGGCCAGCGAGGACGGCGTCGATGGAATCGCTCTTCCTGTCGATCGCTCCAGGCCGGCGCCACAACATGTCGACGGAGAAGACAATCTCCGGGGAGAGGTGCAGGGGAGTTTCCGAGGGAAGCGGAGTCGCGAGGAGGACGAAGTCGCCGGCGTCCTGTGCCGTCTGGATGCGCACGTGTATGCCGTGCCAGACGAGGGTGAGATCGGTGTAGCTGCCGTCGTACGCATGCGGACCGGGAATGACACGTTCGTCGTTTTTTCCCTGGCGACCGATCAGCGCCGTGGCAAGAAAGCTATCGGAACCCTCGGTGCTGCGCTGCCGGATGCCGGTGTGGATGGCGAGCCCCTCCGGCAGAAGCACCTCTGCGATGACACTGTTGGTGTCCCAGGTATTCCATCCGCGCGCAAGCCGCCGCTGAACCCGTGCGTACTCGGGTGAGCGCGGCTGCAGGGGTGGAGCGGCCTGCCCAGGGAGGGGATCAGCGGCGACGGCAAGGAGCGCTGCAAGCAGAGATGCAGGCAGCCACTGGCTGACAGAAATTTTCATCGTGAGCTTTATATCGCAGGGTCCACGGCAGGACAACAGCGGTGAAGGCTGGATACGATGCTGGATTGGCGACAATTCCCCCGCCGTCTCTCTTCGGGCGCTTCAGTGCCGGAATTCTTCACCTCGATCCAGTTCAGTACGAAGACGCCGCCTGTTTCTATACAAACAGCCTGCCCTACGGCATCGTCGAAAATCTGCGCATGGACGGCGTTATAACCGACGCGCTATCTCCGTTTAGAAGGTTCCGTGAGCCGGGAATCTGGTTACGGCGAACGAGACGTGTTCCAGCACGCTCTTAACTGATACGCGGCGGATTGCGCAGCGACAGGCGATCCCAGGGGCCCACCCACTCGCAGGGTCTGCCCTTGGTGCGAAACGATGTTAAGTCATCCGCTACGGACATGCTGACGTAGGTATCGACACCTTTGAAGGTGTCGACTCCGGCCGGTCCGGAACTGTGCCAGCAAAGCGTTGCCGTATCCGGAACGAGATAGACCGGGATTTGTTTGCCGTCCTTCTCGATGGAGAGGTGCTGGGTTCCCGACTGGTCGCAGATGAAATGGGTTCTGCGCCAGGACTGCACCATCTCCTCGGTGATGTGGCCGTGATTCCGCTGGATTAACCACATGAATGTCCAAAAGCGCGTGCCGGTCAGGTTAAGACCGAAGCAGGCTGGATTCTGGCTGCCGCTCCCGTGCTGATTCATCGGGTGAGCGGGATCATGCACATTGTCCTCGGTGTAGCTGTCCTTTGCCTCCACGTTGTTTGTCGAAACAACATAGTGAGCACCGGTTTCCCCCATGTCACCCGGGATACGAACGGCGTAACGCGCCATGCCGTTTTGGTCGGCGGGAATGCTCTCGACTACAAACGCTTCGTTCCTGTCCGATGCCACCCAGTTCACGCCGCGGGTGCATTTTCCAATGACGATCTTGTTTCCCGATTTGGCTCGGTATTCCGGCCGGCCGACGGTAAGCAGTTCGACGGCATGCTTTGCTGAGCTGGCGAAGGCCGCCGCATAGAAATTGCCGACCTGCCAGTCTAGGCCGGGCCGGCGGTAACCCGAGAAGGGATGGGCGAGTGTTGGGCTTGCAATCCCGAGACTCCCGCCTGCATAACCGCTCACCGTCACACCGCGATCGTTCTGCGCATGTTCACTCCCGATTTCGCCCGCCGAGTCGGTCACAGTGAAGCGATGGGCGCGGGGATCCGTGGGTTCGGCGATGAAGGTGACCAGATATTCCTGGGGGAAGAAGTGCTGATCCTCGGAGCTGACGTGGATCGCTTTGCCATCGCGGGTGGCGGGGGCCAGGATGACTGCACCGCTGCAGCAGTGAATTGCATCCTCGGGCGGGGCCAACTCTGCGGTCGAAGAGACTGGCGGTTTGCCCTTGAGACCGTAATAGCTGTTGATCATCAGGATTTTCTGACAATGGTTCAACTCGCTGGGAAAGGCTGAAGCCGCAAGTTCAGCCGCCGCGCCGTCGGAGATGCCGTGGATCATCTCCAGCGCTTCAGGAACCAGCAATTCGTAGTAACGTTCCTGTTCATTCAAATAAGCCGTCATGACTTCGCTGCTCCCCTGGATCGGAAGCAGCTCGCGGTACCATCCCTCGTACACCATGCGGATCAGGTCGCCGGCGCGCTCGCCATATTGTTTGCCGATTTGATACCAGGAGCCGCGGAGTTCCCCCAGATACCTCGGATGCGGCTCCCAGGCAGGATAGCCTTCCGCAAGAAAGTATTCACTCAGCTTCCGGTTGTGTCCCGTCCACTCAGGAGGCGTGCTCGGATTCCAGGCCGAAGGTGCAGCAGACGCAGGAACTGCGAAGGCTTCGAGGGCGTCAGCAGAAAGCGCGAGTGCGCCCGCCGAAGCAGCGAGCTTCAGGCATTCCCTGCGTGTCAGTCCTGACGTTGCTTCGCGCAGAGGAATGCTGGCGCTTTCATTGGCTTTGGCACCGGGTTTTGTCATGCTTGACCTCGTATTGCGGGTAAGAACTGCAGCAGGCAGCAGGCGAGCCGTCCGGCCCACCGGTCCGTGAATTATAGCGGTACAGTTCCTGCCTGAGGTTGAGAGCGCCGCTCAGGCTACACGCTGCCCATGGTCGCGGGCGTCTCGCTGCCGAAGGATCGTCGTACAGCCCTTCCCCTGATGCCGATTGACTTCGGTACCTGGGTTTGCTGTACTGAACCGACCTCATCCAGAGCGGAGAACTGGAGCCGGAGAAAGGCAGATCGCCCGGCAGGGCGCTGAAATGTCGTTCTCGGCTCGGAGCCTGAATCGTTGGTGATGCCGCTGGTGACAAGTCGGACGGAGACGCGGAGTTCATGAGCCTGGCCGCAGGAACGAGGCTTGGCCCTTACGAGATTCAGTCGCCGCTGGGCGCGGGTGGCATGGGCGAGGTCTATCGCGCGCGGGATACAAGGCTGGATCGTTCCGTCGCGGTCAAAGTGCTTCCGCAGGAGTTCGCGCGCGATGCCGCGATGAAGCAACGGTTCGATCGCGAAGCCCGGACCATCTCCACGTTGAATCATCCCAATATTTGCCATCTTTACGACGTGGGGAGCCATGCCGGCATCGACTTCCTGGTGATGGAGTTGCTCGATGGCGAGTCGCTTGCCGACCGGCTGAGCAAAGGCCCCCTGCCAGCGGAAACGATGCTGAAAACGGCGATGGAGATCGCAGATGCGCTTGAGCGGGCCCACCGCGCGGGCATCGTGCATCGGGACCTGAAGCCCGGCAACATCATGCTGACCCGGTCCGGGGCCAAGCTGCTTGACTTCGGTCTGGCGAAATCGGCAGCGAGGGGAACCCTCTTCGAGACGCAGACTCCGGCTGACGCGACGCGAACATCGCCGCTGACCGCTCGCGGTTCGCTGATCGGAACGTTCCAGTACATGTCGCCGGAGCAGATCGAGGGAAAAGAAGCCGACGCGCGCAGCGATATCTTCTCTTTCGGCGCAGTCCTCTACGAGATGGCCACCGGCCAGCGCGCCTTTGCCGGAAGCACGCCAGCCAGCGTTATCGCCGCCGTCCTCAACTCGGAGCCGAAGCCGATCGCCGAGCTGCAGCCTCTGACGCCTCCTGCGGTCGATCGCCTGGTCGTGACATGTCTCGAAAAGGATCCCGAACTGCGCTGGCAGTCCGCCTACGATATCAAACTTCATCTTGGGGCAATCCACGAATTCGGTGTTGCGGCGGCTTCGACTCCGGGGAAACGGTCCAGTCCCCGCAGATGGATAGCCGGTGCTGTCGCTGCGGTTCTGGTGATCGCGGGCGCATTCTCCTGGTGGGTTCGGCGGTCTCCCGCCCCCCCATCTCCGGTGCACTCGTCCCTGTTGCCTCCGGAGTCGCAGCAGTTCAGTTCCGACGATTTTGCTGTCTCGCCGGACGGGAGCATGATCGCCTACATCACGGAAGGGCAGAGAGGAGGATTGTGGCTTCGGAGACTGAACACCGGCAAAGATGAGCAACTGCCAGGAACCGAGGCGGCCTCCTACCCGTTTTGGTCTCCGGACAGCCGGTCCATCGGATTCTTCGGCAATGCTGTCATCAGGAGAATCGACGTGGGGGGCGGTCCCGCGGTCACAGTGGTGGAGGCGGCCGGGGAGCGGGGCGCCACATGGGGTGCCGACGGAACGATTGTGTTCGCTCCTGATTTTGGCAAGTCGGGGCTGCGTCGAGTGAGCGCCCAGGGTGGACCCGTGACCGTGGTTTCGCATGTCGAATCGGCACGCGGAGAGGACAGTCATCGCTGGCCTTATCTGCTGCCCGACGGCCGCCATCTTGTGTTTTTCATGAGCAGCGAACATAGCCTGTACGGCAGCGATCCGAATGACACCGTTGCAGGCGTTTACCTGCTGGACCTGAAGACCGGCAGGACAAGCTATCTGGCGCACTCCGACACCGGCGCGCAATATGCGAACGGATATCTGTTCTACGTGCTGCAGCAGAACCTGATGGCGCAGAAGCTCAGCCCGGACGGCCGCGTCCTCGGTCCTCCCCAACCGGTAGCAGAACAGGTGCAGTACGATGCCAACCACTGGCGCGCCGGGTTCAGCGTGAGCGATCGGTTGCTTGCCTGGACCAACGCGCCGGGCATTACCAGTCGCCTCGCCTGGTTCAACCGCGACGGAAGAGAAATCGGAACCGTGGATGTGAAAGGTTCCCCCTCCGTGGTATCGCTCTCCCCGGATGGCACGAAAGTCGCCACCAGCGTGGGGCAACCCAGCGGTGACACGGATGTCTGGGTCTACGATCTGGTTCACGGGGGAGAGACCCGTCTGACATATGGCAATGGCGTGGCCTTCGATCCCATCTGGACCCGCGACGGGCAGGCGGTCACTTACATTTTGGCGGAGCGCGGTCGCAGCGCGGGAAACAACGAGATTGTCAGCAAGCCCAGCTCGGGTCTGGGAGCGGAAACGGTGGTGATCGCCCATGCCTACCGGGTGGCTCCCAACTCCTGGTCGCCCGACGGGAGACATCTGCTGTATATGAACTTTGCCGGGGGCAAGGGTCCGCGTCTGTGGGTCCACGACAGCGGGTCGAATCCTGGCGACCATCCGCTCTTCCAGGCCGATTTAAATGTGGGAGAAGCCCGCTTCTCTCCCGATGGCAAATGGATCGCCTACGCTTCCAATGAGAACGGACACTATGAGATCTATGTTGTCCCGTATCCCAGTCTGTCGACCCGCTACAGCGTCTCGAACGTCGAAGCGGCCCAGTCGGTATGGGCGAGAGACAGCAAGCAGCTCTATTTCATCGCCGCTGATGGCAGGCTGATGTCCGTTAGCGTCGTGGAAAGCGCCGATGGCCTGCAGATCGGCCCACCGCGAGCGCTGTTTCAGACGAACATCACCCAGGCCTTCGAAGACTATACCCAGTTTGATGTCTCTCCGGACGGCAGCCGCTTCTTAATCAATAGCCGCGTCGAACAGGAGCGCCGGACGATCCAGATCGTCGATCACTGGATCTCGGGAGTGAAGAAGTAAGGCCCGCCCTCGAGCCTCGCGAGAAACCAGACGGGCAGCGGCCCGCGCCGCGTCTTCTCGCGAGGCAGAGGATCACACACGCGCCCCAGCTATAATCGCGGCTAAATATGTCTCTGGCCCCAGGTACGGATGTCGGCCCTTATGTAATTGTCGCGCTGCTCGGCGCTGGCGGCATGGGCGAAGTCTACCGGGCGCACGATGCACGGCTGAAGCGCGACGTGGCTCTCAAGCTGATCCCTGCAGCCTTTGCGGACGACCCGCAGCGCATGGCTCGTTTTGAGCGAGAAGCGCAGGTACTGGCGTCGTTCAGCCACCCCAACGTCGCTTCCATTTATGGGCTCGAGGAGTCTGGCGCAAAGCGCGGACTGGTGATGGAGTTGGTCGAAGGACCGACCCTTGGGGAGCGCATCGCCGGTGTCCCGATGCCGGTTGCCGAAGCTCTGCCCATCGCACGGCAAATTGCCGAGGCGCTGGAGTTCGCTCACGAGCGCAGTATTGTCCATCGCGACCTGAAACCGGCCAACATCAAGCTGGCAGCGGGCGACTGTGTCAAGGTTCTCGATTTCGGCCTGGCCAAGGCGCTCTCCGACGATCTCGCGCCCGCCAACCTGGCCGATTCGCCCACTTTGAGCGCGGCCGCTACACGGGCCGGCCTGCTTCTCGGCACGCCCGCCTACATGTCTCCGGAACAGGCGCGCGCCAAACCCGTCGATCGCCGGACCGACATATGGTCTTTTGGCTGCGTCCTGTTCGAAATGCTCACCGGGAAGATGGCCTTTCCGGGCGAAACCATCACGGACACGCTCGCGGCCGTGTTGACCAACGCCCCTCGCTTCGACCTTCTGCCGGCATCGACACCTCCCCGCATCCGCCAGCTCATCGAGCGATGCCTGCAAAAAGATACTCGGCAGCGTCTCCAGGCAATCGGCGATGCGCGCATCGAAATCGAGGATGCACTGGCCGCCCGCAGCGCCACGCCGGAGGTGCAGATCCCATCGGAAGACGCGCCACGGCTCACGCCGCAGTCGGCCGCGCGATGGATAGCCGTCGCTGCCTCATTGCTGGCCGTCGCCGCCCTGGGGCTGTGGTGGCTCCACGCTCGTTCGCCTCAACCCCTGGTGTGGACAGGAGACACGATCGCCGGTTCCGGCATCGCCCTCGGCGGCCGTATCTCGCCCGACGGCCACACGCTCGCGTTCCAGGCGATGATCGACAATCTGACTCAGGTCGCAGTTACCAATCCTGATACCGCCGACTGGACGGTGCTGACCCACGACCGCCAGCACGGTTTCGTCAACGAAATCTCCTGGTCGCCCGACGGATCGAAGCTCTATTTCGATCGCACCGTCGGCACGCCCATCGGTATCTACAGTATCCCGGCCCTGGGAGGCGACGAGCGCCTGGTACTGGCCGATGCAGGCAGCCCACAAGCCTTACCCGATGGCAGCCTCCTCGTGATCCACCCGGACAATAAGGGCTATTGGCGCATCTGTCATTTTTGGCCCGACACGCAGCGTCTGGAGCCGCTGCCCGGCTGGATTTCCATTGCCACGACCATCCCGCTGCGCGTCTTCTCTGACGGTAAGGAGGCCGTCTTCAACGGCACGGAAACCGAAACCGGCGCGGCCATCCATCTTTATGTGATGGATATTGCCACCGGAAAGACCCGCCTGCTCGATCATGGTTTGCCCAGCGAACCGCTGGGCGAAAGCTACCCGATTGCCACCACCGCGGATGGCAGATCCGTGCTGATCGATGTTCCGTCGGGCGATCTGCATCGACTGGTCGCCGTACCCCGTTCCGGAAACGGGGCCATACGCACGCTTCTGACCCTCACCCGGCCGCCCTGGTACATCGACGCCGCCAAAGACGGCAGTATCTATCTCGATCAGGTCGACCGCCCTCACCAGGTCCTGCGCTTTTCCCTGCGTGGCGGAGTTCCGCAGGTTCTCGCCTCGTCGGATTCCTACGTCCCTGCAGGCGATTACATGGAGCCTGTGGAGGTCACGGACGGACGTCTGCTCCTTGACACCAGATTCTCTGGCCGCGAAAGGCTCCTCATGGGCCGGCCCGGAGGCGAATTCCTTCCCCTGCTCGATACCGCCGAAGAAACGTCTTCGCCCGCCGTCTCGCTGAGCAACGGCGAAGTGGCGTTCGTCTTAGGAAGCGGCGACGATGAGACGATCGCCATCGCCTCCGCGATCGAAGGCCGCCTGGTTCGCCGCCTCACCGGCACCAGGGGGCGGCGCATCACCGGCCTCGGCGCCTCCCCCGACAGCGCGACGTTGTACTTCGGAGCGGACGGGTTCATCTGGGCGATTCCTGCCGCCGACGGCACGCCGCACAAAATTGCCCCGGGTCACAGCGTGACTGTCAGCCCCGACGGCAAAACCCTGGTTCTGACCCGGAACCAGGATTCCAACCCGACTTTCGCCAGCATCTCCGTGGGCACATCGGGTCCGGACATGCCGGGCGTGAAGCAGCTTCACATCGGAACCGGCGTTTCCATCGCGCCCGCCTCCATCGGCACGCGCGCGCTCAGCCGCGATGGCAAGCTGCTCATCAACCTGTCTCCCTCCGACTCCTGGTTCTATCGAGTCGCGGTGCTCGACCTGGCCACCGGCCGCGTGACACCCATTCCGGTGACCTATGCAGGAGATACGATGACCGGTGACTGGACCGCGGACGGTCAGGTCCTTTCTGTTGGGCTCCCGCTCAGGAGCCATATCTGGCGTTTCCACAGCTCCTCCCGGTAGTCAGACGAATTTCTGTGGACCGCAGCCGCAAACGTTCGGGCTCTGAGAGGTGGACAGGAGGCGGTCATGGAGCCAGACGAGATCCTGCACCCGGTGGAAAACGATCTAACTAAAGATTTGGGAGCCGTATACCGTTCATTCGCTTTGACCCATTCGGGCATAAGAACGCCGGTGTGGATATGAGCGACAACGTCCTCACCGAGATCAGCTACTTTTTCGAGTCAACATCCTCCGGCAGTGGGGTACCAGACCGATGGTCTGGACAATCAGGTAAGGAACATGGGGCTAGGCGTTACGTGTAGGCTGGAGAAGTCCCGAGCGTTGGCAGTTAAGACCGATGGCTCACTGATGCCTTTCCAGGCTCGTCCGGCAGTGTGGTTCTGGACCCCGTGCTCAGTACAGTGATGACGTGCAGC
>JBKICP010000451.1:0-5845 GCA_046567085.1 Acidobacteriota bacterium
GGCTCCTCGGGCAATGCCGAAGGCGATGAAGGGTGACCTGTGGGGCGGGGCTATTCCAGTGGAAAAAATAAGGAGAGCTGAATTCGGAATCCAGCTCTCCTCGAGCGAGGTGTGTGGTTTTCGTGTTTAGTAGTTGAACCAGACGGCCGCGTAGACGGTGTTGTTGTCCGAGGCATTGCGGCCGGAGCCATCGTAGTTCGTGCCTGAGCCATTGAAGCGGCTGAAGCCGTTGTATGCCAGGGTCAGGTCAATATTTTGATCGGGCCAGTAGCTGCCTTCAAAAATATAGCCGGCGGTGTTCGGGCTGCCTGTGCGGCTTCCGGAGACTGCGGCAGGGGCGTAGAGAACCGAGTCGCTGCTGCCCGCCATGTTGAAATAGGAGGCAGTGACGTTGTACTTGCTGCCCCAGTAGTAGGTTGCATCCATGCGGCCCAGGTCAAGGGAATGACCTGACATGGCAGCGCCTCCGGCGGTGTAGGTTGCCTGCATATTAGAGCTTTCGTGGATATACGTGCCATGCAGGCTCAGCGTGTCGGCGCCAAAAGGGCGCTCATAGCTGAAATCGAATGAGGGATCCACATAGCGGTCGGCGGGACCGCTGATCGCGCCGGGGAAAGAGCGCATGTAGATTCCATAAGTCCCGACCTCCAGATAGCCCTTACCGACATTCTGCTGCCAGGCGAAGCGCCAATAGGGGGCCGCACCGCTGATGTTATAGCCAAATCCCGATCCGTCGGCGGGCGCGGAGCCTCCGGCGTGCTCGGAGCGGTAGAGGGAGATGTCGCCATAAAGGTGGTTGTTCCACATCGCATATCCGCCGATGCCTGCCACATCCTGCGCCAGCGCGCCATCGATGACGGGATCGGCAATGGAGCCGGGAGTCTGATCCGCCGAAACATACGGAAATCCCCAGGCCGGAGTGCTGTTCCAGAGATCTTCGAGGGTGGGGTTGTTGTTCAGAGTGACGCCGTAGTCGAGATCTTTGCCGTTGACCTTGACGCTATTCGCATAGCGAATGTCGGTGTTGTCCATGGTGAAGTGATCGCTCTGATGATCGTAGGTCGTCTGCGCAAAGACTCCGAAATGTTTGGCCATTGAGCCCGCCAGAAAGAGGCTGAGCTGCTGGGGGAATTCCACGGTGCCGTTCTGGGTGCCGGGCTGTGCTTTTTGCAGCACGGTGTCGGAAGCCTGGAACATCACAGCGAGAGGAAGGACGCGGAGCAACTGAAGCGTATTGCCGTCGCCGATGGTGTTGGCTTTGGTGTCGTTCACCAGCGTATAGCCGTGAAGTTTAAACCAGCGTCCGAAGGGCGTGAGCTCAGGTGGGTCGTAATGGCAGACATTGCAGGACAGGCCGGTCTGGCGGGCGAAACTGGGAAGGGCCCATGCGGAACCAGCAGATCCCAGGACCATAAGAGGGATCATCAGCTTAGCGGTGAGAGGTAATTTCATAAGTACTCCGTTGCGTGGGTGTTCCGTAAAGCTCCGCGGAGACAACATCGTCCGAGCGGAGCCAGGAAATTGAATCCGGTTCAATCTGTGCGGGCTTTGAAGGCCCGTAGTGTGTTTGCGTCCGGCAAGCCGCGGGACAGTCCTCATCCGCTGAAGCAGCAGCTCAGGGAGGTCGGATTGTGTCGCTGCGGTCATAAATTCTCCGAATCGCCCGCGCATCCCCCATGGCAACAGGAAATGCGCGAGCGGCAGGAGGCTAGCGGTTGTAGCGCAGCGCACGAATGTAGGCGATCAGCGCTTTCAGGTCCGACTGACTCAGGCTGACGGGTGGCATTCCGTGCGACTGCATGGCACTCGAAGGATGTTCGAGCAGGTGTTTGAGCATGTCGGGCGGCAGTTCCGAAGCGGTTGCGGTAAGAGATGGAGCTGCCGCGGTTCCCGCCATACCCCCATCGCCGTGACAGGTGGAGCATCTGGCCCTGAAGTAGACGCGCTGACCCGCGACCTCTTCGGGGGTTAGCTTATGAGGCGGCAGGTGGTGTGCGGCCGTGGCGACATTTCTGGCAGCAGCCTTTACGGGGTGCAACTGGGCGAGGTATGCCAGAAGGTTCGACAACTGCGAATCGGTAAAGGTGAAGGTGGGCATTCCGCCAGCCTTCATTTTGGCGTTGGGGTGACGAATGAGGTTCATCAACTGCTGATGCGAGAACTTATGGGTCACTCCGATGAGAGAGATGGCGAGGCGGGTGCCGACGCCATCCACTCCGTGGCAGGCGATGCAGCCGTGAGAGACAAAGATGTGCTCGCCCTGCAGCGCCGGGCCACTCAGCGTTGGTTCCGCGACCGGGCGAACACGCGCCGGTGCAGAAGCAGGGGCGGTGTTTGGCGCCTGGGCGGACGGCTGCGGCTGAGATGTTTGAGCCGAGGCGGACTTCGGAACTGTGAAGATCACCACGGCGGGCACTCCCGGAGCACGGTGCGCGGGAACGGGCATGGAGTTGAGGTAGGCCCAGAGGTTATGGGTCTGCTGTTGGGAAATGGGGGCGGGCGGCATGCCCTTGGCTGTCATCGCTGCATTCGGATGGTGGATGAGCGAGTTAAAGGTGGACTCGGAGAGGTAATGTCCGATGCCGGCCAGAGGCGGCGCCAGACGCGTGCCCTGTGCCGTGGGTCCATGGCAGGCCATGCAGGCGTGCTCTTCAAAAACCGCGCGGCCAGCTGTTGGATTTCCCGCCGCAGTCTGCGAGTTCGCCGTCGGAGCAGCAGTCTGCATGGCCGGCGGGCGCGGACCAGGAACGACTGCCGCCTTTGCCGGCGAGGCAGGGAGCGGAGCAGGAGATGCCGCAGGAGTGGCCGCATGATGCGCGGGCTCACGTGCTGGTGCCGCAGGATGACTCAGTGCGGGCTTCGCTACTGTGAAGATCACGACCGGAGGTACACCGGGGGCGCGATGCATCGGAGCCGGCATGGAATTGAGATAGGCCCAAAGCTGATGGGTCTGCTGAGGAGAGAGCGGCGCCGGAGGCATGCCCTTTGCTCGCATGGGAGCGTTCGGGTGATGAATGAGCGCACTGAAGGTTGATTCCGGCAGATAATGTCCAATACCAGCCAGAGGCGGGGCCACAGGTGTTCCCTGTGCTGTGGGACCATGGCAGGCCACGCATGCGTGCTGCTGGAAGATCTGTTGGCCTTGCGCGATAAGAGCGGCATTGCCGCCGGGAACAGCCGTCTGGGAGGCGGTGGGTGCCGAGGTTCCGGCTCCAGCGGCGCGCTGTGAAGGATTCGGAGGAGGAGCAGCCGAGCCGGACAGAGGCGCGTTGGCAGCAGCCGGAGTCGGCGCGGGCGCCGCATTGAGAGCCGGCTGCACATTTTCCTCCGGAGTGCCGAGGGCTTTCAGATAGTCAATGAGCTGCTTGACCTCCGGAATCGGCAGACTGGGCGCTCCCGGCATTCCTGCCTTGAGCATGGCTGCGGGTGGATCGTGAATGATGCCGGTCAGCTGCGTGTCGGAGAATTTGTTTCCAATGCCGACCAGCGATGGCCCAACCGCGCCGCGGCCGCGGTCCCCGTGGCAGCCTGAGCAACCGTTTTGCTGGAACAGCGCTTTTCCACGCGCAACGTCCGGATTGTAAGTAGCCGGGGCGAGCAGATCGAGTGCGCCCGGCGCCTGGACAAAGGGCTCAAAGGGCGCCTTTGTATAGGCCTCCTCCTGTGCGGCCTGCGAAGCCAGCTGCTGCCGCACTGTCGGGCTTGCCATATCCTGGTAATGGCTGCGAAAGCCAAGGAAGATCAGGCCGCCAAAGACGATCGATACCGCCAGAAGAGGGATGGGACGCCGCCAGGGACGCCGTTCCAGCTTGCGATCCAGGAAGGGCAGAAGAAAGAAGAGCAGGGCAAGAATGCCTGGTATGATGACCACACCGATCACGGTGGTCGGTCCTTCCCAGAACTTCAGCCATTCAAAGGCCGACAGGTAATACCACTCCGGCCGGGCGATGAAAGTTGTGGATGCGGGATTGGCGCGCGGCCCAAGCGTGACTGGCCTGAAATAAGACAGCAGCCCCAGGCCTGCCACAAGGAGCAGGGAGAAAGCCAGATCCATGAGGACCTGTTTGGGATAGAAGCTTTCGGGCGGGAGGGTCGGATGAACGGGATCCTCTTTGATGGGGCCCGCGGCGCCCGCCTTGCGGAACAAATAGATATGAACAGCGATGAAGGCAAAGATGAGGCCCGGAATGATAATGACGTGCGCCAGATAGAAGCGGGAAAGGGTGAGCGTGCCGATGGTCTCACCGCCACGCATCAGGTGCGACGTCCATGGCCCGATCAGAGGAATGGTGGAAATAATATTGGTTGCGACAGCAGTGGCAAAGTAAGCTTTCTGGTCCCAGGGCAGCAGGTAACCGGTGAAGCCCATGGCCAGCACGAGAACCGCCAGGACGCCGCCGGCGATCCACAGAAGTTCGCGTCTCCCTTTGTAGGCGCCCCAGAGAAATGTTTGCAGGAAGTGGAGGGCCAGAACGATGATCATCGCGCTGGCGCCGTAGACGTGCAGGCTCCTCAGAAATTCGCCCGCGGCAACTCGTTTTGTAATGTAGGCGACGGTTACATGGGCGTTCTGTGCGGAGGGTACGTAATAGAGCGCCAGGCAAAGTCCGGTAATGACCTGCGATATGAAGATAAAGAGGAGACCTGAGCCGAATACGTATGCCCAGCGTGCCCCGCCGGGGATGGGTTCATCGAGCGATACGCTCAGAAGCAGGTTCAGTCCGGTGCGGGTCTCCAGCCAGCCGCGGAACCTTTGCACGCGAGTTTTTGGAATGTCGTTCTGCGTCATTGGATCTCCTGGTGAGAGCTAGCTCACGACCTCCCGGTTGGGGACGTCTTCGCGAAAGTATTCAAAGTGAACGAGAAGGTCGCCTTCGTTTTGCTCCGTCGGCAAGGGGTCCATTCCTCTGCGCGCAGGTCCGGCAACGTGTTTGCCGGTTCTGCTAAAAACGCTGCCATGACACGGGCACAGAAATTGATCTTTGGAACCACTCCACCGGACAGTGCATCCGAGATGAGGGCAAATCGAAGAGAGGATGCGTACCTTGCCGTCAGCGGTGCGCTCAACATAGACCGATTCGGTGGTTACCGTCTCCCGCCAGCCATCGAGCCTTCGGAAGGTGATCTCCTTTTTGACCGGGGGACTGCCGACTGCGGGGAGTGAGTCGACAAGCCCGACCTTCGACCATTTAGACATTCCGCTGGAGGAGTAAAGGGGATATAAGATGTACCGCATAACGGGAACTGCCAGCAACGCGCTCATCGCGACGCCGCCAACCCCCAGAAGAGCTCCAAAAAATGAGCGTCTGCTAATGACAATGACTTCTCTGTTTTGTTCATCGCGGAAGGTTCCGTGAGGATGCTCCATATGTGCCCACCTATGGTGTTAACGTTCGTTGCAGTGCGGACAGCAGCGTGTGCGACACGACTGCTGGCCGCGTGAATATGTCGCAGTGAATGCCTGGCCCGTGTTGCTGCTACTGCGTTGAGGAAGCTGAGTGGTGTTGCCGTGTACCCCGACGATTTGCCGGACCGGCGACTGCAGGAATGTTCACTCAGCGAGGATTCCTGTCCCAGGAGGCGCTTCGGCGCAAATATCAGATTCGGAGCATAGAAAAGGCCGTGTGCAGATGTTGGGGCAAATGCCATCCGGCGCTGCGCCAGATGAATCCTGATCTTTGTGCGGGAGATCCCATATTCCGATGCACGATTGGTGCGGCAGAGCGGACTGTAGCCGCGAAACGCATTTCCTGATCGGACGTATCGCTGATCACTTCAGCGAGGATCGGCCGAGAATGCGGCGTGCATTTTCGAGGTAAATGACATACCTGACACGGGGAGCGAC
>JBKICP010000452.1:0-23642 GCA_046567085.1 Acidobacteriota bacterium
AGCGCTGCCGGAGCCGCCGTTGCCATCGTGGCCAGCAGAACGGCTCGCATCAGAAGGGCGCACCACCTCTCGATTCTCCCTGCCCCAGGCCGCACACCGCCCCGCGCCCCACAGGGCACACTCTCTCGGTATCGACCTCGTACGCTCCGGTTCATGGTGTGTCAGCGGGTGGCTGCTTCCACCTCCCGAGTCGCCTTCGCAATGTCCGCGCCCCAGGAAAGTTGCTCCAACGGATTCGGCGACGGCTTGCCCAGCAGATATCCCTGCGCTTCATCGGTCCCCAGCGACCGCATCAGTTCCAGCTGGTCCCGCGTCTCGATCCCTTCGACGATCACCTTCATGTGCAGATTGTGCGCCATCAGCAGAATCGACTGCACAAAGGCCCGCGTCTCCGGCCGAACCGCCAGCTCGTTCACAAACGAGCGGTCCAGCTTCAGCGCGTCAAACGACAGCTTCGGCAGATAACTCAGGCACGAGTACCCGGTCCCGAAATCGTCCATCGCAATCCCGATGCCCCGCCCCGTCAGCCGCCGCATCAGATCGGCCGCCCGCTCCAGACCCGTCAGCGTCGCCGACTCGGTCAGCTCCAGCTGCAGCAGGCTGGGCTTCAGCCCCGTCCGGCGCAGCACATCCTCCACCTCTTCCAGAAACGTGTCGCGGGCAAACTGCACGCTCGACACATTCACCGCCACCTGCACCGGATTGCTCGCCCGCCGCTGCCACGTCGTCGCATCCGCGCACGCGCGCTCCATCACGTAAGCGCCCAGCGGAACGATCAGCCCGCTCTCTTCAGCCACAGGAATAAAGCTCAGCGGAGGAATCCGGCCCAGCTTCGGATGCGTCCAGCGCGCCAGCGCTTCGAAGCGCACGATCGTGTTCGTCCCCAGATCGAACTCCGGCTGGTAATAAACGTCGATGTCGCCGTTTTCGATCGCGCGCCGCAGTTCGCCTTCCAGCGTCAGCCGCTCGCGCGCCGCGCTGCCCAGCCCATCGCCGTAGTGAACCACCCGGTCTTTGCCATTTTTCTTGGCCGCGAACATCGCACAGTCCGCCTGCTGCAGCAGCTGGCCGCCCTCGCCGCCGTGATCCGGAAACAGGCTGATGCCCACGCTCGCCGTCACCCGGATCGAATGATCCTCAATCTCGAACGGCGTCCGCAGCACCTCCAGAACCCCCTGGGCTGCCTTGTCCGCATCCTCCCACGTCTGCACCCGGTCCAGGATCAGCGCAAATTCGTCGCCGCCCACCCGCGCCAGCGTATCCGACTGCCGAAAGCGCGTCTTCAGCCGCTGGGCCAGCTGGCGCAGCAGCATATCGCCCATCCGCAGCGTCAGGCTGTCGTTCACCAGCTTGAATCCGTCCACGTCGATGTACAGCAGCGCCACCTTCCGGTTCTCGCGCCGCGCCAGCGCCAGGCTCTGCGACAGACGATCCGCCAGCAGCCGCCGATTCGGCAGCCCCGTCAGCTCGTCGATCAGCGCCATGTGCTGCATCCGCGACTCCGCCTCTGCCTTCGCGCGATCCCGCCGATGCAGCTCCGAGAGGATCGTGTTCACTCCCGTCACCAGCTCCGCAATCTCTTCCCCGCCTCGCACCGTCACCGGGCTGCTGAACTCCCGCTGCACCGAGACCACCGCCATCGCGCTCGATAACTCGCGCAGCGCCTGCGCCGTCTCCGAAGCCTTCTCCAGTGCAGCGCTCTGCACTCGCACCCGCCGCCGCAGGATGTACACCCACAGCAGCGCCACAAAAATCGTCAGGAACACAAACGAAATCGCCACCGGAACTGCGGGCGGAGCCCACACGGGCGCATGCTCGATCGCCGCCAGATCCGCCGGCCCCCGCCGTTCCAGCTGGAACGTGCTCGGATCCTGCTGCACGATCAGCCCCTCGCGGCCCACCTGCGCCGACATCACCCCCGTCAGTCGCAGCACGCTGCCCTGCGAAAGGCTCCACGGCTGCAGACCCGCCGCCGCCTGCGGAAGCGCCTTCGGCCCGTACGCCGCCACCAGCGCGCTCAGCGTCTCCGGCTCCACGCGCACATGCTCCAGCGCCGCCGCCGACTTCCCCGCCAGCACCGATACCGCCTGCCCCGCATGAATCCCAGCAGGCAGCGGCTTCACCACGATGGGCATCGCGCCCGTCTCGTCCTGGATCCAGAAAAGCTTCCCCGATGCATCGACGTACGTCACCACCCCGATCAGGTGGACCGAGGCATGAAGCGGCAGTGCCTGCAACTCCCGAATGGTGTTGCGGTGTGGCAGGACAGAACCGTGGCCCGTCGCGGTTACCAACAGCACCGCGCCCAGCACCGGTGTCAGGACCTTGGCTTGCAGGAATCCTGGGACGCCGTTGCACTTCATGCAAAAATCATCGATTGTCGGCTCGCCCTTGAGCCATACAACTTTGGCTTTTCCCGCCTACCCTAATGGAATTAGAGAACTTACGCGACCGTCCCCACGCGCTCGCGAGGCCTCCCTCGCGTCGCCTCCCATCCGGCCCCAAACGACGCCCCCAACCCCCTCGCGCAACCCATCCGCCGGGCGCATCGGCGGGCCCCAAAAACCCCCTGCATCGAGCAACGCGGCAGACCGCAGTAACCGCGCCCCACACGCGGCCGAGTCACCCCGAATCACACCCCCATCCGCGGCTTGTTCCTGCGCACGAAATCCATATCCTGCAACGGCTCCGACTCGCACTCGATCGCAATCGTGGTGACTGGAGTATCCGGCGCCTGCATTGGCAAATCTGTCAACCGCACGCGAAACTCATCCTGCTGGAACGGCACCGATGCCCCCGTCTTCACCAGCTTCGCCGACTTCACCTTCGTCATCAGTCCCGCTACCGCCACGTACTCCCCCGGCCAGAAATGCACGTGCATGTACAGGGTGTTCCCCACCCGCGTAAAGCTTGCGTAATTCGACCGCCGCACCTGGCACGGATCCGAATCGTAGATGCTGTGCCCGTTCACCGCCATCCACTCGCCCACCTCACGCAGCACCCGTACCGAAGGCTCCGGCACCGACCCATCCGGCTTCGGCCCGATATTAAGTAAGTAATTACCCGAGTCCCGCACGCAGCTGATCAGGTTCCGGACGATCGTCTTCGACGTCTTCCAGTTGTCGTCCGCCGCCTGATACCCCCAGCTGTCGTTCAGCGTCATGCACGCCTCCCACGCGCGCCCGCCCTTCTCTGCGGTAATGTGCTGCTCCGGCGTCGAAAAATCTCCCGGCAGCTTGTTCCGGTTGTTCACGATGATCTCCGGCTGCAGCTGGAAAACCATCTCGTTCATCTTCACCGACTCCCAGCCCTGCGCATCCAGCGGCCACGCCACGTCGTACCACAGCACATCGATCTTCCCGTAGTTCGACATCAGCTCGTGGAGCAGCCCGTGCGTGTAATCCACAAACCGCTTCCGCGCATCCTCGTCCGTCGCGCAGCGCGCCCCATCCGGATGATGCCAGTCCATCAGCGAGTAGTAGAACCCCACCCGCATCCCCTCCGCCCGCGCCGCCTCCACATACTCCCCGATCAGATCCCGCCCCGGTCCCTGCTTCGGCGCGCAGTAATCCGTCAGCTTCGTGTTGAAGTTGCAGAACCCCTCGTGATGCTTGCTCGTCATCACCATGTACTTCATCCCCGCCTGCTTCGCCAGCCGCGCCCACGCCCGCTGCGATCCCGGCGCCGGATGGAACGTCGTCGCATGCGGTGCGTACTCTACCACCGGAATCCCCTCGTCCTCCATCACCCACTCATGCCGCCCGATCGTCGCGTACACGCCGAAGTGGATGAACATCCCGAACCGCGCCGCCTTCCACCACCGCATCCGCTCTTCGCGATTGCTGTCCCCCGGCAGCGGAGCCGCGCTCGCAGTAGCCTCCTGCGCCAGCCCCGGCATCCCCGCCCCCATCGCCAGCAGCGATGCCCCCGTTCCCTTCAGCAGACTCCGTCGTGTCAGCTCCGTCTTCATCGCGATTCCTCCCGCACCAGGTTTTGATATTCAGACGCAGCCATAGTAAACGCTAAAGCTGCGGGTTTTCCTCATTCCACCAGACCTCTTCTCCTCTGCGTCCTGCAATTCTCCACGGCGTCCCATGCTGCGGTACACGATCGTCGCCAGTCGTTGACACCCCTTTCACGCGATTTTGAGAATCACATTCGGCGCACCTCGCTCCTCTGCTCTTCGCAGAGATAAACATGCACCGTGCAACGAGGTCCGGCCATCGCGACGAGACAAAGCGGGTCCGCCCCGCATCGACCGCAAGCTAACCAGAAAAAGGAGCGGCATATGAGCAGCCATCTTTGGAGGCAGAACAGAAATACAGGACGGCGCGCACGCCATCAGGTAACCACCGCCGTCATCGGCGCACTCCTGGTCCTGTTGTGGACCGCGTGCCCCGCGCGCGCGCAGCAGATCACCGGCACCATCGTCGGCACCGTGAAGGATTCCTCCGGCGCCGTCGTCGCCGGCGCCACCGTCAAGGCCGCCAATGCCGCAACCGGCTTCTCCCGCACTGCCACCGCCAACGGATACGGCGAGTATCGCCTCGACTACCTCCCCATCGGCAAGTACAGCCTCCAGGTCAAGGCCAACGGCTTCAAGACCTTCCTCCAGTCCAATGTCACCGTCAACGTCGATCAGACCCAGTCCCTCGACGTCAGCCTCTCGGTCGGCGAGCAGACCCAGGTCGTCAATGTCACCTCCGCTCCTCCCACCGTCAACACCACCAGCGCCGAACTGGGACGCACCATCGAGCCGGCTGAAATCATCGGCCTCCCCCTCGTCAATCGCAACGCCTACGCGCAGCTCTCCCTCACCCCCGGCGTCCAGGCCAACAGCGCCAGCCCCTCCTCCAACCCCAACGGCACGCCGAACTTCATCATCGGTCTGCCCTCCGCCGACGTGCAGGTCAACGGCTCCATCGACGGCGGCAATCCCGAGGTCAGCTTCTATCTCGATGGCGGCCTCAACATGTCCGGCATCCGCAACTACGGCAACCAGCTCCCCAACCCCGACGCCCTCGAAGAATTCCGCGTCGAAACCAGCAACTTCTCCGCGCAGTACGGACGCCTCTTCGCCGCCGTCGTCACCGCCGTCACCAAATCCGGCACCAACCAGTTCCACGGCTCGCTCTTTGAGTTCAACCGCAACACCGACTTCAACGCCACCCCCTGGAACTCCACCCTCAACGCCCCCTACCACCGCAATAACTTCGGCGGCGTCTTCGGCGGGCCCATCGTCCACGACAAGGCCTTCTTCTTCTTCAGCTATGGCGGCCTGCGCCAGGTCGTGGGCCAGTTCCTCCACGGCGGCGTCGTGCCCACTGCCGCCGAGCGCCTCGGCGACTTCACCGCCGACTCCTTCAAGGTCTACGTTCCAGGAACCTATAACTCCAAAACCAAAACCGGTACCCAGGTCGACGGCACCAACAGCGCCCCCAACTGCCAGGTCGCCAAACCCAACTGCGTCCCCAGCGCCCTCCTCGATGCCACCGCGGCCAACATCCTCAACACCAAAAAGCTGATTCCCCTGCCCAACAGCAACGGCAATACCTGGACCGGCTTCTTCACCGGTCCCACCGACGAAAATGAGTACCTCGGCAAATACGATCAGACCATCGGCGAAAAAGATCACGTCGCTGTGACGTATTTCTACGTCAAGACCACCCAGAACGCCTTCGGCAACGGCAACTTCGACTGGGACGTCAATCAGTCCTTCACCGGCCAGACCAACGCCAACTTCAGCGACGTGCACACCTTCAGCGCCAACACCGCCAACCAGGCGTGGCTCACCTATGTGCGCGCCGCCGGCGGCCGCGTCAACCTGCCCACCACCAACCTCGGCCAGCTCGGCTCTTCCTTCACCATCCAGGGACCCTCGGCCCTGCCCCAGCTCAATGTCTCCGGATACTTCAGCGTCGGCGGCGCTCTCGCCGGCCCTGTCACCACCACCGACTTCTACTCCGTCCGCGACATGATCAGCATGGTCAAGGGCCGCCATACCCTCGACTACGGCGGCGAACTCGCCCTCGACAAGGGTATGTTCGTCGGCAACCTCTATAACTTCGGCGTCTTCAGCTTCCAGAGCTCCGCCCCCACCACCACCAGCAACGCCCTCGCCGACTTTGTCACCGGCCAGGTCAATACCATGGAGCAGGACACGCCCTACCACACCCTCGAGAGCGCCTGGCACACCGCACTCTTCCTCCAGGACAACTACCGCGTCACCTCGCGCTTCATCGCCAACCTCGGCCTCCGCTGGGACATCGACACCCCGCCCGTGGAGTCCAGCAACCTCACCGCATCCTTCGTTCCCGGCCAGCAGTCCACCATCGTTCCCTCGGCTCCCCTCGGCATGCTCTTCCCCGGCGATAAAGGCGTCCAGCGCGGCATCGTCGGCACGCCCCTCTATCACTTCTCGCCCCGCATCGGCTTCGCCTGGGATCCCTTCGGCGACGGCAAAACTTCCGTCCGCGCCGGAGCCGGCGTCTTCTACGGCGCGATCGCCGGCAATGAGTGGAACCAGCCCGGCAACGCGCAGCCCTTCGCCGTTCGCCAGACATTCAACTCCATCAGCTCATTCAGCAACGTCTACGGCAATCCTGCCTCGTTCCCCACCGGCGATCCCTTCCCCTACGTCTACAACCCGAAGAATCCCCGCTTCCTTCCCGCTGCCAGCATTGAAACCATTGCGACCAACTATCGCTGGCCCTACATCTACCAGATCAACACCTCCGTGCAGCGCGAGCTGCCGCAGCACATCACCGCTACCGTCGCCTATGTGGGAACGCTCTCGCATCGCCTCCCCCTCATGATCCACAAGAACTACGCCCCCTACGCCCCCGGCGCCAGCACCTCGCAAACCAGCATCAACGCACGCCGTCCGTATGATCCCGGCGTCCTCGGCCAGACCGTCTACCTCACCTCCGACCAGACCGCTTCGTACCACTCGCTGCAGATCTCGATGAACCGGCCTCTCACCCACAACCTCCTCCTCAACGGCTTCTATGTCTGGAGCCACTCCCTGCAAAGCGCCGACGAATCCGCCGACGGTCTGGCCACCGCTCAGGACTGGAACAACCTCTGGGAAGAACGCGGTCCCATGACCGACGACCAGCGCCACGTCGCCAGCATCTCCGGCATCTGGAACATCGACTACTTCCACGGCAATTCCTTCGTGAAGCAGATCGTTAACGGCTGGACCATCTCCCCCATCGTCAGCCTCCACAGCGGCACCCCCGTCGAAATCGTCACCGGCAGCAATAAGAACTTCGACAGCGAAAACCACAACCGTCCCAACCTGGTCGCCGGCGTCGATCCCTTCCTCGATCCTCACCGCAGCCGCCAGACCGCACGCTACGCGTGGTTCAACACCGCTGCCTTCACGCCCAACGGACCCGGCGCACCCGGCGGCATTGGTCCCGGCGGAGCCGACGGCAACACCCCCCGTGCCTACCTGCGCGCGCCCGGCTACCGCGACATCGACCTCGGCCTCTTCCGCGACTTCCACTTCGAGCGCTTCGTCTTCCAGCTCCGCGGTGAAGCCACCAACGCCTTCAACATGGTGAGCCTCAACGGGCCCACCGCCAACCTGGCCTCCTCCATCGACGGCCAGATCACCAGTGCCTCCAGCCCCCGCCTCATCCAGGTGGGAGCGCGGCTCACCTTCTGAGCCCGTTCCACGCCGGCGCGGTATGCTCCTCTCATCCCGGGGCGAGCATACCGCCCCGCACTTCTTCTGCCGGCACGCAAATTCGCCACTCCATCCGGGGCCCATCATGAAACGCTTCCTCGCCTTCCTCGTTCTCTCCTCCGCTCTGCTGCTGCGCCTTCCTGCCGCCGCTCAGAACACGCCGCCCTCCTCCGATCCCGAACGCGCCGCCGCCGGCGACGAGCCCGACAATCCCGGCCCCCTCGCCACCAACCTCTCTCCGGCCATCCAGCGCGCCGCCATCCTCAAAGCCATGAAGCTCGTCGCCGACTGGCAGCTCCAGCACTCCGAAGGCCGCTACAACATCGACTGGACCTACGCCGCCCTCTATGACGGCATGCTCGCCGCCTCCCGCACTCTGCACGATCCGCGCTACCACGACCGCGTCCTCCAGGTCGCCAACGACAATCGCTGGCAGCTCGGCCCCCGCTTCGGCCACGCCGACGATGAGCACATCGGCCTCACCTATCTCACCCTCTACGGCGAAGACCACAACCCCACCCACCTGGCTCCTACCAAAGACAACCTCGACAAGCTCCTCGATCGCCCCGACGATCCGCACAAAAATCTCTGGTGGTGGTGCGACGCCCTCTACATGGCTCCGCCCGTCCTCGCCCAGCTCTCCGTCACCACCGGCGACCACCGCTACCTCGACTACATGGATCGCGAATGGTCCCTCACCACCAAAGCGCTCTACGATCCCCAGGAGCGTCTCTTCTTCCGCGACGATCGCTTCCTCACCCTGCGCGAACCCAACGGGCAGAAGATCTTCTGGTCGCGCGGCAACGGCTGGGTCCTCGCCGGTCTCGCCCTCGTCATCGAACGCATGCCCGAGAATGACCCCTTGCGCGCAAAATATCTCGCCCAGTATCGCGACATGGCCGCGCGCATCGCCGCCCTGCAGCCCTCCGATGGCCTGTGGCGCTCCGGCCTCCTCGATCCCGACGCCTACCGCTCTCCGGAAATCTCCGGCTCCGCCTTCTACACCTTCGCCATCGCCTGGGGCATTCGCCATCATGTGCTCGACCGGAAAACCTACATGCCCGTCATCGACAAAGCCTGGCGCGGCATGATCGCCCACATCTACCAGGACGGACGCCTCGGTTCCATCCAACCCATCGGCGCCGCTCCCGATCAGTTCAAGCCCTCGTCGAGTTACGTCTACGGCGTCGGCGCCTTCCTCCTCGCCGGCTCTGAGCTCGCGCAAATGACCCGGTAATTCCTCCTTGCCTGTCAATCGCGTTCCGCCGCTTGCGTATCGGCCTGTGGGATGGAGCCAGCGTTTCTCGCACCTCCCGCAGGCCCTCAATACCCAATCTCCGCATGCGGGACGCGAACCGCACATTGATGGCACTTCTGTTGACAATGCAATCGTCAGGCGGAAAGAATCCATCCGTTGTCTTCGCTGCAGCGCGCCCTGGGCACCCCCCAAATCCCCTCCCGCGTTGCGGAACGGAGGTTCATGAGCGCAGCTTTCAGCGGACTCGTCAGCCCGAAAAACATCCCCACCACCCATCCTGAAAACGGACTCACACGCCAGGTCCTCGCCTTCCATCCCGGCATGATGCTCGTCCGCCATCAGATGCAGCCCGGCTGGCGCGGCGCCCGTCACTCCCATCCCCACGAGCAGATGGTCTACGTCATCAGCGGACACATCCACTTCGTCTGCGGTACCGAATCCTTCGACGCCTTCGCCGGCGACAGCTTCATCGTTCCCGGTGGCATGGAACACCAGGCCAGCGCCCTCGCCGAATCCGAAGTCCTCGACTTCTTCGTACCCTTCCGCGAGGACTATGCGCGCTAGCCGCACATCCCGCATCCTCGCCCCGGCCCTCCTCGCCGCCGCGCTGCTCACCGCCTCCGCGGCCGCAGCCGCGCCCCTCCGCTCTCCCTGGGATCTCCACCCCTTCACCCCCACCGATGCGCCTTACGCCTGCCCGCCCCTCGTGCACCTCTCGCGCGACCTCACCACCGACGGCTTCTACTCCGACAGCAAGTCCTCCGTCATCGATCCCGCCAAATGGAAGGCCTACGCCGCAAGCTCCGGCCCCTATAAAAACCTCGGCCAGGTCATCGTCAACGCCGCCGACGCGTGGCGCTCCACCGGCAGCCGCGCCGCTGCCGCCTGCACTCTCAGCCACATGGAAACCGCTGCCCGCGACGGCGTCTTCTCCGGCAAAATGTCCTCGCGCCAGGCCTACTACGTTCAGGGATGGGTCATCGGCGCCATCGCCATCGGCTGGCTCAAGGTCCGCGACAGCGGACTCGAAACCCCCGAACTGCGCCACCTCATCGTTCCCTGGATCGTCGGCGTCACGCGTCAGACCATCGATTTCTACGACTCCTCCCACGCCGACAACAACCACCTCTACTGGGCCGGAGTCGAAGCCGTCGCCGCCGGCGTTGCCGCCAACGACCGCAAGCTCTTCGACTGGGCCGTCAGCGCCTACCGCACCGGCATCGCCCAGATTCAGCCCGACGGCTCCATGCCCCTCGAAATGCGCCGCGGCCAGCGCGCACTCCACTATCACCTGTTCGCGCTCTCCCCGCTCGTCTACATCGCGGAATTCGGCCAGGTCAACGGCCTGCACCTCTACGCCGAACGCAACCACGCCCTCGCGCGCCTCGAACACCTCTCCGTCGACGGCCTGAAGAATAATCAGTTCTTCGTCAAAGCCACCGGCATTCCCCAGGACACTCCAACCCAGGGCGCACCCGCCGCCGAACAAATCAGCTGGGGCGTCATCTGGCAATCGCGCTTTCCCGACCCCACCCTCGCTTCGATCCTCGCCCAGGCCGGATCGCTCAGCTACATGTACCTCGGCGGCCTGCCGCCCGGCGTCCATCACACCGCCGCCGCAATGAGAGAACAACCATGACACCGATCATCCCCAGCCGCACCCCCGTTCCCCGCGATCCTTACCGCCTCCAGTGCCTCGACCGCGCCCTCGCCGTCCTCGAATACATCGGAGAAAGCGACGTCCCCCTCAGCCTCGCCGACATCTGCCGCAGCATGAACCTGCACAAGAGCACCGCCCATCGCGCGCTCATGGTGCTCGAACGCGGCATGCTCCTCGAGCGCACGCCCGACGATCGCTTCCGCCTCGGCCTCAAGCTCTACACCCTCGGCAATCGCGCCGTCGAGCAGATGGACCTCCGCGCCCAGATTCAGCCCTCGCTCCGCGCCCTCTCCCGCCGCCTCGGCGAAACCGTGCACCTCGGCGTCCTCCAGCGCACCTCCGTCGTTTATCTCGACAAAGCCGGACCCGCCACCCGCGTCTGCAAAGGCTCCAAGACCGGCAGCTCCAATCCCGTCTACTGCACCGCCATGGGCAAAGCCATGCTCGCCTGGCTGCCCCAGTCCGAAGTGCGCGACCTCATCGATCAGATCACCTTCGAACGCCTCACCCCCAAAACCATCGGCTCGCGCGAAGAACTCATGCAGGCCCTCGAGCGCGTCCGCCGCCGCGGCTACAGCATCGACGACGAAGAAGCCGAGCTCGGCGCCCGCTGCATCGGCGCTCCCATCTTCGATCAGGATCACAACCCCGTCGCCGCCCTCAGCGTCTCCTGCGCCTCCTCGCGCATCCAGCCCCACCAGGTCCCCGCGCTCGCCGAACACCTCCGCCGCACCTGCTCGGAGATCTCCGCCTCGCTGCGCTTCCATCGCGACCTCCGCGCCCGCGTCGTCGGAAGCCTCCTGCCGGAAAGAAACTAAGTCCGGCAGGAAACGCAGCCCAGCCCCTCCCTGCGGCCCCATCCAAGCCCGCCCCTGGCATGAATGGCCCACAGCAGTCCTGGTATCAGGACAACTTCACCCTATGCAGAAAGACCCGCTCAGCCGCTGCACTTCGTAACAGGGCACGACTTCAGCCGTGCCGAAAACGGCCCAAAACAACCGGGCTTCAGCCCCCGTCACACCCCAAACGGCCAAAGCCGCTGCACCGTCTTCGACAGAACCTCCTCGCGCTCCTCCGACGAGAAAAACTCGAGGTGATCCCGGTACAACTCCACGATCCGCGCATACGGCAACTGCGCCAGGGACACGGGCCAGTTCGTGTCCCACATCAGCCGCTTCGCCCCGAACGCCGCATGCACCCGCTTCAGCTGCTCCTGCGCGTCGAGATACGGATACGCCTGCTGCGACACTACCCACAAATCGGAAATCTTCACATACACCCGCGGATAGCGCGCCAGGTCGAGCAGCATTTTCAACAGCTCTGGCCGATGCAGCGGGCAATCCGCCATGTGATCGATCACCACATCCAGCTCCGGGTTCGCCTCGATCAGCGGCGCCAGATCCGGCAACCGCGTCACCGGCGCCAGAATCGTCATCGGCACGCGCAGCTCCGTGCACCGCTTCCACAACGGAGGCATCAGCGGCCCGCGAAGCCAGTCGCCCTCCGCCGTCGCCGCCGGGCTCAGCCGCACCCCGCGAAATCCCTGCTCCGTCAGCGCGCTCAGATGATCCGGCGCCGCCGGGTCTTCCGGATTCACCCGGCACACACCCTGAAACTCCCGCGGATACCGCCGCAGCACATGCAGCAGATACCGGTTGTCCCACTTGTAGTGGATCACCTGGATCAGCACCGTCCGCGCCACGCCGTTCGCCCGCATCAGCGCCAGCAGCGTCTCCGGCGTCGCATCCACAGCCGGCACTTTCGCTCCCGGCGCAAACGGAAACTCCGGATCGTGCTTCCACACATGCACGTGAGCATCGATCATCGTTGGCTTCGCCTCACCGCCCAGTCGCGACGCCACCGCAGCCATCGACCCCGCCGCTGCCGTCGCAGCCGCTGCTGCCAGAAACCGCCGCCGGCTCACTCCCCGATCGCTCTTCTGCACGGAACCACCTCTACGTAATCGGAGCCGGATTGAACAGCACCAGATCGTTGTGCAATCCCCAGCGATCCGCACACGTCTCTCTGCGCCCGCTCGCAACCTCCAGAATCATCCGGAAAATCTGCTCGCCCACCGCGCGCAGGCTCGCCTCGCCCGTCGCAATCGTCCCCGCATCCACGTCGATCAAATCGCTCCACCGCTCCGCCAGCGGCGTCCGCGTCGCCACCTTGATCACCGGCGCCATCGCCAGCCCATACGGCGTCCCCCGCCCCGTCGTGAACACATGCAGATTCATTCCCGCGGCCAGCTGCAGCGTTCCACACACAAAATCGCTCGCCGGCGTCGCCGCAAACACCAGCCCCTTCTGCGTCACCCGCTCGCCCGGGCCCGCAACACCCGCCAGCGCCGTCGTTCCCGCCTTCGCAACCGACCCCAGCGCCTTCTCCACAATGTTCGACAGGCCGCCCTTCTTGTTCCCCGGACTCGGATTCGCGCTCCGATCCGTCGCCCCTCTCCGCAGATACTCGTCGTACCAGGCCATCTCTCGAATCATATCCTCGGCGACCCTCTCGTCCGCAGCACGCGCCGTCAGCAGATGGATCGCGTCCCGCACCTCCGTTACCTCGGAGAACATCACCGTCGCCCCCGCGCGCACCAGCAGATCCGCCGCATACCCCAGCGCCGGATTTGCCGTCACCCCCGAAAACGCATCGCTGCCTCCGCACTGCAGCCCCACCACCAGATCCGCCGCCGGACGCTGCACCCGCCGCCGTTCGTTCAGCCGCGCCAGCCGCTCCTCCGCCATCCGCAGAATCGCACCGACCATATCCTCGAATCCGCGATGCTCCTCATCCTGCAGCCGCACCACATACGGCTTCTTCTCCAGCACCGGCAGCACGCTTGACGGCATCAATAAGGATGGCTGCAGCTTCTCGCAGCCGAGGCTCACCACCATCGGCTCGCCGCCGAGGTTCGGATTCAAACTCAGATTGCGCAGCGTCCGGATCGGAATCTCCGCCCCCGGCGCATCGATCGCAATCCCGCATCCATACCCATGCGTCAGCGCGATCACATCATCGACGTTGGGATAACGCGGCAGCAGCTCCGCCCTGATCCGCTGCACCGCGTAGTCCACCGTCGCCGCGACGCACTGCACCGTCGTCGTGATGCCCAGAATGTTGCGCGTCCCCACCGAACCGTCCGCGTTCACATACCCGTCGAAGGTGAAACCCTCGAGCGGCGGCAATGGCTCCGGCACCGCGGTGGCCAGCGGCAGCGCATCGAGGCTCGGCGCAGCCGGCATCCGCACCAGATCCTCGCGCACCCACGCACCCGCGCCCAACGCCCGCTCTGCATATCCGATCACCTCGCCGTACCGCACAATCGCATCGCCCGCCGCCAGATCCGTCAGCACAATCTTGTGCGCCTCCGGCACCTCCTCCGCGAGCACCAATCCTGACTCGAAGCGGCTCCCCGCCGGCAATCCGCCTTCGTTCACCACAATGGCGACGTTGTCCTTCGGATTTGCGCGAACATACAGAGGCGGCGTCATAGGCAATTTTCCTTTCCGATTGTTCTATCCCATCGAGCCTCGCGCAAATCGCCGCCGCTACCGCGATGCGGGACGATCCCTCCCCCGCCCATCTCCTCGCCCGCTGCACCTTTCCTCTATAGTGGGAGGCAAGTCGGGCGACCCCGGAACGCGTGCGTCCCGCAAAAAACAATATGCCTACCGCAGCCATGACTCCGCAGCAGATGGCCCGGCGCGTCGGCGAAGGCCTCCTCTCCTTCCCCGTCACGCATTTCAACCAGCAGCACGACTTCGACGAGCAGCCCTACCGACGGCACATCGCCTGGCTCCTCGAGCATCGCCCCGCCGCTCTCTTCGCCGCCGGCGGCACCGGCGAATTCTTCTCCCTCGCCCTCGATGAGTTCTCCCACGTCGTCGCTGCCGCCGTCGCCGAAACCGCCGGCAAAGTTCCCGTCCTCGCAGGATGCGGCTACGGCACGCGCACCGCCATCCAGTTCGCCCGCACCGCGGAACAATCCGGCGCCGATGGCCTCCTCCTCTTCCCGCCCTACCTCGTCAACGCCGAGCCCGCAGGCCTCGTCGCGCACGCCAAAGCCGTCTGCGACTCCACCCGCCTCGGCGTCATCTTCTACAACCGCGATAACGCCATCCTCGACGAATCCGCCCTCGAGAAGCTCTGCCACTCCTGCCCCAACCTCGTCGGCTTCAAAGACGGCGTCGGCGACATCGAGCTGATGACGCGCATCCACGCGCGCCTTGGCGATCGCCTCGTCTACGTCGGCGGCCTGCCCACCGCAGAAACCTTCGCGCTCCCCTATCTCGAAATCGGCGTCACCACCTACTCCTCCGCCATCTTCAACTTCCTTCCCCAATTCGCGCAGGACTTCTACGCCGCCGTCCGTCGCCGCGATCATGCCGCCGTCCTCGCTGGACTCCGCGACTTCGTCCTCCCTTACATCGCCATCCGCCGCCGCCGCAAAGGCTATGCCGTCTCCATCGTCAAAGCCGGCATGAAAGCCGTTGGCCGCGACGCCGGCCCCGTCCGCCCTCCGCTCACCGAACTCGACGCCACCGAAATCGACGACCTCAAAAAACTCATCGCGGGACGCAGCTGACCCGACGCATGCCGTCCCAGCCAACCACCCACGTCCGCTACGTCATCGTGCTGATGCTCTTCATCGCCAGCACCTTCAGCTACGGTGACCGCGTCGTCCTCTCCATCGCCGCCGACGCCCTCAGCCACGACCTCCGCCTCGACCCCGTCCACCTCGGCTACCTCTTCTCTGGATTCGGCTGGGCCTACGCGCTCGCCCAGCTCCCCGCCGGCGGTCTCCTCGACCGCTTCGGCTCGAAGAGCGTCTACGGCATCAGCATCTTCTGCTGGTCCCTCTGCGCCGTCCTCGCCGGATTCACCGGCTATCTCCCCGCCGTCGCTGCCTTCTACACTCTCTTCGCACTGCGCCTCCTCGACGGCCTCGCGCAGGCGCCCGTCTTCCCCGGCAACGGACGCATCGTCGCCGCCTGGTTTCCCACCGCCGAGCGCGGCCGCGCTTCCGCCCTCTTCAACGCCGCGCAGTATTTCTCCCTCGTCTTCTTCGCCCCCATCATGGGATGGATCGTCCACCTCTGGGGCTGGAAGCAGTGCTTCTGGTTCGCCGGCGCAGTCGGCCTCCTCCTCGGAGCCTTCTGGTACCGCGTCATCCATGGCGTTCAATCCCATCCCCGCATCAGCCAGCCCGAGATCGACCTCATCGAACAGGGCGGAGGCCTCGCCTCCCTCGACGCCGCCGGCCGCGCCCGCGCCAACACCCTCACCTGGTCCTCCGTGCGCTGGCTCCTCGGCAAGCGCATGCTCGTCGGCATCTACCTCGGCCAGTACTGCATCACCACGCTCACCTGGTTCTTCCTCACCTGGTTCCCCGTCTATCTCAGCCGCGCGCGCCACATCCCCATCGTCAAAGTTGGATTCCTCGCCGCACTCCCCGCTCTCTGCGGATTCATCGGCGGCATCCTCGGCGGCGTCGTCTCCGACGAACTGCTCCGCGCCGGACGCAGCCTCAGCTTCGCGCGCAAACTCCCCATCGTCGCCGGCATGCTCCTCGCCATGTCCATGGTCGCCTGCAACTACGTCAGCACCCGCACCGCCGTCATCGCCATCATGGCCCTCGCCTTCTTCGGCAAAGGCTTCGGCGCGCTCGGCTGGACCGTCGTCTCCGACACCTCGCCAAAAACCCTCGTCGGAATCAACGGCGGCCTCTTCAACCTCATCGGAAACCTCGCCGGCGTCACCACCCCCATCGCCATCGGCTACATCGTCGGACACACCGGCTCCTTCCGCGGAGCGCTCGTCTTCGTCGCTGCCACCGCGCTGCTCGCCATCGTCGCCTACCTCCCCATCGTCGGCGAAATCAAACGCATCGAAACCCCGCCCGAACTCCTCCCCGGAGCCACAGCATGATCCCGCAACTCGCCCCGCGCGACGCGCCCCGCATCACCTCCATGCGCGTCATCCCCGTCGCCGGATACGACAGCATGCTCCTCAATCTCTCCGGCGCGCACGCTCCCTGCTTCACCCGCAACCTCGTCCTCCTCGAAGACAGTGCAGGACACACCGGCGCCGGCGAAGTCCCAGGCGGCGAAGCCATTCGCGACATCCTCGAGCAATCCCGCAACCTGGTCCTCAACGCGCACACCGCGTCCCTCAACGAAATCCTCGATGCGATCCGCACCCGCTTCGCCGATCGCGATACCGCCGGCCGCGGCCTCCAGACCTTCGACCAGCGCACCACCATCCACGCCGTCACCGCCGTCGAATCCGCTCTCCTTGATCTGTACGGTCAGTTCCTCAACCTCCCCGTCGCTGCGCTTCTTGCCGAAGCCCAGCCCCGCTCCACCATCGACGTCCTCGGCTACCTCTTCTTCACCGGCGACCGCACGAAAACGAACCTGCCTTATCGCGACGAGAGTTCCTCGCCCGACCCCTGGTTCCGTCTTCGCAACGACGAGACCCTCACCATCCCCGCGCTCCTCCGCCTCGCCGAAGCCGCCCAGCAACGCTATGGCTTCCGCGACTTCAAGC
Organism: Acidobacteriota bacterium; assembly: GCA_046567085.1. Taxonomy (GTDB): domain Bacteria; phylum Acidobacteriota; class Terriglobia; order Terriglobales; family Acidobacteriaceae; genus Palsa-343. Next base: position 17,164 of record JBKICP010000452.1, read on the forward strand.
TCAAAGGCGGCGTCCTCTCAGGCTCGTTCGAAATGGAAGCCGCCGCCGCGCTCGCCCAGCGCTTCCCGCACGCACGCATCACCCTCGACCCCAACGGCGCCTGGTCCCTCGACGAAGCCATCGCCCTTTGCCGCGACCGCCGCAACATCCTCGCCTACGCCGAAGATCCCTGCGGAGCCGAGCAGGGATTCTCCGGCCGCGAGATCATGGCGGAATTCCGCAGCGCCACCGGCATGCCCACTGCCACCAACATGATCGCCACCGACTGGCGCCAGCTCCACCACGCCGCCCAGCTCCACGCCATCGATATCCTCCTCGCCGACCCCCACTTCTGGACCCTGCAGGGATCCGTCCGCGCCTCGCATTTCTGCCGCGACCACGGCCTCACCTGGGGCTCCCACTCCAACAACCACTACGACATCTCGCTCGCCATGTTCACCCACGTCGCGGCCGCCGCTGCCGGAAATGTAACCGCTATTGATACGCACTGGATCTGGCAGGACGGTCAGCGCCTCACCCGCGAACCCCTGCGCATCGCCGGCGGCACGCTCACCCTTCCCGATCGCCCCGGCCTCGGCATCGATCTCGACCTCGACCAGATCGACCAGGCGCACCGCCTCTGGCAACAGACCGGCGTCGCCGCCCGCAACGATGCCGCCGCCATGCAGTTCCTCATCCCTGGCTGGCGCTTCGACCCGAAGAAACCCTGCCTCATCCGTGAGTGACCTGTCGCTGCCCCAGAGGGGCGACGGCGAAAAGTCGAATGCCTCAGGCTGATTGTGAGGGGTGCAGCCCTCAGGAAGTGGTTGATTCGATGGTGGCGGCGGTGGGGCAGCGCGACATTTGTTTACCTGTAAGTTACTCCCATGGGTTGGACGGTTGAGAAAAGCTCGGCTCGTGCACGAGCCGATTCGTATCGCAACTGGCTTTAGGCTTCCGGGCCTGAAGGCCAGAGTTATTTGAACCTGTTTTTCCCCGGCCTGAAGGCCGGGGCTTCTACCCTTGTGCCGCTGGCGCGGCACCGCTTCGCGGAATGCCCGCCTGCCCAATCAGCCTCGCGTGCGAGCAAAAACCCCAATTCCGCCCAACGAGCAGAAACTGTCAAGCTTTTGTGGAAAAACCCAAAGTAATGACCCTTGACTTAGAACGACTTACGCGCCAAGTAACTCAAAGAAATTTGGCAGGTTTATTCTTTCCAGCTGATATTCTGAACTTAGAGTAGAAAAAGAAAAAAAGCTCCGTCTTCCTGGCGGGGCTTTTCCTTTTCCTGCTTCGGTGCTCCTTTCGGCGGAACCGGGCTGAGGGACCCGGTCCCTGGTGAAGGGTCTGCGATTAGCGGCGCAGGCCCTTCGCCTTTTTTTTGCCGAGAAATCTCCACCGCAAACCGCAAACCGGAGGATTGACCATGCATCAGCACGAAGACCCGCACGCGACTTTCGAGAATGAGCCGGCCCACGCCGGCGGCGCCGCGCCCGAGCATCGGCGCTGCCAGTACATCAAAGCCGACGGCAAGGGCTGCCGCGACTGGGCCGTGCGCGGCCAGGGCTTCTGCTACCGGCACGGCGTCTTCCTCCGCCCCGAGTCCATCCGCCACATCGATGTGCCGCTGCTCGAAGACGAGGCCTCCATCGTGCTCGTGCTCTCGGAAACGCTGCGCGCGCTCGCCTGCGGAACGATGCCGGTCAACAACGGCCGCCTCATCCTCGACGGCTGCCGCCTCGCCCACACCATCCACATCGAAAAACAGGCTGCCGCCCGCCTCCGCCGCCGCGACCAGCCCCTCCAATGCGAAGAGCAAAGCGAGGAGCCGGAAGCTGGAAGCGAAGAGCAGCCGCCCGACTACAGTGCCCCGTCGCCGGGGGAACCCAGCACTCCGTCGTCGGAACGCTGCCCGGCGTGCGGCACTCTTCCTTCCGATCCCACGGCTCAGCGCGCCGAGCCCTGCGAGGTCTGCGGCGCCCCAGCCTCCGATGCGCCGGCCCACCAGCCTCATCGCGCCCGCAATCTCCCCGACCATTCGGACAGGAAACCGGCCGACGTTGACGAGCGGATGCCCAGCCTGTCGGCACTGCGTGATGAAGAAGCGTACGGACAGGTCCTGGCAGCCCACGCCGCCCCCCTGGATCCCATCACGGAAGAGGAGTTGGCAGTCGCGGTGAGGTAGAAGTGCCGGCAGCCGCAGATTGACCAGGCCAGGGGAGAACCAGTTTTTCCCGCTATCGGCTGCGAATCACTCCAAACCTTTACCTGCCGCAGCTGTCATCCTCAGGAACAGAGCGACGAAGGATCCGCGGTTGCTTCTTCCAGACCGCAACCCGCCGTAGCCAAAACGGCTACAATGGAACCGAGGAGGTTCAGATGCGACAGGTCTCTCTGCGAGAATTTCGCACGCGCGGCTCCAAAGTTCTCAAATCCACTCCGGCGGGCGAAACCATCCTGCTCTCCGGCCGCGACGGCCCTGAGTATTTCCTCGTGCCGGTTCTCGGCGATCTCGCCGTGCAGGATCGCGAACTGCGCCGCGCCATGGCCAGAGCCAGCCTGCACGAAAACTGGCGGCTGGCGGAGAAATTCGGCCCGCTCAGCGAGGAAGCAATTAACGCCGAAATCGCGGAGGCCCGCTCTTCGCTTTCGCGCCGCAGAAAGAAATGAGACTCGTCGTCCTCGATACGAATGTCGTCATTTCCGCCGGCATCGGACGCCCCGGGCCTCCGGCACGGATCATGGATGAGTGGATCCTCGGTGGCCGGGTCCAGGTCCTCACTTGCCCAGCCATCCTGATCGAATATCGCGATGTCACCGCGCGCACCAAACTCCGCCGCTATGGATTCCCGCCCCGATGGCTGGATGTCATGATCGAGGACAGCCTGCAGCTTCCCGACCCACCCGCGTGGCCGCATCCCCTCCCCGACGCGAAGAATGCTCCCTTTCTCTCTCTCGCAAGAACTTCCGGTGCCTGGCTCGTCACCGGTAATCTGAAGCACTTCCCCAGAGCAGCCCGCAACGGGGTGACGGTGCTCTCGCCCGCCGACTATCTCGCCCACCTGCTGCAATAGAAAAGCGGCTGGCTCGTCGCCAACCGCCTTTGTGCTAATCGGAATGCAGCTGACCGGTTCTTAACTGACCGCCTCTTAACTGCCTTCACAGCTTCTCGAAGAACGCCCGCATCCGCTCCAGCCCCTCCGCCACATCGGCGTGGCTGGTCGCGTAGGAGAGGCGGATGTGCTCGGTGGTGCCGAACGCCTCGCCCGGCACCGTGACCACGTGCGCCTCGTGCAGCAGCCGCTTCGACAGCTCCATCGCCGAACCGATGTTGCCGAGATACGCCTTCACGTTGGGATACACGTAGAACGCGCCTTCGGGCTTCACGCAGGTCACGCCCGGAATCTTCGCCAGACCGGCCAGCGACTCGTCGCGCAGCTTCAGATAATCGGCGCGCATCGTGCCCACGCAAGCCTGATCGCCCTTGAGCGCCGCGATCGCTGCCTTCTGCACGAACGCCGCCGTGCTCGACGTCGACTGGCTCTGCAGCTTCGACATCGCCGCGATCACCGCCTTCGGTCCCAGCGCAAAACCCGCGCGCCAGCCCGTCATCGCATAGGTCTTCGACAGCGAGCCGAGAACGATGATGTTCTCCTTCGCGTCGGTGAACGAGCCGCCGCTCACCAGCGCGCCGGTGTACTGCAGATAGACGTAGCACTCGTCGAGCAGCAGCCAGATGTTGCGCTCCTTCGCGAGGTGGACGATGCGCTCAAGATCCTTCGGCGCGATCACCGCTCCCGACGGATTGGAGGGCGAGTTCAGCAGGATGGCTTTGGTCTTCGGCGTAATGGCGCGCTCGATGGCATCGGCGGTGACGCGAAACTCCTCGGCATCGCCGGCCTCGACGAAGACGCACTTTGCGCCCGCGTACTGCACGATGTCCTTGTACGAGACCCAGTACGGCGTCGGCACAATGACCTCGTCGCCGTGATCGATGAGCACCTGGATGGCGTTGAAGATGGCCAGCTTGCCGCCAGTCGAGAAGATCGCCTCATCCGGCGAGTAGTTCGAACCGAAGTCCGCCGCATGGCGATCGACGATGGCCTGGCGCAGCTCCGGAATGCCGGAGACCATGGTGTACTTCGTAAAGTTGTTCTGGATGGCCTCGATCGCCGCATCCTTGATGTGCTGCGGCGTGGGAAAATGCGGCTCTCCAGCGCCAAAATCCACCAGCTTCGCGCCCTGCGCGCGCAGTTTGGCGGCTTCGGCGGTCACAGCCATGGTGGCGGAGATTTCAATCCGCCCGATGCGGTCGGAGAAGACGGAGGCAGCGGTCGTGGTCATGTATCTATCATAGCCGGTAGGCGGCAGCCGGTAGCCTCTCTCGAAAGCTACCGGCAACAGGCGACCGGCGACAGGCTTGCATCAACCGAAGGTCGTCACCCGTTTCGCTGCCGTGACCACGTTCTGGGCCGAGTCCACGACGTCGCCCATCGCGTCCTTGCCCCGCTTCAGATACTTGCCGGCGAAATCCTGCACGTTGTCCGCGGTGTCCTTGATGTAGTCGCTCGCGTCGTTGACGGCGCGCTTGATCTGCCGGCGGGTGCGCGCGCCCGACTGCGGTGCGTAAATCAGGGCCAGCGCTGCGCCGGCCGCTACCCCAACCCCGAAAGCTGCCCAGAATTTCCACGTGCTCATGGCCTTACTCCTTTTTGGATTTTGCTCTCACGTCCGATTTTGCTCTCTCGTCGGTCAGATACGACACACAGCCTGTTGGTTGCGTAGATTCCTCCCCTTCCCCAAGCAAAAAGCCGTCCATTGGGACGGCTTTTTGACGTTCACGAGGCGCGAAGGACAGCCGATGCGGTCATTTCTTCGCCCCCAGCTTGCCGGCCTCCAGCGTGACCAGTTCGGTCAGGTCCGCCTTGTCGAGGCCGTGCACCGTTTTGTTGAACTCATCGACCTTGGCCGACCAGTTCATCGAGCAGAATTTCGGCCCGCACATCGAACAGAAGGACGCTTCCTTGTAGTAGTCGTCCGGGAGCGTCTCGTCGTGCATCGCCCGCGCCGTCTCGGGATCGAGCGAGAGCGCGAACTGCTTCTCCCAGTCGAAGGTGTAGCGGGCGTAGCTGATGGCGTCGTCGCGATCGCGGGCACCGGGCCGATGGCGGGCGATGTCGGCGGCGTGGGCGGCGATCTTGTAGGCGATCATGCCGTCCTTCACGTCCTTCTCGTTGGGCAGGCCGAGGTGCTCCTTGGGCGTGACGTAGCAGAGCATGCTCGCGCCGTGCCAGCCGATGAGGGCCGCGCCGATGGCGCTGGTGATGTGGTCGTAGCCGGGGGCGATGTCGGTAACGAGCGGGCCCAGCGTGTAGAACGGCGCACCGAAGCAGTACTCGACCTCCTTGTCGACCTGCTCCTTGATCTTGTCCAGCGGCACGTGGCCGGGGCCTTCGATCATGACCTGGACGTCGTCCTTCCAGGCGATGGCGGTCAACTCGCCCAGCGTCTTCAGCTCGGAGTACTGGGCTTCGTCGGAAGCATCAGCGACCGAACCGGGGCGGAGGCCGTCGCCGAGCGAGAAGCTGACGTCGTGCTTCGCCATGACCTTCACGATGCGGTCGAAGTTTTCGTAGAGGAAATTCTGCTTGTGGTGGTGGGTCATCCATTGCGCGAGGATGGCGCCGCCGCGGCTGACGATGCCGGTGATGCGCTTGGCCACCATGGGGACGTACTGGATGAGCACGCCGGCGTGGACGGTGAAGTAGTCGACGCCCTGCTCGGCCTGCTCCTCGATGACTTCGAGGTAGACGTCGATGTTGAGGTCCTCGACGCGCTTGACGCGGGCGAGCGCCTCGTAGATCGGCACGGTGCCGATGGGCACCGGCGAGTGGCGCAGGATCGCGTCGCGAATCTCCGGAATGCTGCCGCCGGTGGAGAGGTCCATGACGGTGTCGGCGCCGTGCTGGATGGCCATGTGCAGCTTGCGCAGTTCCTCGTCAATGTTGGAGGTGATGGCGGAGTTGCCGATGTTGGCGTTGACCTTGCAGCGGGAGGCGACGCCAATGGCCATCGGTTCCAGCTCGGGGTGGTTGACGTTAGCCGGAATGATGAGGCGGCCGGCGGCGACCTCGTCGCGAATCAGTTCCAGCGGCAGCTTCTCGCGCTCGGCGACGAAGGCCATCTCTTCGGTGGCCAGGCCCTTGCGCGCGAAGTGCATCTGCGACATGTTGCGGTCGCCGGTGCGCTCGGCTTCGGCTTTGCGGCGCACGAGCCAGTCGGCGCGGGGCTTCAGGATTTCAAGGGTGGGATTGGAAGCGGCCATCGATCACCTCGTCAGGGAGTGGGAATCGGCGTTGCGGTTGGTGACGGGAGTGCAAAAGAAAATTATAGATGGGGAACCGGTCGCCTGCGGCCGGTGGCCGGTGGCGGCTAGCGTTGCCCGAGTGGTACCCCCTCCCCCTGGGGGTTATGTTTGAGGGTTTCCGCTTTCTTTCTAT
>JBKICP010000453.1:0-4956 GCA_046567085.1 Acidobacteriota bacterium
TTGTTCATCGGTCATAAACAGAATGGCTCCGCAGATTAATCAACCGTGGGCAAATCGCTATCCGGCGTGGTTTTCCACTTTTCAATCGCGGCTGCTGCCATTCTGATCGGGTCCGCATCCAGTTCGTCAAAACGCAAGCTGACCCGCGCGTCGTCCAGAGCAAGGAGAATATAGAAACCTTCCGCATCGCACGTGAGCGCATGCGGACGCAGCCCACACAGGATAGGGCGGAGACGCTCCAACTCAGCGAAGAAGTCTTTAAGGTACCGGTTGTGATCCATCGTTTGAGGCCGTGCTGTCACAATCACGGCCGGGTCGTGGCGGTCGCCGGAGGACGCTTCGGCGTGGCTCGTTGTGTCCGTCGTCCCCGTCTCCTCACCTGGTTGGACTTCCGGCAATTCCGTTGCCCCGCGGTCATCCGAGGGCTGTTCCAAACTCGGCTCGAAGGCAATCATCGTCCCGTCCGTGAACTTCGCTCGTCCCAGACAGCTCAGATAAAGCCAGCCGTGGTAATTCACATCGTGCCGACCGCCGGTGTAGACCGTGGACATCGAGCCTCCAAGCGTGGCCCATCCCTGCGCTGTCGGATCACTCCGATCTTCGATCGTGTATTCCAGAAGCTCCAGTCGCCCTGACGGCGTGATCTCGTACAACTCGAACGTGCATCCGAGTGAAGTCAGATCTGTCGTTTGGTGCGTCTCTCCCTTGTGCTTTCCGAATAGATCGTTATTGCAGAGCACCTCGTCGAACATTCCCATAAAGACTCCGACCGGCAACGGTGTCAGCCATTTGTGGTTCTATCGAATCAACCCTGCGACCTTCGGCCCTTGTGTTGCGGATCAGCGATCGGTGCGAGACCGGGCTACCTTCTTTTTTGAAACCCTCGCTCGCCTGGGCTCAGCAACGTCTACCGGTCGGCTTTCGCGGCTCATGACAGCCTCGAGCATGGTCCGTACCTTCGCCCTGCTGTACAGCAGACTGGGCAGCGCGGCATAGGCCACCGTGATCCGCCACATCATATCGAGCAGCCAGCCGCCCTTCTGATCCTGCGGCACCATGATTACGAAACCGTGCATGCCGGTCGCCATTTCGGTGTCCGGCAAAAGCTCAGTTGCGTCACCCTCAACCACGACCACCTTTGGGCTGCGGATTCTCACCGAAGACATACCTATTTCTTCTTTCCTTACCGGCCGTGATTTCCCTACGATTGCTGCCACTCGGGCCGGCGTGCAACGAAGTGCAACCGGCTCGGGATAGTCTCAGATCCATTGTTAGACCGCACCGCTACAGATCTTGCCAAAAATGTGGGCGGAGTGTGCGCGCGCCGGCACACTCCGCAATTGGACGACTGTCTGACTGATATTCCTCTGACCCGCAAGGGCCTTCAGTCACGAACGCGAAGAAGAACGTTGTCAACGCCCAATGCCACCGCGGCCCGTACCAGCATCGCGAGCGTGGGTATCACCTGACCATGTTCGATCCGTGATATGTGAGTGCGATGCGATCGGATCTTCGCCGCCAATGTCGACTGAGAGTAGCCGCGCCTCCGCCGCAGTTGGCGAACCGTTTTACCGATCAGCGCCCCCAGGGAGCGCCGATTGGAACCGAGCATCACGAGTGAAATTTCGAGTTGAGCGACCGGAAGCGGCTTGCGACAGCGCCGGCAAAGAGCGGCCGGGCCGACAAATTGCCGCAGCCCGCACGATGGGCAGATCAGTACATCCCGGATCGGGACGTCGGATGAAGACATGAAGCTCCTCCTGAATGGCAGACAGCAGCAGTCCGGCCAGCGACGCGCATTTGCGGTGCGCATCGCTGCGAACGGGGCTGACGCGGAACGGTACGTTATGGGTTGGAGAGATTGCCCGGTGTTAGCTGCGAGGCCCAGGATGCCAGAAGCTCCGTCGGGGCTGGATACGGACAGACGTGCAGGCGAGTATCTTTCTGTCGAGCCCTGGCGGCCTCAGCCAGTTCACGAGAACGCCACGAACGCTTCGGCATTCCGGACGCGATCCGGCATTTAGGGCACGGCAGAATCTCCGGAGAACGCTGACGAAGTTTCTTTCGATAGGCAGCGCGCACTCTCCGGCGCTGCTCCGGATTCAGCTTCGTAAGGTCACACACCGCCATCGGAACAGGGAGCAAACGAACTGCCGCTGCGGCGATCCCCTGGTGCCGGATCACCCTGCGGCCCTCGAGTCGCGCAGAGCGGCGCAGTTCGGAGCCGTCAACGATCGGGATCACTCCAGCGCACTCGAGGTAGAGGGCCATGCGACCGGCACGCGTCCGGACGCGGTTCACGGCCGGACCTCCCTTTCGGCGGCGGGCGCGGGCTCGCCGATCAGGGATACGGGCGCGCATGTTAATTCATCAGGCAGTAATTCCCCGGTGCTCGACTGCGGCGGGAATAGGAACATGCCGAGGCCCTCAGAATCGATGGCCAGGCCATCCAGCCAGCGAACGAAGCTGCGCACCTCGGGCGAACGCCGCGCCGCCAGCAGAGCCTGAATCGAGGTCCAGAACTCGATCGACATGAATTTGCAGGAATCCGCCGGATTCCTCAGGAGGTCCAGGTGAACGTACCCCGGCTGATGGCGGGCCATTTGATTCCACACGCCTCGAGGGCGAAAGGCGGCCAAGAAGACGGGCACGCGGGCGACATCGACGGTATAAAGACGAACGCAATAGATCATGGAGGGTGTCCTTTCTGGTCGTGGCTCCTCTTCCGAGCAACAAAAAAACCGCAACGTGCGGAAGCAGAACGCACCTTGCGGCAGGTTGGGAAAGAAGGAGGCTGGAGGTCAGGAACGGGGGCGGCCGGCGGAAGCAGCACCCATCAGGGCGGTGATCGCCGGAAGAAAGACAAGAAGGAAATCTTTCGCTCGGGGCCAGTCGCCGTACAGGCAGGCGTAGCCCGCGAAGCCGACGACCGCGACGAAGATCGCGGAGAGTGGAATGAGGGCGTGATCGTTGAGGCGCAGCGTCCGCCGGGGAGTTGGCGGAGGAGGTGGTGCAGGAGTGGAAACGCGTGGGACGACAAACAGCTTGCCGTCCCCGGGTGGGTGGCGGGTGGTCATCGATTTTTCCAGGGTTGCCGCGGCCAGGCGGAGGATCGTTCGGAGTCGCAACGGCGCGGCTGCCTGTTCGAGCGTCGGGATTCGGTCTGCGGGAGGGGACCAGGAACTGCCGATCCGCTACAAGTCCAGCGCGTCCTCATCGAGGTGGTAGGGCTCGCCATTTTCATCATGGCGCAGGCCGTCTTCGCGACACGCGCAGGAATCGCAGCCGTGGGGATCGAGGAGGCGGGTACAGCTTTCGTGATAGCGGCAGACGCGAATCGAATCCCAGGCGTCATTGGAGTCGAAGGCGTAGCTCATCGAACTCTCCTTTCATGGGTTGGGGGGTGGAGTGAAAGCGGACCGGTTGAGTCCGTGAGGGCTGATAAGGTTCATTTCCCGGCCGTCAGAAATCGACCAGGGTCGCTCATTGAGTTGGTTACAGGCCCAGCCGCGCCGTCATGTTCGCGCGCCCCAAAGCCGCATCCCGGATGTACCGCCGGACCATCCGGCTGGATTTGTGGGCGGTGGTCAGGGCGATCTCGCGCTCCTCGACACCTTCGAGCGCCGCGGTCGTCACCATCCCGACCCGCAGGCTGTGACCCGAGATGTTGCGCGGATCGATCCCCGCCCGTTCCGCCGCGCCTTTCAGGATCTTCGACACCGAGCGGGTGGACAGAGCGGTCGCTCCGATGTGGCCGTGGCGATCGACGGCACGGAAGACGGGTCCGGCCCGGATACCTCCTGCCTCGAGCCACGCACGGAGAGCTCGAACCGGGCAGGTCTCTTCGTTCTCGCCGGAGCCGATCACCACCGTTCGGCCCGCCTGCTCCTGATCCGTCTTGCTCCGGCGCAACCTTATATAGAGTTGCCGCGGAGTGAAAGTCAGGTCCTCAACCCGGAGGATGGTTGCGACTTCGTTTGTTCGGAAAGCTCCCGAGAACCCCAGGAGCACCAGCGCCCGGTCCCGGGCGCCGAGCAGCGTGGCGGGACAGGCGGCGGCGATTTGCTTCACCGCTTCGGCGAGGAGGGGGTCGGCTCCCTGTTGTGCGGTTCCGAGCGTGCGCCGGATTCCGCTCAGGACTTCACGGAGAATGAAGTTGCTCCGCGGTGAAGCAGGCGACTCGAAACCGGCTTCCCGGTGGGCATAGGTGATCGCTGACAGCCGCCGCTGAATCGTGGCCACCGTGACCCGGGCGGCCAGGTCGCTGATGTAAAGGGCCACCACCTCAGCACGGGAGGGAAGATACGGAAGGTCATGGGCGTCACAAAACGCGGCGAAGTCGCGCAGATCAGAAGCATAGGCTCGGCGCGTCGATCCAGCCTTGGCGGCCTCGAGGAATTGCGCTGCCTGTTCGAGCAGAGGCGTAAGGTCGCGCCCCTGCGCAGGCAGAGAAATAGCAAGGTCTTTCATGATTTTTCTCTCTTTTGAAGCGGGACAACGGTGAGGTCCGCTACCGGACGTGGGGGTCTTGCCGACACGGCTGGCGGTGGGCGTTCTCTCGTGCTGATCGGAAGGTTGAGATGAAGTCGCGACGGACCGTCCGTCGTTGGTCGCGGAGGCCGCCGCCGGACAAGCCAGCCGTTTGCGTGCGGAATGGCGTCTATTCAGCAGCGCACACGGCAGGCTTCGCGCCGTTCATCCCTGGCAGACAGGCCAGTGAAGCCAGATTTATGATGACCCGATCACACCTTCCTAGATGGCGGGGTCGGATGGCCTGGCGCAGGTCACTCGTCGGCTGCCGGTGATCTTCTCCCGCTGGGTTTCCCCGCAGCGAAGTAGAGGAATGATCATTTGCGCGGGAGCGGCAGTTGCAACTCCATCTGTCCTGGTGATTGCTTCCGGCGCCGGCGTCCGCGCCGCGAACTCGCCTTCGACTGCGAACACGGAAGCGGCGCT
>JBKICP010000454.1:0-9569 GCA_046567085.1 Acidobacteriota bacterium
GTTCCATGATGTCGGCTTCACCACAAGCGGGCCACGCAAGGGTGGCGATGTTGTTGCCCAGCAGCCAGAAGGCCGGCCACATCCCCTGCGATTCCGGCACCATCATGCGCGCTTCGATGCGGCCGTACTGGAAACTGAACAGCCCCTGGGATTTGAGCCGGGCCGAAGTGTAGACCCCGGCCGAGGGATGGAGCGCCACGACGTGCAGAAAGCCATCGGCGCCCACGTACGCATTGGGAGCCGCTGGCGTACACGGGCTGCTGGTCGAGCCCCATGCGCAGTAGATCTCCGGTTCGTGGTTCCCGCAGCAAACGGAGCCCAGACCAGTTTCGTAGGTCCAGGTCGATGGATTGGGCTGGGCATTTGCGGATGCGGAATTTGCAAACTCGTCGCTCCAGACCAGGGTCCCGGAAGCGATGTTGACGGCGAACGTCTGGGCCGCGACCGCGCTGTTGAGCAGAGGCGGAGCGGCGGCAATGGCTTTGACGGTGATGTTGGACGCCACGAGGAATGGCGCGAAATATTGCGGCGACGTGTCGGTGGGCGTGGAACCGTCCGTCGTGTAGTGGATCGTGGCGCCGGAAGTCGAATCGCTGAGCGTTACGATGACGGCGCCGTTCTGTGCGGCTGCAGTCGTGATGGTCGGCGTCGCGGTCGCCTGATCCGGGGGGACTCCGCTTCCGCTGCTCGCCGAGCTGCTGCCACTGCAGCCGGCGAAGATCGCAACGCCCAGAACGATGGCGATTGCATAACGCACTGTGGTGGCGGCAAACCGTTCCCTGAAGCTGCCTGGCAGCATGCGCCGCGGCGATGCCTGGTCTTCCATGATGCGTCTGAGCCTCCGGTCCCCGCATGGAGCGATTCCGCACACCACTGTACTGCGTGACCGACGGGTTCGAAAGGGGCAATCGGCGAGGCGCAGCCTCTTTGATAAGCTGGCGCAATGCCGAGCCCCTTCCGGAATCTGACCTCGCGCCAGCGGCACGCCTTTGCGGCATGTTTTCTGGGATGGTCGCTCGACGCTTTCGACTTCTTCATCCTGGTCTTCTGCATTTCGGCCGTAGCCGCCGACTTTCGCGTCGCACGCACGGATGTTGCCGCTGCTCTGTCGATTACCCTGATGCTGCGGCCGGTGGGCGCCTTCCTGTTTGGGATCATGGCCGATCGCTTCGGGCGCCGCCCCACGCTGATGTTCAACATTGCAAGCTACTCCCTGCTGGAACTGGCGTGCGCCTTTGCCGGTTCGATGCACACGCTGTTCATCCTGCGTGCTCTGTTCGGCATCGCGATGGGCGGTGAGTGGGGCGTAGGAGCCGCTCTGGCGTTTGAGACGCTGCCAAAGGAGAATCGCGGATTCTTCTCCGGACTTCTGCAGGAGGGGTATGCGGTCGGTTATCTGGTGGCGGCCGCAGCGTACGCGCTGCTGTTCCCCTGGTTCTCGCATTTCACCTGGCACGGGCACCCGTTCGGATGGCGGGGCATGTTCCTCGTGGGCGCGGCTCCGGCGCTGCTGGTCTTCTACATCGGCGGCAAGGTGGAGGAGTCGCCGACGTGGAAAGAGCGCGGGCACCTGGAAGAGCGCACCATCCCCGCGATGGGCCTGCGCAAAGGGCTGCTGCAGTATGCCGGCACCTTTCTGTTTCTGGTGCTGCTGATGACGGGATTCAACGCGTTCTCGCACGGCACACAGGATTTGTATCCGACGTTCTTACAAAAGGAGCACGGATTCTCGGCGCAGCTGACAGGTGGCATTGCCATCCTCTACAACATCGGCGCACTGGCGGGCGGGATGCTCTTCGGCAGCTTCTCGGAGAAGGTCGGACGAAAGAAAGCGATTATCCTGGCTGCGTTGCTGGCCCTGCCGGTGATCCCGCTGTACGCGCTGTCGCACTCGGTGGTGATGCTCGCCGCCGGCGCCTTTGTCATGCAGTTCATGGTGCAGGGAGCGTGGGGCGTGGTCCCCGCATGGCTGAGCGAGCTGTCGCCAGGCCCGGTGCGCGCGACGTTCCCGGGACTGGCGTATCAGCTGGGCAACTTCATCGCGTCCTGGAATGCCGTGATCCAAACCAGGGCCGCGGAGCGCTTCGGCGGACTCGGCCCGGTGCTCGCCGTTACGGTGGCGATTGTGGCCTGCTACCTGGCGGTGGTGGCGAGCTTCGGGCGCGAGTCGAAGGGAACCGAGCTCAAGAATAGCTTGTAGCCTGGCCCCGGTAGCCGCAATTACCGCGGCTGCTGGATTCGCGCGGAGAGGATTTCTTCCGCGGCGCGGAGGTCCTCTTCGGTATCGACGCCGATGGTGTCGCCGGGCGCAGCGGCAACGTGGATGTCGATGCCGTTGTCGAGCAGGCGCAGTTGCTCCAGGCGTTCGACCTGCTCGATCCACGACGGCGGCAGCGTGGCAAATTTCTGCAGCGCCGCTTTGCGATACGCGTAGACTCCGAGGTGCTTGCGATAACCCGCGAACCCGGAGTTGTCCCGATCAAAGGGGATCGTCGCGCGCGAGAAATACATTGCGCGGCCATCGGCAGCAGTCACGACTTTGACTGCGCTCGGATTGTTGATGTCGTGCGCGGGGCATCGAACAGCGAGCGTGGAGACCTGAACCGCGGGATTCTCAAACAGCTGGAGCAGCGGGGTAAAGTGTTCCGGCGTAAGCAGCGGCTCATCGCCCTGGATGTTCACGTAAATATCGGCCGGGATCGACTGCGCGACGGCCCAGACGCGATCCGTCCCGCTGGCGCAGTCTTCGGGGGTGAAGACGGCGGGGAGCAGGTGCTGCTGCGCAAAGTTGAGAACCTCGTCGGAGTCGGTGGCGATGAGGACCCGGTCGAGCAGCGGGCACGCGCGGGCGGCGCGATAGACCCAGGCGATCATCGGCTCGCCGGCAATTTCGCGCAGCACCTTGCGCGGGAGGCGCGTGGAGCCGAGGCGGGCCGGGATAACGGCGAGAACATGGCCGAGATTCGAGGGCAAGACGGGGACCTCCGAGGGATAGTGTAGTGGATGGGGCAGCGCATCAAACCGAGGATGCCCCATTCAGGCGGTTGCGCCGCAGCAGTCCGGAACGATAGTTTGGTCTGACGGAGAATGCATGAGCTCTGAGACCGCGATCAGCCCCAACCTTGAGTCGATTCTGCGCGAAAACCGGGTTTTCCCCCCGCCTGAAGAGTTCGCGAAGCAGGCCCACGTAAAGAACCTGGCCGAATACCAGAAGATGTACCAGCACTCGGTGCGGGACCCCGAGGGATTCTGGGCGGACGCGGCGCGCGAGCTGCACTGGTTTAAGCCCTGGGACAAGGTGCTGGAGTGGAATCTGCCCTGGGCGAAGTGGTACGTCGGCGGAAAAATCAATCTCTGCTACAACTGCGTCGATCGGCACGTAATCAACGGTCGTGCCGACAAGACCGCCATCCTCTGGGAGGGCGAGCCCGGCGAGGTACGCAGGCTGACCTTCGCCGACCTGCACGCCGAGGTGCAGCGGTTTGCGAACGTCCTGAAGGGCCTGGGAATTAAGAAGGGCGACCGCGTCGCGGTGTACATGGGCATGACGCCGGAGCTGGCCATTGCCCTGCTCGCGTGCGCGCGCATCGGCGCGGTGCACTCGGTGATCTTTGGCGGCTTCGCGGCCAACGCGATTGTCGACCGCGTCAACGACGCGCAGTGCGTCGCGATCCTGACCCAGGACACCTCGTACCGGCGCGGCAATGAAGTGAAGCTCAAGGCCACGGTGGACGAGGCCGTGGGGCAGTGTCCCACGGTAAAGAACGTGGTCGTCTACAAACGCACCGGATCGCCGGTGAATATGCAGGCGGGGCGCGACCACTGGTGGCACGAGCTGATGAAGGCAGCGGAGAAGGAATGCCCGGCCGAGCAGCTCGATTCCGAGGATCCGCTCTACATCCTGTACACCTCGGGGACGACCGGCAAGCCGAAGGGCCTCGTACATACGACAGGCGGCTACTCGGTGCAGACCTATCTGACCAGCAAATACATCTTCGATCTGCGCGAGGACGATGTTTACTGGTGCACCGCCGACATCGGCTGGGTCACGGGGCACTCGTACGTTGTCTACGGCATCCTGCAGAACGGCGCGACGACGCTGATGTACGAGGGCGCGCCGAATCATCCGCAGCCGGACCGCTTCTGGAAGATCATCGACGACCACAAGGTGACGGTGTTCTACACCGCGCCGACGGCGATTCGCGCCTTCATCAAGTGGGGCGACGACTACCCCGCCAAACATGACATGAGCAGCCTGCGCCTGCTGGGGACGGTGGGCGAGCCCATCAATCCCGAAGCGTGGATCTGGTACCGCGAGGTGATCGGCAAGGGCCGTTGCCCGATTGTCGATACGTGGTGGCAGACGGAGACGGGCGGCATCATGATCGCGCCGGTGCCGGGCGCCGTGGCGGCGAAGCCCGGTTCGGCAACACGGCCGTTCTTCGGAATTGTGCCCGAGGTGGTGACAAAAGAGGGCGAGCCGGTGCCGCCGGGGCAGGGGGGGCTGCTCGTGATCCGCAAGCCGTGGCCCTCGATGGCACGCACCATCTTCAACGATCCGGAACGCTACCAGAAGGCCTACTGGTCCGATGTGCCGGGGTGCTATTTCACCGGCGACGGCGCTCGTATGGACGAGGATGGCTACTTCTGGCTGATGGGCCGTGTCGACGACGTGATCAACGTCAGCGGCCATCGGCTGGGGACGATGGAAGTGGAGTCGGCCCTGGTCGCGCATCCGAAGGTCGCCGAGGCCGCAGTGGTCGGGCGTCCCGACGAACTCAAGGGGCAGGCGATTGCCGCGTTCGTGACGCTGGAAGGCGGCTACACGCCGGGCAAGGAACTGAAGGACGAATTGCGTGCCTGGGTGGCGAAGGAGATCGGATCGCTGGCGCGGCCGGACGATATCCGCTTCACCGATGCGCTGCCGAAGACGCGTTCGGGCAAGATCATGCGCCGTCTGCTGCGCGAGATGGCGACCCACGGCGAGATCAAAGGCGACGTGACCACGCTGGAAGACTTCTCGGTGATTGCAAAGCTGCGAGAGCAGGATGAGTAAAGCAGGGAAATGGGGAATAAGGAGTAGGAAGAGCGCCGAAATGGTCCGGCGCTCTTTCTATTGCGGCTCAGGCAATTCGATGTGCGAGCCCGCGTAGATGTGCTGCTCCGCCGGTTGGTAGTCTGCGGGCTGCGCCGTCATGATGTTCGGCACGAACGTCTGCGGATTGCGGTCGTAGAGCGGAAACCAGGTGCTCTGCACCTGGACCATGATGCGGTGTCCCTTCAAAAAAACATGATCGGCGGCATGGAGCGAAAACTTGTATTCCTCGGGCGTGTTGGCGGGGATGGCCTCGGGATGCGCGTAGCTGGTGCGATAGCGGCCGCGAAAGATCTCGTCGGCGATCATCAACTCGAAACCGGCGGGTTGGACGTTCGGACCGGGATCGATGGAGAGGCACGGCTCATGGCACGCCGATGGCGCCGGATCGCCGGGGAAGACGTCGATCAGCTTCACAATCCAGTCGCTGTCGGTGCCGGAGGTAGACGCGATCAGATCGGCCATGACGTTGCCGGTCACGGTCACGTCGTGATCGAGCGGCGGCGTCTGCCAGGTGGCGACATCCTTGCGGCCATCGACGAAGCTCTGATCCTGCACCAGCCAGGTGTACCAGCCGGAGCCTGTGGGAGCGTAGGTGGCTTCGATCGGGCGGCGGCGGTAGGGGACCGGATCGGCCGGGTTCGAGGTGTATTTCTTAAACGCGTTCGCCTCCGCCGGCTTCGAAAAACGGAGTGCGCCATCCGCATCCAGATACAGATCGTGCGTCGTGGCATTTTTCGGCGGCCACTGGTCGTAGTGCATCCAGCGTTCCGATCCGGTTTGGTAGGTCGCGGTGTTCGCAAGATCGAACCCGGGCTGGTCCTTGAGGTAATACGCAAAGAACGGCGCCTCGATGCGCTTGCGAAATTCGTCGCCGACGGGTTCGCCGAAGTTGACGTCGCCGAGGCGGCGCGTGGTCTGCGACCAGCCGCCGTGGCGCCAGGGGCCGAGCACCATGTAGACGCGATGCGCGGGATCGTTGGGCTGGTTGTGTGGTTCCAGAGCGGCATATTCAGCCTGCGGTCCCCATAGATCTTCCTGGTCCCACCAGCCGCCGACTTCGAGCGTGGGGACCGCGACGGTGGTGAGGTGTGGCTGCACGGCGCGCGAGCGCCAGAACTCGTCATAGGCGGGATGATCGATGAAGGCGCGCCAGGTGGGCAGGGCGTCGATGGCGTCGGCTCCGCCGGACATCTTGTCGGCGAGTTTGCCGGCCGCCGCGAAGGACCCGGCATTCAGGAAGAAGGTGTACGCGTCTTCGTCAAGCTTGCCGAAGGTGCTTTCTTTGGTGGATTCCATGCCGAGCACGTAGTCGTAGCCGTAGGTCTGCCGGAAAGCGCCGTTATGGAAGAAGTCGTCGCCGATCCACACGTCGGTCATAGGCGCCTGGGGCGAAATGGCGCGGACAGCGGGGTGCGGGTCGATGCCGGCTTCCGCAGCAAGAAAGCCCGGGTACGAGATGCCCATCACGCCCACGCGGCCGTCGTTATGGGGAACGTGTTGCAGCAGCCAGGCGACGGTATCGTAGCTGTCGGTGCTCTCGTCGATGGCCTTCGGGTCGCTGTGGTCCGCCAGGGGACGCATCATTATGAATTTGCCTTCGGATTTGTAACGGCCGCGGATATCTTCCATGACGAAGATGTAGCCGCTCTGTGCCAGTTCGGTGTAGCGGGTGTTGATCGCGTCTGAGTCGTAGCCGTCGACGCCATAGGGCGTGCGCTGCATCAGGAAGGGCAGCGGTTCCTTCGTATCCGTGGGGCGCAGGATGATCGCGTGGAGTTTCACGCCGTCGCGCATCGGGATCATCACCTCTTCGCGCGAATAGGGGCGGAAGTGGTTGGGAACGGGCGTCGAGGAGATGCGCGTAAGCGTGCTCTCCGGCGAGCCGGGCATGACGAAGCGAATCCCGGTGACCGCGCCACCGGCATCGGTGACGAAGGTATAGGTGGCGCCGAAGTCAGGCTCGAAGGTTGTACTCGACTTTGCGATGAGATCGAAGCGCGCGGAACGGGGGCCCTCGATGTACAGGCGGTCGCCGTCGCGAAAAACGGAAATGACGACGTCGGGCTCGTTCTGCTCGCGATACTGGCCCACATAGGTTTCAAGAACCTTCGCTGGAACGTGAACAGGGGTCTGTTTCTGCGAGGCGAGCAGCGACCCGGGAGCGGAGCAGCAGAGGAGGGCAAGGCACAGGACAAACCGGCGGGCGGGCATCGGAATTCATGGTATCGCGGCCAGACGCCCCGCAAGGGCTTTCCCGAACCTGCGCCGAACGGCGACAATGGGGACTGACTTTTCGGAGAAGGGAAACGACCGAGTGGGGATGCGTACGGCGTTCAGGGCTCAGCGATCAGTGATCAGGATGGCACTGTACGCAGGGACAGCGGTGTTTTGTGCGGTGGCTGCGTTGATTGGCGCGTATGTTCTCATGCCCGCCGCGCATGGGCAGCAGGCGCAGGGCGGGGCGCAAAGCACCGGCATGGCGAGCGGAGTGCAGCATCAGGCGGTGTACGACCCCGAGCATCGTGTGATCACGGCGGGCGGTTTTGTGAAGACCGGGCCGATCGTCTTTCAGGACACGGCGAAGGCCGCCGGGCTGACGAGCTGGCATCACACCTCGGGCACGCCGGACAAGCCCTACATCGTGGAGGCAAAGGGCCCCGGCGTGTGCCTGATCGACTACGACAATGATGGATGGCTGGACATCTACCTCGTCAACGGCTCGACGCTGGACGCGATGAACGGCAAGGCACAGGCTCCGCGGGCGGCGCTCTTCCACAACAATCACGACGGCACGTTTACCGATGTGACGGAGAAGGCCGGCGTCGGAAACCTGCGCTGGGGCTACGGCTGCGCGGTGGCGGACTACGACAACGACGGCTGGCCCGATCTGTTCGTGAGCAATTACGGGCAGAACCGGCTCTACCGCAACAATCACGACGGTACCTTCACCGATATGGCGGAGAAGGCGGGCGTGGCGCTGGGCACATGGTCCACGGGCGCGACCTTCGGCGACTACGACGGCGATGGGCGGCTCGATCTGTTTGTCGCCGGGTACATCCACTTCGACTTCGTGCATCCGCCCGTATCGGGCTCAAGAACGGTAAATTACGCCAACTGCCAGTATCGCGGCGTGGAGACGATGTGCGGCCCGCGCGGGCTGCCCGGGGAGCGCGATCACCTGTTCCACAACAACGGTGACGGCACCTTTACCGATGTGAGCGAGAAGCTCGGCGTCGACAACAAGAACGGCTACTACGGCCTGGGCGCGCTGTTTGTGGATGTGAACAACGACGGCAAGCCGGATCTGATTGTGGCCAACGATTCAACGCCGAATTATCTCTACATCAACAAAGGCAACGGAACCTTTGAGGACGACAGCTATCTGAGCGGGCTCGCGCTCAATGCAGATGGGCGTGAAGCCGCCAACATGGGCATCGCCGCCGGAGACTACGAAAACAACGGCCACGAGGATATCGTGACCACCACCTTCGCGGACGATTACGACATCGTCTTCAATAACGACGGCAAGGGGAATTTCACCGACGTGAGTTATCCCTCCGGGGTGGCGGCGCCGACGATTCCTTACGTGAGCTTCGCCGACGGATTTCTGGATTACGACAACGATGGCTGGAAGGATTTGTTCTTCACCAATGGGCACGTCTATCCGATCGTGGATCAGCATCCGGAGTGGGGCACGACGTATGAAGAGAAGCCGCTGCTCTTCCACAATGAGAAGAACGGCAAGTTCGCTCTCATTCCGGCCGTGGAAGGCACGGGCCTGGCTGTCGTCACCGTGGGGCGCGGGGCGGCCTTTGGCGATCTCTTCAACGACGGCAAGATCGACGTGGTCATGAACAACATGGATGGCGTGCCGGTGCTGGAGCGCAACGTGAACCCGGATCATCACCACTGGGTGGAACTCAAGCTGGTGGGCGGCCCGAAGAGCCCGCGCGACGCGGTGGGCGCGACGGTGTACCTGACGGCGGGTGGAATCCGGCAGCGCGGCGACGTGCTGAGCGGCGGAAGCTACCTGTCGTCGAACGATCCGCGCGTGCACTTTGGGCTGGGCGATGCAACCAGGGTGGACGGCGTGGAGATTCACTGGCCGGACGGCAAGGTGGAGAAGAGAACACTGCCCGCGGTGGATCGCATCTTCACGATCGAAGAGGGCAAGGAGTAGGTCCCCACCCTCCACCAGAGACATGGCTTGCAGCCCCTACTCCGGCGTTGGCGTGGTTTTGCCTGATCCGTTGGTGGCGCTGGTCAGGTCGCGGATGATCTCGATTTCGCGCTCGCGATAAGGTTTGCCGTCAGG
The DNA here is from genome assembly GCA_046567085.1 of Acidobacteriota bacterium. Classification (GTDB taxonomy): domain Bacteria; phylum Acidobacteriota; class Terriglobia; order Terriglobales; family Acidobacteriaceae; genus Palsa-343. The sequence continues at coordinate 9,414 of JBKICP010000454.1, forward strand.
GTAGAAGATGTCATGGAACCAGACTGGCGGCTGCTCGCGAACGTAGGGGTGGCTCCACGAGTCCCAGGGAAGATAGGTCTGCGACTTGCCCTGGACGAAGCCCCAGTTGATCGCCGCTACGCGATACTTCTGCGCGATCGGCAGGATCGTGTCAAA
>JBKICP010000455.1:0-9454 GCA_046567085.1 Acidobacteriota bacterium
GGGGAGGGCTGGCGCCGGCGCCAGTTTATTCCAGTGAATGCTTTCCAGATAGTCACGAACGTACTGTTTATCAAATGATGGCTGCGAGCGCCCGGGGGAGTACAACTCCTTCACCCAGAACCGCGAGGAATCCGGCGTCAGCGCCTCGTCCGCCAGCACGATCCCCATCGACGTCGAGCCAAACTCAAACTTCGTGTCTGCCAGCAGAATACCGCGGGATTCCGCGTGCAGCGCAGCTTTGTTATAGATCGCCAGGCTCAGATCGCGCAGCTTCTCCGCCGCCTCCCCGCCGATCAGCGTCGTCATCTGATCGAAGGTGATGTTCTCGTCATGTGTGCCGCGGAAGCTCTTCGAGGCGGGCGTGAAAATCGGCCGGCTCAGCCGGTCGCCTTCGCGCAGGCCGGGCTCGATTTTGATGCCGCACACCGTGCCGGTCGCCACGTAGTCCTTCCATCCGGAGCCGGCCAGGTAGCCGCGCACCACGCACTCCACCGGATACATCTGGGCGCGCGTGACGAGCATCGAGCGGTCCTTCAGCTCCTTGCGGTACTTCCACACTTCCTCTGGAAATTCTTTTACGTTGGAGGCGACCAGATGGTTCGGCACGATGTCCTTGAGGAAATCGAACCAGAAGAGGGAGAGCTGGGTGAGGATCATGCCCTTGCCGGGGATGCCCGTCGCCAGCACGTGATCGAAGGCGGAGATGCGATCGGTGGCGACCATGAGCAGGTACTCACCGAGTGCGTAGATATCCCGGACTTTGCCGCGAGCTACCAGGGTTAAATTGCGGAAGTCGGTTTCGAGAAGCGCTTTCACTGCAACAAGACCTTTCCCGCGGCTTCCGATCGTAGCGTGAGCCGTCTGCCTTTCCTGCGTACTGCCATCGCCAGGGCTGTTACCGGAGGGACAACGGAGTCGGAACGCTCAGTCCCGGAGGAGACGATGGAATCAAGCTGAAATCCGATTGTGCGATTCACCCTGCGCTTTGTCAACGCTCTGTGAAGCCGCCATTTTCTTTGCGGCGCCGCGAATTAACTCCGCTCGTTGTCCATGTCAAGAGAGAAGTGCTCCTCTGCGGCGCGACGTTTCATCCAGCGGAACGGCGGGCGTCCCGGCCCGCTCCGCAATCGCAAAAACGCAGGCGATGAGCGCATCGCCCGACTCTGCGGATCTCGCCAGCCGCTTTCCGCTAATCGCTTTTCGCTAACAGTTTTTCGCCAGCAGCTTTTCGCCAACAGCTACCGGCCACCGGCTACCGGCTCACCGATACGCGCTCGGCTTCGACGGGCTGATGCGGACGCCCATCCCGTTCAGCCGACTGCGCGCCTGCGAGGCTTCCGGCGTCTGCGGATAGCGCGCGATCAGCGCACGCAGATCGCGGATTCCGTTCTCCCGCTGATCCAGCGACAGCTCCGCCTCGCCCTTGTGCAGGGCCGCTGCCGGAGCCTTCGGGTTGCCCGCGAATTGCTGCAGCACCACGCTGTACGCCTTGATCGCGTCGGAGAACTTGCCCTGACGCCGCGCAATCTCGCCCAGATAGAACTGCGCGTTCCCCGCCAGATCGTCGTTGGGATAGTACTTGAGCACATCGCCGAACTCGCCCGCCGCCAGATCGTAGCGCGCCGAGTTGTAATCCCGCAGCGCTCCCTGGTAGAGATCGTTCACCGGAGGCGCCTGCGGCTGCGGAGGAGCCTGCGGCGGCGCCATCTGCCCGGGCTGACCGCCCGCCCCCGGCTGCATACCCGCTGCGCCCGGCTGTCCGCCCTGCTGCTGCACGGCCGCCTGGGTGGTGATGTTCGACAGCTGCGACTGCACCGCCTGCACCTCGGAGCTCAGCTTGTCGATGCGCGTCCGCAGCGCGTCGACCGAGTCGTTCAGGCCCTGCATCTGCGTCGACATCTGGTCGATCTTGCCGCCCCCCGACTCGTTGGTCGCCTGCACCTGCTGCTGCAGCGTCGAGACGGTCGCGCTCATCTTCGAGACGTTGTCGTTAATCTGCTGGATGATGTGCTGCATCACGCTCAGCTGCTGATCCTGCGTCTCCTGCAGGTGCTGCAGCGCATCCTGCATCTGCTGGACCTGCGTCTGCAGCTGCACCATCTCCTTATTCACGGCATGGGCCGGGGTGGCCGCGCAGAAAAGAGCCAGGAGAAAAACAATCGAGAGCGAAACAGCAAATCTTCGCATAAAAGAATCCCCGCTGAGCGCAGGAAGCGCTCCCTTCAATTCTAAAGGGCGGGAGGGGTTACGGGGGCACGGGTTGCGGGGTTACGGGTGACGGGGCCCTGATGCAGCGATCTGCGTTGCAGGATCCATCTCACCGCGACGAATCGCACCACGACAACAGACAGAATCAGGTGCAGCCAGCTGAGCACCGCTCGCTCTCTTTGCGGCCAGTGCGTCCTCAGAAAAATCCGGGGCGCACGCGACTGTGAAAACCCCTAGCCCGTACCCCCAAAAAGGAAAGTCCCGGACCGCAGCTCACCGCCGCGATCCAGGACCTGCTCCCTGCTCCCTGCTCCCTACTCCCTGCTGTTACTGATCCAGCGTGAACTGCGCCCGCCGATTCTGCTGCCAGCAGGCTTCGGTGTGATCGGTGCAGAACTGCTTCTCTTTGCCGTAGCTCACCGTGCGCAGCCGGTCGGGACTGATGCCCGCCGATACCAGCGCCTGCTTGGCCGCATTCGCGCGGTTCTCGCCCAGCGCCAGGTTGTATTCCGTCGACCCGCGCTCGTCGCAGTAGCCGCCGACCACAACCTTGAGGTTGGGATGCTGGTTCAGATAGTTCGCATCCGCGGAAATAATCGACTGCGCATCCGGACGGACGTCATAGCTGTCGTAGTCGTAGAACACCGGCTTCACGTTCTGCTCGAACGTGTTCTCGTCGATGTTCGACTCGGTCACCGGCGCCGGCGGAGGAGGCGCCGCCGTCACCGTCACGGTCGCCGTGGCATCGGCGGTTCCGCCGTCGCCCTGCGCCGTCAGATGATAGGTCGTGGTCTGCGCCGGCGTGACCGTCTGCGTGCCCGCCGTCGCTACCTGGCCGAGGCCCTCGATCGTCACATTCGTCGCGTCTGTGGTCTTCCATGTCAGCGTGGAGCTGCCGCCGGGGGTAATGGTGCTCGGGGTCGCCGTGATGGTCGCCATCGGCGCCGGTGCGGTCGGCGGAGGCGCCGGCGGGGGCGGCGGAGCGGGATTCTTCTTGTGGCAGCCGGCGATGGCCAGCACGGCCGCCAGACTTGCAGCCACCACCAAAGACGTGCGGTTCGAATGTTTCACTTGTCTCTCCTCCTTCGGGGAGCGTTGTCGGGGTTTGTACCAGGGCAAGAATTACTTCAACGACCGGCGATCCTCTGCCGGCTACAGTCAGGTGCTCATTTCCAGCTCCAGTTGGGCATGGTGTTGCTGCCGCCACCGTGGGTCAGTTGCATCTGATCGGTACCGTCAGCCAGCATCGACCAGATCTCAGTGTGCCCATTCTCCTCGCGCTGAAAGACGATGTGCCGGCTGTCCGGCGACCAGGAGGGGAAGTCGTTGCGTCCCGCCTCGTGGGTCAGCTGCGTCCAGCGCTTGCTGGCAATGTCCATCACGTAGATGTCTTCGCCGCCCGGGGCTCCGGGTCCATAACTGCGGTTCCACGCAAAGACCAGGAACTGTCCGCTGGGCGACCAGGAAGGCGACGTCGCATAGCCGCCATCGGTCATCCGCGTGATGTTCGCGCCGTCGGAATCCATGATGTAGATCTGCGGCAGGCCGGTCCGCCCGCTCACCCAGGCAATCTGCGCGTTGGTCTTCGGATTCCACACCGGAGAGACGTCAGGCCCGCGGAACGCTGTGATCTTCCGTGCTCCGGCTCCTGAGGCATCGCAGACATAAATGTCCGGATCGCCGCCGCGCGAGGAGGAAAAGGCCAGCCTGTTCCCATCGCTCGACCATGCCGGCGACAGCGTTGTGCCGCCCCACGACGGGAAGGCCACGATGCGCCCGAGGTCCAGCGAGTACATGCGGATGGACCAGCCGTTCTTGCCCATCGAGCTGAACGCCACCCGCGAATTGTCCGGCGAAACATGCGGCGACAGCGAGAGCGTGCCCAGATGGGTGAGTTGATGCTCATTCATCCCGTCGTAGTCCATCGCCCAGATCTCTTTGTTGCCGGTGCGATTCGAGACAAAATAAATCTTCGTCTCCGCGATGCCCGCGATGCCGCCCAGCTGCTGGATGATCTCGTCGGCGAAACGGTGCGCGATCTGCCGCGAGGAATCGACGGTGGCCGGGCCGCCGTACTGCTTGCCCAGCACCTGCGGATTCTGCTGCCCCTGCGCGGTGTTGTAGAGGTAGCCCTGCACGCTGAGCTGGCCGCCATTCACCGACAGCGCCCCAAACGCCACATATGCCGCATTCGAGGGCTCGGCCGACCACTGCGCCATGTTGATCTCCTGCGGCGATCCCGGCGTTGCCGTCGGAATCATGCTCTTCGAAACCACATCGAAGATGCCCGCATAACGCAGGTCGTTATAAACGGTCTGGTCGAAGGCCGACTTGAGCCCGCCCGTCGCCGGATCGGCGGTCGCCGCCTTGAAGTCCGCGGCGGCGATGCGAATTTTGGTTACACCCAGATTCGTGCCGGTGCGCACCCAGTCCTGGGCCTGCGCCCCGCAAAGGGGGATCGCCATGATCGCGAGAAACAGGGAAATGCGAAGAACGACAGAATTCCGGGGGGAGATCTCGATCATGCTTCTTCCGTTTCCATTGGATTGATAAAGCTCGCAAACTCAACGCAGGGGCGCTCGTACGCGTTCTGCTGACGACGCGCTTCAACTACGAAAGATGGCGCCGGCCCGTGCCGGAAATCCGCGGATCGAGAGGTCAGGAGCGACTCCCGCGCACACTATTGCGGCGGCGCATCGTAGCTAAAAGTGTACTCCACAGAAACGCTCTTCCCTGTGTACTGTTCGGGTAACGGGCCGAAACTTCCCACCCGCTGCACCGCCTCCCGCGCCGTCTTGTTCAGCGTGGGGGAAGGGCTGGGCTGCGGAATCTGAATGCTGGTGAAGCTGACACTGCCGTCGCGCTCGATGGTGAACACCACCGACACCTCCGAGCCGTAGCGCGTGCCCGGATCAATCTGATACCTGTACCAGTTCTGGCTCACCAGGCGCGTGATCTTGTCCACATACCACGGGAAGCGCGCCGCAAAATCGCCGCCCTGCACCTGCACCGGCGCGTTCGTATGCTGCGTCGCATTGTTCGCGTGGGCCATGTTCGTCGCCGCGGCCTCGCCGTAGTTCGCCCGGTTCTGCTGATTCAGCGGCTGCGCGTGCTGCGGCGACGCGGGACGCGGTTTTTCCGCGGGCTTGATCTTCGGCTTGCGCGTTGCGATCGGGATCGCGTCCGGCGGCGTGATCGGGATCGTCTCCTTGCTGGGCGGCGCCGGTGCGGGGCTCGGCGTCTGGGTCGCCAGCACATTCGGGGTCGGCGGCGTGATCGCCGGCAGAGGGATCGACGGCGCCGAGTTCACCAGATTCGCCTGGATCGCCCCTTTGGGTCCGTTCACCCCCCACTGATTCGACCGGAACTCCGAGTTAGCGAACATCAGCAGAGCAATCGCACCCACAAAGCCGATATGCAGCAGGACAGACCCCGCCGCCGGCCCGCCAAAGGGCTCCTTCTGTTCCGATAGCGCAATGATCGTGTCCCGCATCCGCCGTTCGACTCCCTGCTCCCTGCTCCCTGCTTCCAGATCCCTCGCTTCGCTCCCGGCTCCCAGCTCCCGGCTTCCTCATCCAGTTTGACGCCTCCCCACCCCCAGCGACAACCCCGCGCCGCCGATAGGAACCCGCAGACACACCCTCGGGTTGCATCCCAACCCACTCCCTGCTCCCTACTCCCTACTCCCTACTCCCTACTCCCTGCCGCTCCCCCCTCCTTGACATCCACATCGACCGCCTGACACCATGGGTCCCGCAGCGCACGAGGTCTGACCACTTCACCTGGGCCCGCCCTCGCACCATTCGATCAAAGGAGAATCACCGGACATGGCGGGAACACCGACGACACGCAGGGAGTTTGTGAAAGCAGGAGGCGCAGCCCTCGCGGCGACCGCAGTTTCGTGGCATGCCAGCAGCTATGCGGCCATCGTGGGCGCCAACGATCGCGTCCGCACGGCGGTGGTCGGGTGCGGCGACCGCATGAAGGGCGCCCTGATCCCCGCCTTCAGCCAGCACGCCAAAGAGATGAACTTCGAGTTCGTCGCCGTCTCCGACATCTGGAACCGCCGCCGCGAAGAGGGGGCTGCCTACATCCAGAAAGTCAGCGGTTTCAAAGTTGACCCGGTCCGCAACAACGACGAGCTCTACGCCCGCAAAGACGTGGACGCCGTCCTGATCGCCACCGCCGACTTCCAGCACGCGCTGCATGGCGTTGAAGCCGTCGAAGCCGGCCGCGATGCCTATGTCGAAAAGCCCACCGCGCACACCATGGACGACGCGCGCAAGTTCCTTGCCGCCGTGAAAAAGACCGGCAAGATCGTTCAGGTCGGCACCCAGCGCCGCAGCACGCCCAGCTATATGAAGGCCGCCGAGTACATCAAGTCCGGCCAGTTCGGCGACATCGTCATGGTCGAGATGACGTGGAACGTCAACCAGCCCGGCCGCTGGCGCCGCCCCGACGTCGTGCCCCTCCTCAAAGAAGAGGACACCGACTGGAACCGCTACCTCCTCAACCGCCCCCGCGTCCCCTTCGACGCGCGCAAGTATCTCGAGTTCCGCCTCTTCTGGCCGTACTCCTCCGGCATTCCCGATCAGTGGCTCGTCCACCAGATCGACACCGTTCACTGGTTCACCGGGCTGCCGCATCCGCGCTCGGTCGTCGCCAATGGCGGCATTTACCTCTGGAAAGACGGCCGCCAGAACTGGGACACCATGACCGCGGTCTTCGACTACGGCCCGCTCGACGATCTGTCCAAAGGCTTCCAGGTCCAGTACAGCTCGCGCTTCACCAACTCCGCCGGCGGCGTGAAGGAGCTTTACTACTCCAACGGCGGCATGATCGACATGGATAAGAAAACGGTCACCCCCACGGGCGGTCTCACCGAAAAGTACGCGAAGGAGATGAACATGAAGCCGAACCTCCTTCCCGCCTCATCGCTGCTCGATCAGCCCGAAGAGGCCGTCTCCACTGCGGCGGACACGCACGCCGATCCGCAGACCTCCGCCAACATGCGCAACTGGATGGAGTGCGTGCGCTCGCGCAAAACCCCCAATGCTCCCATCGAGGCCGGCTACAGCCACTCCATTGCGCTGTGCATGAATGTGGCCGCCATCCAAACCGGCGAGAAAGTCACCTTCGACGACAAAACGCAGCAGGTGATGGTGGGAGGCAAGGTCTATGCATAAGGGGGCTCTGCTCGGTGCTCTGGCTGCAGCCATGCTGATTCCGACCCATCCACTCCACGCGGCAAAGAACTCCGGCGTCCAGGTCGTCGCCAACGAGGCCCAGCGCCGCGTCGATATCACCATCGACGGCCAGCCCTTCACCTCCTACATCTGGCCGACCACGCTCAAGAAGCCCGTCCTCTACCCGCTGGTCACCGATGAGGGCATCACCGTGACGCGCGGCTTTCCGCTCCAGCCGCGTCCGCACGAGCGCGTCGATCACCCCCACCACGCCGGCCTGTGGTTCAACTACGGCAACGTCAACGGCTTCGATTTCTGGAATAACTCCGATGCGATCAAGCCGGAGAATCGCGAAAAAATGGGGACGATCCTCGAAGGCAAAATCGTCTCCACCCACAGCGGCGCCAACCGCGGCGAACTGGTCGTCGATTCGGTCTGGGTTACCGGCAAAGGCGACCGGATCCTCGACCAGACCACGCGCTACGTCTTTTCCCGCCGCCCTCACGAGCGCGTCATCGACCAGATCATCACGCTGAAAGCGCTCGACCGCGCCGTCTTCCACGACGACAAGGAAGGCGTGCTCGGCATGCGCGTCGCCGGCTGGCTTGAATCGCCGGACGAAAAGGGAGGCATCTTCCTCGACGCGAGCGGCCGGCCCACCAAAGTCGCCGCCGCCCCCAATGCCGACGCCACCGGCGTCTACCTCACCAGCGAGGGGATCAAAGGCGGAGCGGTCTGGGGCACGAGAGGGAAGTGGTGCTCGCTCACCGGCCACAATCCGGAAGGCCAGACTGTCACGGTTGCCATTTTCGATCACCCGCTGAATCCGGGCTATCCGACCTACTGGCACGCGCGCGGCTACGGATTATTCGCAGCCAATCCGCTGGGGCGCAGCATCTTCGACCCCAAACAGCCGCCCTTCAACTTCACCCTGGAGAAAGGCCAGACGGCGACCTTCCGTTACCGCGTGCTGCTCGTCTCGCACGAAGCCACGGCAGAGTCGCTGAACCACGAAGAGGAGCAGTTCGCCGCGGAATATCGGTAGCGCGGCTGGATCGATACCTCAGAACAGGCGGGTTATCCCCGGAAACCCGTCGAATCCCCGGTCAAAGCTGAGGATGCGGCGCACCCCGTGGATTTGCATCGTCGCCAGGTGCACAGCATCGCGCGCCGAAAGAGTTTTGTGGCCGAGCACGATCTGTTTTGCGCGCTCGACTACCGCCTGATCGACCGGAAACACCTCATCCGCTATTCCCAGCAAAGCATCGAAGGCCGGCTGGATCGCATCCGGCCGCTCGATCGCCACGTAACGGTGAAGAATCTCCTGCAACACTTCTGCGTCAGTGACCAGCCGCTCTCGGCCGCTCACCAGTTCTTCGAGCCAGCGCCTGGCATCGTTCTTGTGAGGATGAGGCGCGCCGACCAGGTACATCGGAATGTTGGAGTCGATGAAGATCACGCCCGCATACCGGATCCATAGCCTTGCTCGATCTCTTCGAGCATGCGGTCGATGTCGGCGGTGGGGAACTCCATGCGCGCTGCAGCCCGAATGACGTCCAGCCGGGAGGCCACCTCGCGACTGGGCTCGCTGCGGCGGACCTGGACGAGCGCCTGTCGCACCCATTCGGCGACGGACATACGCCGCAGACGCGCTGCGCGCTGGATATCGCGGTATTCGCGATCCTGAATGATGACCTGAAGCCGTTTAGCCATAGGATGAGCCTATTCGACTCATCAGGATGAGTCAAAATCCGGAACGGGATCAGGGGGGGTGCGGAGAGCCGGACCCTCTCTTTGCAGGGACGGTGAACTTGGCTAAGCTATTCTTAGCAGGATGGAGGGGCGCGATGGCCGAAGCTACCATGTTCGAAGCCAAAACCCAGCTTTCCCAGCTGGTCAAGCGGGCTCAGCGCGGGGAAAAAGTGATTCTCACCACGGGTCGCAAGCGGACTCCAGTGGCCATGATCGTCGCCCTGAAGCCGGCTCGCGAGAGGGTGTTCGACCTGTTCCACCATTCCGGTTTCGATCTTCCCGCCGACTTCGACGAGCTTCCCGAGGCC
>JBKICP010000456.1:0-9093 GCA_046567085.1 Acidobacteriota bacterium
GGTCGGAGCGGTTGTAGATGCGGAAGGACTGCGCGACGGTGGCGTTGAAGGAGCCGGCAAAGAAATGGTCGCCGGTGCGCGGGCTGGCGTAGGTGTAGGCGACGGGCTGGCGGCACTCGGTGTTGAGAGCAATGTCGAGCGTGAGCAGCGTGGCGAGGGCTCCGCCGAGACTGTGTCCGGCGACGGTGACGGCCGTTGCGGCGCCGGAGTGGACGTAGGACCCGACGGACGCGGCAGCTGACGTGGATTGCGGATCGCGGGCGGTGCGCAGCGATTTATAGATGGCGGTGAAGCCATCTTCGGTCATGCCGGAGCCGCTGTGGATGGGGTTGGGGACCATGAGGAATGCGCCGTCGTGGATCCACTCGAGGATGGTGTCTGTGCCGCGGACGATGGCGACGAGTTCCTTGTCGCTGCCGGGCGAGACGGCGAGGAAGCCGTAGGTGACGGTCTGGCCGGCGTGTGGATCGACGTCGGTGGCGAGCTCATTTCCGTAGAGGGTTTGCAGGAACGAGTAGCCGAGGGTCTGGATGTCGGCTTTGTTCTGGGCGGAGTATTCGGCGGAGGGCTGCACGTTTTCCGCGATCTGCACGAGACGGGCGTACTTGATGGCTTGCTGCCAGTCGATGGTAGGCATGATGGGACCTCACACGGTGGGGAACCTGGAGAAGAAATGAGCGTAGGAGAGTCCCGGCGGGGAGTCAAGGAGGAAATTGTGCAGGCAGGCGGCGAAGGACGGATGGGGCACAAAGCAAACGGGGCGCTGCGGTGAAGCAAGCGCCCCGTGCGGGTTTGAAGGCAGCGGACCGGATCAGGCGCTGACGGGTTCCTTGGCGGTGACCTTGACGGGTGTGAGCCAACCGAAGCGGTCGGGCTTGAGGCCGTTGGCGATGCCGAAGAATTCGTCGGCGATCTTCTGGGTGATTTCGCCGGGCTTGCCGTCACCGATGACGATGCGGTCGATGGAGCGGATGGGAGAGACCTCCGCGGCGGTGCCGGTGAAGAAGACCTCGTCGGCGATGTAGAGCATCTCGCGGGGGATGACCTGCTCGATGACGCTAAGGCCGAGGTGACGCGCGAGGGTGAGCACGGAGTCGCGGGTGATGCCGCTGAGGGCGGAGTTGGCGAGCGGCGGGGTGTAGAGCACGCCGTTGCGCACGACGAAGATGTTCTCGCCGGAACCCTCGCTGACATAGCCGTTGACGTCGAGGCCGATGCCTTCGGCGTAGCCGTTCATGTCGGCTTCCATGCGGATGAGCTGGGAGTTCATGTAGTTGGCTCCGGCCTTGGCGAGCGCGGGCATGGTGTTGGGCGCGAGGCGGTTCCAACTGGAGACGCAGACGTCTGCACCGCCGTGGCCTGCGACGTATTTGCCCCAGGGGAAGTTGGCGATGTAGACCTCGATGGGCGAGCCTTTGGGGCTGACGCCGATTTCTCCGTAGCCGCGGAGCACGATGGGACGGATGTAGCAGGGAGCGACACCGTTGGCTTCAATCACGTCGACGACTGCGGCGCAGAGCTCGTCGAGCGTGAAGGGGATCTCCATGCGATAGATCTTGCCGGAGTCAAGGAGGCGCTGCATGTGCTCGGGGAGACGAAAAACGGCCGAGCCTTGCGGCTGGCCGTAGCAACGGATGCCCTCAAAGACGCTGGAGCCGTAGTGGACCACGTGGCTCATGACGTGGATGGTGGCCTGTTCCCAGGGGATGAGGTTGCCGTTGTGCCAGATTTTGGAGGTGGTCTGAATGGGCATAGACGGTTGGATGCTCCTTCGAGCGCGTGCGGCGCGCGGTACTTCAAGCCTAGCGCGAGTCGGTGGGCTGTGTCACGGATTGCGGACAGCCTATCGATCCGGCCCGAATGGGCGCGACCGTGATTTCCCACCCTTTCCGCAAAAACGCGGAAAGAATGGGGCACCCAGGTTTTATCCCTATGGGCCGGACCAGTCGTTACGCGGGCGGCAACTGGACCGGCTTGGCTGAGGGCACGTAGGCGGGTCGACGCGGCTGGAGCTGCGGCGATGGGGTGGCCTCGGCGGGTGCTGCGTCCACCATCTTGCGGGTGAGGTCGAAGCTGCCCATACGTCCGCCCTCTTCGCTTTCCACCACCACGCGAAGATCCTGGGCCTTACGCGGGAAGTGAACGCTGATGGACATGGGCGTCATGAGACTGGCTCGCTCGGCTGCAGTCGGCAAAGGCGTCATGACGCGCACTTGCTCGATGCGCGAGGCGAGCACCTGGCCGTCCTGTTTCCGGCTGACGGCCTCGAGCAGCATGGTGGCCGCGCTCTTTCCATCCCCTGTGGCGAGCCAGGGCAGATTCTTGTCCTTCAACTGGACGACCATATCCACGGTGCTCGTGTCCGGATGCCGCACCATGGAGCGGAGGCCTAGATGCAGCGCGGTGAAGGGCACTGTGGAGATGGCCGCCTCGCCGAGGTCAGTCATGGCCTTGAGGCGCGGATCGGGGTTGATGTGCGGGTCGGGCGCGAAGTAGCCGGCTTTGGTCACGACGCGATAGTCGCGGTTTTTGACGGTGACGCGGATGCGCTGGAATTTGCCGTTTGCCGGGACGAAAGTGGGTTGGTAGGTGAGGGTGTAGTACTCCGAGCCGAGTTGCTCGGAGCGGCCCATGAGGTGCGCCAGATCGTTGCGGTTGAAGTAAAGCTTGCCGCCGGTGGCGTTGGCGAAGAGACCGAAGTTGATATTGCCGGAGAATGGGTCGTCGTTGCCGATGTCGATGTCGGCGTCCATGCTGCTCATCGACATTGTGGAGCGGTTCACATGGAGGCCGGGATAAATGACGTACAAGCTGATGCGGGAGTCGACCAGCATGTTCGTCGTTTCGTGGGCGTATTCGCGCAGGGCCTGAATGTCTTTTGGGGTGAGGACCGAGGAGACGTAGAGGAAGACGCCGGGACCGCCGTGGCCAACCCAGACGATATTTTTGCGTCCGGGCACACCGTGGTTCTGGAGCGCGATCTGCTGGAGTGCGTCGATGGACTGCGCAAAGCGATCCCAGATGAACATGGGGCGCGTTTCCTCGAAGGGCAGCGCCGCGGGGAGATGATCGAGGGCATGGACGAGGTCGGCGCGACTGCGGGTATAGCCCTGGAGCATCTCCAGAGACTGATCCCGGATGACGAGGAGCTCGGCTGGGGCGGCCAGCTGTTCGGGCTGCTCCATCAGGAACTTTCTGGCTTCGTAGCGGATGTAGGCGAAGTCCTCGAAGCGGGTGTTGAGCTGGTCGAGGACGATGATGTTGACGGGAGCCTTACCGTCCGGGTTCTCATCGCTGGCGCCGGGGCCCATCACATGCGTCTGCGGCGCCTCAAAGGAAAAGATGCGCTGCGGCTGCTTGTCCTGGGTGATGTGGAAATCGTCCTTTGTCAGGCCGGCGAGGACAGGGTTGCCCTTCTTGTCGAGGACGGTGACGTCCAGAAAGACCAGCGAGGTGGTGACGCGGAAGGTCGGCACCGGCGGCTGGTTCTGCCCCTGATTGAGCTGGTTTTGCGGCGCGGGCTGGGCCTGGGCGAAAAGGACGGCTGGGGCGAACACCGCCATCAGGCAGGCAAGAAGCCTGGGAGCAGGCAAGCTACGGGGAATCTTGTTTCTGTGGGTCAACATAGTGAAAGCCTGCTGAGGAGATTCGAGGGCGGGCGAAAAGGTTGTACCCCAGGCTGCACAATATGAGGTGATACGCATCACATTCTTCCAGGTGTTTTGAGTGGAAGGATAGCGGCTGAGCAGGCAAGCAGGTCATTGATCGCTCTTCTCACAAACTGGTCACGGAGAAATTCAGGTGAAATTGGACTCGTCTGCCTTTGTGGCTGAACTGGAGTTGTTTGAGGCTCTCGCAAAGCGATCGAGCCCCGTGAATTGCACGGACGATCATGTGCTGTTCCGACAGGGCGAACCGCCGCAAGGGCTTTATCTGCTGCGCAATGGCTATGCGCTGATGACGATGGAGTCGCCGACGGGGGACGTGGTGATGTGCGCCACGGCCGGTGCGGGATCGCTGCTGGGGCTGCCCGGCCTGATCGGCAATGTGCCCTACTCGCTGAGCGCCAAGGCGCTGAAAGGTGCAGAAGTGCAGTTTCTGGACAAAGAGGACTTCAGCAAGTTGATGCTGAGTGAACCGGCACTCTCGGTGAAGATCCTGCGCGTGCTGGCGGCCGAGGTGCGCACGGCCCGGCAGGCAGTGACCAACCTGTAAGCGGCGGGTGCGCGTCTGGATGCGATAGCATCCATGATGTGCCCGACCTGGAAACCCCAGCGAAATATGTGCGCGGCGTGGGACCGCGCGTGGCGGAGATGCTTGCGGCAAAGGGCATCCTGACCGCCGAAGACCTGCTTTATCATCTTCCCTTCCGCTATGAAGATCGCCAGAATCCGCGCAGCCTGGACGAACTGAAGCCGGGCGAGACGGCGAGCGTGATCGCCGAGGTGCGCGGCGCGGCGCTGCTGCGGACGCGGCGGATGCCGCTGTTTGAGCTGACGCTGGGGCAGGGGCGGCTGGCGCTGAAGTGCATCTGGTTTAACGCGCGGTATCTGGAAGGGAAGTTCCACGCCGGGCAGACGGTGGCTGTCTTCGGCAAGGTGGAGCCTTCGCGCTCTTCGAGCAATTTGAAGATGATCCAGCCGCAGTGGGAGTTGCTGCCGGACGCGAGCGCCGACGCGGAGACCCGGCTGCTGGAGGTTGGGCGGATTACGCCGGTGTATGAGTCGCTGGGCGGGAGCCGGCTGGCCTCGCGGTGGCTGCGGAAGGTGATCTTCAACCTGCTGGAAGGTTTGCGCGGCGCGGTTCCGGAGTGTCTGCCGCGGGCGATGCTGGGACGGCTGGATTTGCCGGACAGGGAGAGCGCGCTGCGGGAGGCGCATTTTCCGCCGGAGGGAACTGCGGCGACGGCGCTGCAGGCATGGGCAACACCGGCGCACAAGCGACTGATCTTTGAGGAGCTGTTCTTTCTGGAGCTGGGGCTGGAACTGAAGCGGCGGCGGATGCGGGAGCGGGCCGGTATCGGGTTTGAGACATCGGACAAGGTGCGCGAGGCGATTCGCGAGGTGCTGCCGTTTCATCCGACGGCGGCGCAGAAGCGCGCGCTGGGCGAGATTGTGGGCGACATGCGGCGGTCGAGCCCGATGCGTCGGCTGCTGCAGGGCGATGTGGGATCGGGCAAGACGATTGTGGCGCTGCAGGCGATGCTGGTGGCGATGGAGAACGGCTATCAGGCGGCACTGATGGCGCCAACGGAGATTCTGGCGACGCAGCATTACCTTGCGGCGCGGAAGCTGCTGGAGCGGTCTTCACGGCGGTACAGGGTGGTGCTGCTGACGGGGTCGCTGGATGAGGACCGCAAGCGGATGCATCGCGGGATGATTCATCGCGGCGAGGCGCAACTGATTATCGGGACCCATGCGCTGATTGAGGAGAAGGTGGAGTTCGACCGGCTGGGGCTGATTGTGGTGGATGAGCAGCACCGGTTTGGCGTGATGCAGCGCTTCAAGCTGATGAAGAAGCCGCGGCCGGACGGAAGCGAAGTGCTGGAGCCGGATGTGCTGGTGATGACGGCGACACCAATTCCGCGGACGCTGGCGCTGTCCCTCTACGGCGACCTGGACGTGAGCGTGCTGGACGAACTGCCGCCGGGGCGGACGCCGATTGTGACGCGCCGCGTGGCGGACGAACGCGCCGATGAGGTGTGGGAGTTTGTGCGCAAGCAGGTGGCACAGGGACGGCAGGCCTATATTGTCTATCCGGTGATTGAGGGCGCGCGGGAGGATCAGCCGGAGCTGGATTTCCCGCAGGATGAGGACGCGGAGAAGAAGGTAGAGGCAGCGCCAGCGCGCAAAACGTCAAGGCGCAAGGGCAAGACCGGCGAGCTGTTTGCTGCGGTGGCGCAGGAAGCGAATCCAGCGGCGAAGTCGGGGTTGAAGTCGGCGGTGGAGATGTATGAGCGGCTGCGCACGGGGCCGCTGGCGGGGTTGCGCGTGGGGCTGCTGCATGGGCGGCTGAGCGCGGACGACAAGGAAGTGATTATGCGGCGATTCCAGCGCGGCGAGACGGACGTGCTGGTGGCGACGACGGTGATTGAAGTGGGCGTGGATGTGCCGAATGCGACGGTGATGGTGGTGGAGCACGCGGAGCGCTTCGGGCTGGCGCAACTGCACCAGTTGCGCGGTCGCGTGGGTCGCGGCGCGGCGAAGAGCTATTGCATATTGATGACGGGGCCGCGGGTGTCTGAGGTGGGCGAGGAGCGGCTGAATGCGATGGTGCGGACGCAGGATGGCTTTGAGCTTGCGGAACTGGACCTGGCGATTCGCGGGCCGGGGGAGTTTTTTGGAACGCGGCAGGCGGGTCTGCCGGACTTCAAGGTGGCGAATCTGCTGCGGGACCGAAAGCTGCTGGAGGTGGCCAAGCAGGAGGCGGCGCGGTTTGCACATGCGCGTCCCGAAGAGGCCGAGGGCACGGAAGCGGAGCGGGCGCAGGTGAAGAAACGGCTGAAAGAGGCATGGCAGCGGCGCTATGGGCTGGTGGAAGCGGGATAGAGCGCGCCGGGAAGCGGGCAAAAGTCAGTGCTCCATTCTCATCGTTTGGTTGACGATGAGAATGGAGCATCCTGGCCCCGAACTATAGTGGCCCTGTTTTAGATAGTTTTATGTATGTAACTGTTCAGACTCAGTCGCCCGCCTGGGGTTCGAAGACGGGAATGCGTCGCAACACGAGAGTCAAGACAAGCGTAAGCAGAGCCACGGCCGGCGCTGCGATGACGAGCCACGCGCCGAGCGCCTGCACAGCAAGGACGCCGGAGCTCCGGAGCAAGGCTAAAGGCACAAAGTGCAGACTGGGTGCTAATCCAGGGGACGGGACGGGCGCGAAGATGCGTCCGCCGAGCCGCACGAAGGGCAGAATGAGGGCTAACTGAAGGGGCATGGCTGCGTAGTTGGCGGCCTGAATGGCGGGCAGGTTGAGCCGGAGCACCAGGGCAACAAGCAGGCAGAGCGCGGTGGGGATCCCGATCACGGGCAGGCATCCAATCGCGAACCCAAGAGCCAGCGTCAGGGCCAGCCGCTGGGGGGACATTCCCTGGCGGAGCCAGCTCTGGATGCGCCTCTCGCATGCGATGGTCCATGTCTTCATCATTCCCCTCACCTTACCGGTACGAGATATACCGGCAGGTGGATTTCCGTTGAAAAGTTCGTGAACGAACCAAAAGCAATAACTGTGTGGAGCATAGTTCCGTTGTGGAAAAATGGCTCTCCCACGTTGGGCGCACGGTGGTGCCTCGAAGGTGGTACATGCTCGACGGGCGGGTGAGGGTGTTGCAAGGGGCGATCCAGCGTGGGAGTCAACGGCGCAGCAGGCCGCGGTGGCGGAGTGCGGCGAGCACCTGCTCGACCTTCCAGTCGAGGGCTGCGCCGCCATCGAGGGTGAGGTCGGCGTGGGCCGCGGATGGGCGCACATAGCGGATGCCGGAGGGGCGGACGGTGGCCTCGTACTGCTGGAGGACGGATTCCGGCGATCTGCCGCGCTCCTGCGTATCGCGGCGGAGGCGGCGATCGAAGCAGAGGCTGTCGGGCGTGTCGACGTAGACGCGGAGGTGATAGAGCGGGAGCAGTTCCTGGAAGTAGAGGGCGAAGAGGCCCTCGACGACGAGGAATGAGCCGGGGTGTACGGTCTCTGTCCGATCAGCGACGCGAATGTGATGCGAGAAGTCGTAGAGCGGGCGCTGAATGGGGTTGCCGCGCGCGAGTTCGGCGACGTGGCTGGCGAGCAGTGGGCTTTCAATCAGGGCGGGGTCGTCGAAGTTCTGCCGGGCGCGCTCGGCAGGGGGAAGGTGGCGCAGATCGCGGTAGTAGTTGTCGAGCGGGAAGCTGAAGCCGCCAAGGGTGTGGGCGAGCTCTGCGGCGAGAGTGGTTTTGCCCGAGCCGGAAGCGCCGGCGATTCCGAGCACGACCGGAGGAAACGGCAGACGTTCGGAGGTGAGCTCGGGAGAGGGATGGTCTGGCGTCAAAGGTTCGCTTCCAGCAGAGAAGTGATGCCCGGCGCGAGCTGCTCAAGCAGGCGGCGCAAACGCCAGCGCACCTGCTGGCCGGTGTTGAAGACCTCTTCGTGACTGAGCGGCGTGGGGCTGAGCCCGGAAGCCATATTGGTGACGCAGGAGATGGCAAGCACCTCCATGCCCATGTGGCGGGCGACGATGGTCTCTGGGACAGTGGACATGCCGACGAGCTGGGCGCCGAGGGTGCGGAAAGCGCGAATCTCGGCGGGCGTTTCAAAGCTGGGGCCGCTGACGGCGAGGTAGATGCCTTCGCTGAGGTCGAAGCCCTCGGTGGTGGCGATGTCCTTGGCGAGGCCGCGAATCCAGGGGGAGTAGGGCTCGGACATGTCAAAAAAGCGAAGGCCGGAGCCGGGCCTGAATCCAAAGCGGGGTTCATTGGGCCCGACGAGCGGGTTCCAGCCCATCATGTTGATGTGGTCAGTGAGGAGGACGAGCTGGCCGAGGCGGAGATTCTCGTCGATGGCTCCGGCGGCGTTGGTGAGGACGACGGCGCCAATCCCCATTGCGCCCAGAACGCGCATGGGAAAGGTGACCTGCCAGGGCGTGTAGCCCTCATAGAAATGCACGCGGCCCTGCATGACGAGGACAGGCGCGCCGCCCATCATGCCGGCGACGATGCGGCCGGAGTGGCCCTGGACGGTGGACTCAGGGAAATGGGGGATGCTGCCGTATGGAATGACGACGGGATGAGTCACCCCTTCGGCAGCGTCTCCCAGCCCGGAGCCGAGGACCATGCCGACGCGCGGACGGAACTTGCCGAGTTTGCCGCGCAGAAATGAGGCGGCTTCCTGGACCTGATCGAAATAGCTCAACGGAGTGTCTGCAGTCATCCTTTCGCGATTTTACAAGTGCGGAGAGCGCGGTGGGAGTGCCACCTTTGTGCAAGATGAGAGGATGGAAGGATTGATGGAGCAGATGGCGAGGCGGATGGCTGGATGAAGCAGATCGTGGCGGTGATCTTCGGGCTTGGGCTGATTGGCAATGCGCTGCTGTTTGTGCCGCAGGCGCTGGCGGTGTGGCGCAAGAAGAGC
>JBKICP010000457.1:0-41181 GCA_046567085.1 Acidobacteriota bacterium
ACATCGCCCCTTGCGTTGAATTTCACACGCAACTCGCTCTCAGGGAATCGATCGTGGCCGCGCGTGCTTCAGTCCTGCATCCTGGACGCAGACTGCGAGTCCAGGACCATCCACGCGTCCCCCTCTTGCTCAGGCGCTCTTACGATGCGACTTGCGCAATAGCCTGTGATCCAGGTGGCGAAAGTTCCGATGCCGCCAAAGTAGAAGAAGCTCCAGTCCGTAGCCAGCATCATCGTCAGAACAGAGAGAGCACCGACCGTCGCGCCAATCAGGACGCCGCGTCCGTGGGCGCGCCGCGATCCCACGCCCAGAAGGAAGATGCCCAGCATGGGACCGACGATGGCGCTGCTGACCCGCGAGTAAGCGATCGCAAGATCGCCGGCGCGGCCCGCAAAAAGGGCCAGCACCGTCACGATGCCACCCCAGGCCACAGTTCCGATACGTCCGACCGACGCGTAGTGTTCTGAAGATGCGCGGGGTCGAATGGATCGCGCGTAGAAGTCCACCGTGAAGGCCGTTGTGAGCGCACTGATCCCTGCCGACATCACGGACATGGATGCGGCAAAGATGGCGGCTACCACCAGCCCGGCCAGACCGGCGGGCAGTTCTGTCAGCACGAAGAACGGCACGACAGCATCGAGATTATGCAGTGGAGCGAGCCGGGCCGGATGAGCGTGATAATACGCGAACAGCACCAGGCCGATGGCGTTGAGCATGGCGATCACCGGCACGATCAGCGTGGCCTGCAACAGCACGGATTGCCGGAAATCTCGTCTCGATTTTGAGGAAAATAGACGCTGCAGAACTACCTGATCGGTGGTGAGTGGTCCCAGAGACAGGAAGGCCCCGCCCAGAAGGCAAGCCCAGAAAGACGTGACATCCGATGCTTTCAGCGAGAAATCGAAGAGACGCAGGCGTCCGGCCTCCTGATTGACAGTCCAGACCGCGTGCAGTCCTCCCGGAACTCCGTGGAGAGCCACGGCAAAGATGAGGAGGATTCCCGCCATGACGGTGACGAACTGGACGACCGCGGTCCAGACGACGGCTTTGATCCCTCCGAGGGCGGTGTAGATGGTTGCAAACAGCCCCATGACCACAACGCACTCGGCAATGGTCATCCGGGTGATGAGGTGGATGACAAGGGCGGGACCGTAGAGCGCGACGGCAACGTGCCAGCCCCGCAGAAGCTGGAACAGCCCGCTGGCAACTCGGCGTACGCTCAGGCTGAATCGCTGTTCCAGAAACTCATACGCCGTGTAGAGATTCAGTCGCGAATAGAGCGGCACAAACACCATCAATACGATGGGAGCCATCAGCGGGTATCCCACCGTAACCCAGATCAGCGTGAGGTTATTCCTGAAGACCCATGCTGGCGATCCCATGACGGAGATTGCGCTCAGGTCGGCAGCGACGATGGAAATGCCCACCGGCAGCCAGCCCATGGAGCGGCCGCCGAGAAAGAAATCGCGCGCGGTCGAGCGCTTTCGATAAAACGCACTGCCGAGCACCGCCATCAGCAGCAGGTAGAGCGCCAGCGTGATGTCGTCGGCCAACGGTAAATGAATCATCGGAAAGGAAACACCGCATCCGATTCGAGGGGAAAGAGCGGCTTCCGTCTGCGCCGATAAGCGAAGTTCGCCGGATTATCCGAGGTCACCCCAGGAGTGTCGACCAGAATCAGGCTGCCTGCAATCAGCTCGTAGGCTGCGCGCGGTGCAACGACCCCTTTCACGATAAGAAGATCCTTCTGTTCGGGATGAATGCCAAGACTGATCACCTGCTCGAGGCTCATCGGCGCCATACGCAGCGTCGTGAGGACCACGGTGTGCCCATCGTCGGTCTCAACCACTGCGGTCAGTCCCTGATTGCCTCCGCCCCAGCCGCCGTGCCGTACTTTCCGTTCGACGAAGATTCCATCGGAGAGAGTACGAATGCGCCCCTCAATCTCGACTGGGCTCCCATGGCGATCGTCGCTTTTGGCGCCGACCTGCAACGCGATATGACTGCCAACCCCCGAAGCTTCGCACCTGCGCACAGCTTCAGGATCGCAGAGAATCACCATCGCGTTACGGCCGCCCTGCCGGAGGATTTCGGCAAAGAGGATGGTGGAATCCGCCGGACTGCCGCCGCCGACATTGTCCCCGATATCCATGAGCACAACCGGCTTGCTACTCGCCTCCAGCGCCGTCTTCACAGCAGTCACCGGATCGGGGAGGTGCGAGAGAAAACTCTGCCGCCGCTCCCATGCCCGGGTCGCCATCCACAAGCTCGCGCGGCGTGCCAGCGCCGCATCGCCGTCTGCAACGGCGACGAAGGATGCGCCCATCTCTTCGACATCGGAGAAATAGAATCCCATCGCAACGCTGGCGCTCAGGATTCCTGGCCACGCACAAACTTCGTCCAGATCCGCGTAGAGCTGCTTCGCCGGATCTTCCTGCGTGTACTGTCGGGAAATGGGCAACAGCAGAGGCGGTGTCTCGAGCGCCTGGACCGGCTTCACCTCACCCCTGAGAGTTCTCGCCATTAAAAGCGCTGCCTCATGGCCGCGTTCGTACTGATCGAGGTGTGGATTGGTGCGATAAGCGATCAGGGCCGAACTGTGACGTGCCATCTCCGGCGAGATATTGGCATGCAGATCGAGGGTTACGACAATCGGCAAATCCGGACCGACCAATTGCCGCACGCAGCGGAGTAACTCGCCATCCGCATCGGGATAGTGCTCGCTGACGGTGGCGCCGTGGAGCGCCACCAGAAGGCCGTCGAGAGGAAGCAATTGCTCGGTGGCCGCCAGCAGTTCCGCCAGGATCTTTTCATAGCTGTGTGCCGTAATGGTGCCGCTCGGCATGGCGAGGGCGGCGAAACCTCCGGCAAGATGCAGGCCGGCTTCCGCGCAGCCGGCAATCATTCCGCCGAGTTCGTGACGGGCATTCGTCCAGCGCTCCAGCATTGCGTCTCCGCTGGTCAGCGAAACGCGCGCAAAATCCTCATATTCCGTTTTCGCAGGAAGGAAGGTGTTCGATTCATGCAAAAAACCCAGCATTCCAAGATTCATGGACGACTCCCTGCATTGCGCTCGCTGTGCCTGCTGCGTGCTGCGAGAAGGCGGCTGTTCACGATGCCAGCAGGCCTCCATCCACCGTCAGCGTGGTGCCGGTAATAAACGATGCCTTCGGACTCATGAGAAAGACCACGGCATCGCCGACTTCGCTCGGCAATCCGCGGCGTCCAAGCGGCGTCACGCGCAGATACTTCCCCGGCACGCCGCGACTGCGCACCTCCTCGACGATTTCGGCGCTGGCTTCTGTCCGAATATCTCCGGGAGCTACGGCATTGACACGGATATTCCACGGGGCGAGTTCCAGCGCCATCGACTGGGCCAGCGAAACCTGAGCTGCTTTCGTTGCGCAATAGACCGATGCGAGTTCCTGAGCGGCAAAAGCTCCCACACTTGAAATATGAACAATGGCTCCGGGAGCCGAGCGCGCGATCAAATGACGTGCTACTGCCTGAGAGCACCAGATCGTTCCTTTCAGATTCGAATCGATGATGCGGTGAACGTGCTCGGGTGCCATGACATGGAAGGGGGCGAGCACCGAAGGCCCGGTCACCGAGGCATTGTTCACCAGTCCATCGACCCTCCCAAAAGCCTGGGTCACGGCTTCGACCATGCGGTCGACCTGATCCCGATCGCTGATATCGGCGGTAAAGCCGCGGGCCCCGCTATGCGGAGCCGCCGCGCGCTCAGCGGCTTCGCTCGAACGCTGCACGACGGCGACACGGGCTCCGTTTGTCGTGAGCGCCTCGCAGATTCCCCGTCCGATGCCGGCCGCGCCGCCGGTCACGATGATCACCTTTCCTTCGAGCAACTCAAACCCCCTCCCTGCGCCTCGTTCAGAAGAGCAGTCCGCAGATTTTATCTTCCAGGGTCTGCAGCGGAGCGGTCAGCGATGGGTGTTCCCCTGCAGCCCGCTCGGCAGATACCGGATCCTTGAATCCGTGACCTGTCACGAGGCAAACGCTGGTTTCGCCCTGCGTGACAAGCCCGGCAGCAACCGCTCGCCGCCACCCGGCAAAAGCGCACGCGCCCGCCGGCTCCGCGTAGATCCCCTCGCGAGCCATCAGCATTTGCTGCGCCTGAAACACCTCGTCATCGCTCACCGCGATGCCGGTTCCTCCGCATCGTTGCGCCAGACGAAGGGCGCGGCTTGCGTCGATATCCATGGGAACCGCAAGTCCGCTGATGCGGGTTGTGCTCTCGATGGATGCGATGGACTCGGAATGGGTCAGATAGCTCGCGACCATGGTCAGGCAGCCTTCCGGCTGAACTCCGTGGACCCGCGGCAGCTTCGCTCCGGCCGCGAGAAAACCTTGTACCACCGCGGAGTAGAGCCCTCCGCCCCCGACCGGAACAAAGACGTGATCCGGCTCGGCGGATACCAGTTCGTTCGCGATGGCTTCGACTCCCTGCATCCCCTCCGGGCAATGTCGGAATGCCGATACCACGAGCGGCACCTGAAGGCGCTGCGAGAGATCCTGCAGCAGCGCAAACACCGCAGAGGTCACCGCGGGATTGGAAACAAATTCGGGAACGCGGAGCACCTGCGCACCGTGCGCCTGCATCTGCATCAGCTTCCCGGCCGGTGCGTCCTGGTTGACCAGAATCACGCAGCGCAAACCGTAGCGAGCGCAGTAGGCTGCCAGGGCCGAACCCGTGTTCCCCGACGATGTCGCGATGCAGGCCTTCACGCCCGCGCGGAGCATCCGCGTCACCTCCACGGCAACGAAGCGGTCTTTGTAGGAGCCGGTGGGATTCAGACTTTCGAGCTTGAAGAACAGCTGCCCAGCTTTCGGTGCGTGGGGTATCACCGATGGAACCAGCGGCGTCTTTCCTTCCCCCATGGTGGCGCGCGGAGCGCCGGCAATTCCCTGCTGTGTCTGCATCAGAAGATCGCTGCCCCCTGACCGATCTGCGGTGGAAGAAAGCCGCTCTCCAGCGATCGAATCGCAGCATCGATATGCTTCTGACCTTCTCTGAGCGTGAACAGACCGTGTCCCGGCAGCAGGATGTCGATCCCTGCGTTCTTCAGTTGCGGCAGGTCCTCCACATATCCCTGCAGTCCCGAATCCCATGCGTTGATCACACCCAGTGTGCCTCCATAAAAAACGGCATCCCCACTGAAGCAGGCCGTCCGGTCTCCAATTCTCGTGAGCAGGCCGTAGCTGTCGTGCGAGTGCCCGCGCAGGCGAACCGGATGCCACGCCTGCCCCCCGAGATCGATTTCCTGGTTGGCTCGAAAAGTCTGGTCGACCCGACAGGGTTTCATGCGCAGGTCCGCAGGATAGCCCCCCATCTCTCTGGCACGCCGCAGACCGCTGCGTTCCTCATCGCCGCATTCAAGAATCACGCGTGTCTCCTCGGAAGACACAACCACGCATCCGAATCTTTTCCTGAGTCCACCGGCCCCCCCGGAATGATCCATGTGCGCATGCGTCAGAATCAGACCCACGACCGGCACTCCAGGAAAGTCCGATTCGAGTTGCGCAGCCACTTCGTCTTCCCCCAGTCCTGACCCGGCGTCGATCAGAACCAGGCCATCGCGTACGCGCAGCCCGTAGATGTGGCAGTCCCATGAGCAGCTCAGACCGAACTGCGCACTTCCGATCAGGGCAAGCTGGCTAAGGATTCGCATACGCTTTCACCTCGGCAAAAATTCCGATCAGGCCACGCGGACGAAGAGCCGGAGCATCTACCCCAGCACGCGATCCAGCGCGCCGAGTGTATCGTCGATATCGTGTTCGTCGTGCGCGGTCGACAGATACCATCGTCCAGCCTGCAGCACGGTGACGCCCTCATCGAGCAGTGCGACCGCCAAATCTCCATAGAGCACGCGATTGGCTGCCAGCGTTTCACGATAATTGCGGGGCGTGCTGGTCTGGAAGAGCAACTGGAAGACGGGACCTCCTCCTGTCGCCACAACCGGAAGCTGAGTTGCTTGCAGACGGCTCACCACTCCATCGCGGAGACGATTTCCCAGTCGCCACATCTTTTGGTAAACGGCTCCGTTGCCGGCGGCCAGCGCCTCCAGAGCGGCTCGGGCGGCGGCAAGAACCAGAGGGTTGCCATTGAGCGTTCCGGCGTGAACGACTTTGCCCGATGCAATCAGCTCCATCACCTCAGCTTTGCCTGCCAGCACGCTCAACGGAAGCCCCGCGCCAACGGCCTTTGCGTACGTCGCCAGATCCGGAGTGACTCCGTAATACTGTTGCGCGCCCCCGAGAGCGAGCCGGAATCCCGTAATCACCTCATCGAAAATAAGCAGCGCTCCCTTGCGCCGGGTGATCTCGCGCAGGAACTCGAGGAAGCCCGGTTCGGGCGCAATGCAGCCGCTGTTGCAAAGCAGCGGCTCGCAGATGACGGCCGCGATCTCATCTCCATGACGGTCAAAGGCGCGCTCCACGCTGTCGCGATCGTTCCACTGCGCGACAACCGGGCCGGCGTCGCCGCGCTGGCCCGCGCCGGTGGGTACCGGCTCGTCGCCGAAGCGGCTGATCTCCTGCTCCGAAGGATGGTAGCTGACCAGTACGCTGTCGTCCCATCCGTGGTAGTGCCCCTCGAACTTCAGGAACCTTGAGCGGCCCGTAAAGGCGCGCGCCAGGCGCAGAGCCACCTGTACGATTTCGGTGCCGCTGTTAGCGAAGGCCACAGCATCCGCGCATGGAATGATCTGTGTCAGGAGTTCGGCTACCTCGAACTCCAGATCGTGCTGAGCGCCGAACGTGTGACCCGAGCGCAGATGTTCGGCAACCGCGCGATTCACCGCTTCGGGCGCGTGACCGAGGATCAGAGGGCCCCATCCGAGCATGTAGTCCAGATACTCATTGCCATCCACATCCCACAGGCGCGAGCCCTGGCCGCGCTCGAAGTACAACGGGAAGGGCCGCGCCGAGCGGCGTAGCCCGCTGGAGACGCCTCCTGCGAGCGCGCGACGGGCGCGCTCCCCGCGTGCGATGGAACCGGCGGCTTTATTGCGCAGGCGAGCCTCGTGTTCGGATGCATGGAAAATGGACGAAGAGACTGTGCCCGAGTCGATCATGGTTGATTCTCCGCGGTCGGCCAGATGAACTCTCCCGACCAGGTTTCAGATCCTCGCATGCGAACTCCGATCTCGCCCCCGGTCGCATACCACCGGGATCCAATGGGAAAAAATTTTATGTCGGCCACAGGTTGTGGTAGTTGCCCAATCAGCACGGCGCCTTTTTCACCGAGTGCCAGAACATCCGCGCTGAAATCGTGCGTGAATCCGCCCAGTAACACCACGTGATTGCCGACCACGATGGCCGCCATTGCGCGACGTCCCTCCGGCAAACGGCCCGCACTCGACCATGTCCGCGAGGAAATATCGAAAGACCAGAGATCGGAAAGGTTTCCGCTCCGGGCCGGCCCCACATCGTATCCCCCGGCGATCAGGACTCTGCCATCGACATACACCGCCCCAAAGGTCGCGCGCGCCGCTCCGGGGCATTCCGCCACGGGAGTCCAGCCACCGCTCGGATGAGCGGGATCCATGCTCCACGCCGTCTTTAAACCCGAGGTATAGTCGCCCGGTGCGGAGATACCGCCCAGGAGAAAGATTCTTTTTCCATCGGTGACAGCCGCTCCCAGGAGTCTCGGCTCCGGCAGTTCCATGTCGTTCCGCAACCGCCACTGTCGGCCGTCGAAGCTGTACACGTGTCGAAGCCCGCGCTCTCCCTGCGCTCCCCCCAGCACGAATAATTGGCCGCCGACGGTCACCGACTCCGCATCGCTGAGCGCCTTGGGGAGTGACGGAAGCTGGCTCCAGCAGTTGCAATCCGGGTCGAACGCATTCGCTTCCGCGATTTGTATTTTGTGACCTTCTGTCCAGGCACTTCCGCCTGCGACGATCAGGCGATGGTTCAGAACCCCCGCAGCATAGCCGGCGCGCGGACTGGGTAACGGCGCCCGTGCTTTCCAGTGACATGCGGCTGGAATGACCAACAAAAGCACTCCGATCCATCGCCCCGGAAAGCTCATCGCTCACGGTCGGCAATCAGGTAGAGCGAGTCCCCCGGCTGGACGATCGGGAACTCGTGAATGAGCGCTGCGGCCCCGGCGCGCGGCGCGCGATACTCCTCCAGTGGCTCGCCCAGCATGTTGACCAGAACACCAAGAATCTGCCCCTCGCTGACTTCTTCAAGCAGATGGACGCGGTTGAGCAGAAATCCACTTTCACTCGCCGCGATGCCACGGTCTGTGTCGCCGTCCCCGCGCAGCCTGCACCGAATCGGTCGGACGACCGGCTGCCCCGGCAGGATCTCCAGATGGCACAGGAGATTCAGGATTCCCTGTTGCATCATGCGCAGATCTTCCCTGTCGATCCGTTGTGCGCCACGCGCTTCTGTGTAGATCCAGGGTATGTTCTGCGCCTGGGCATAGGAAATGGTGCGGCCCGCAGGGATGTTCGCGTGTCCCCAGATCGTCTCCGCGCCAAAAATCCTGGCCGCTGCGATGCTGCGTTCGTCGTTGAGATCGTACCCGGCCATCGAGGGCATGCCGTACGCTCGGCCGCCGCTGTGCAGATCGAGGTAGAAGTCTCCGCGCCCGATCACCAGCTCGGCAAGCGCTGCTGCCAACACCTCGGTGGGCTTCCCGCTGGCATTGCCGGGAAAAACCCGCGCGAGATTCAGTCCGTCCACGGGACTGGTGCGCTGCGACGCCCGGAATGCGGCGGGATGCGCCACCGGCACTGCCAGCAGATCGCCCCGCATGATGACCGGATCGAGCAAGGCAACGGTTTCCAGAATGCCCCGAACACCCTCGTATTCGTCTCCGTGAATGCCGGCGGTGACAGCCAGGGTCTTTCCTGCTTCGGCGCCTCGTACTACCAGCACAGGAATCTCCTCCGGACCGGCAGCGAGCCTCAACCGATGGACGGCTCCGCGGGCCAGTTCACCTGGACGAAACTGAGCCGGATCCACCGCGTTGATCTCGAAATTGGCAACAGGAACCGGAGCCATGCGGACCCCAGTCTAATCTGTCGACAGTAGTAAAGCAAGACGCCTCTTATTTCTTGTTCTATGGCGACTTGCCGGGCTGTCTTTTGCTTCGCTTCGGGAGGATCATCCCACCTGCTAAGTCCCATAAGTCATTGACCCGCCGTAGGAATTTCCCCATCCCGCCGACTCACAATTCGAGCTTGACGCCGGGGCGGCACGAACATAAACTGTCGACAGTTTATGAGACTCCATGCCCTTCACGGTGTAATTCCTCCCCTCGGAACGCCCCTCAACGCGCAGGGCGGCGTCGACACCGACGGACTGCGCCGCCTGACGCGGCATGTGCTCGATGGCGGTGTCCATGGCGTCTTTACAAACGGCTCTATGGGCGGCTTCGCCTTCCTGACCGATACCGAACAAATGCGCGCCATCGAAACCGTTGTCGATACGGTGCAGGGCAAGGTGCCGGTCATGGCAGGTCTGGGCGAACTCAGTACGACGCGCGCCGTGGCCCGCGCCCGTGAAATCGCGCAATTGGGTATTAGTCACCTGTCGGTTCTGGCGCCTCTCTTCTATCTGGCCGACCAGGATCAGCTTTTCCGCTACTTCTGCGAAATCGCAGCAGCGATCGACATACCGATGGTGATCTACGATAATCCGGTTCTTACCAAGAACCCGATTTTGCCCGAAACGATCCTGCGGCTGCGCGCACAAATCCCTCATCTTGTGGGCGTCAAGGAAAGCAATCAGGACTGCGTCAATCTGCAAACGCTGCTCGATCTGACCCGCAACGAGAAGAATTTTTCCGTACTCACCGGCAGCGAGTTCCTGATTGTCGTCGGACTGCAGATGGGAGTGCAGGGCTGCGTTGGCGGAGTCCATAACCTCTGTCCCCAGGTTGCCGTTGAGCTCTATGACGCTTTCCTAAAAGGCGATATCGATACGGCCAATGATCGGCAGAGAGTGCTGACTGAGGTCTGGCAAATCTTCCGCCAGGGCGGCGTCTGGAGCGCGTTCGAGGAAGCGCTGCGCTACCTTGGCCTTTGCGAACGCGCGGCCGGCGAACCCTACGTTCACCCGCTTTCCTCAGAGGAACGGGAGAACATCCGAACGATCCTCGCCCGGCATCTGGCTCCTGCAAACGCCTGAAGAGATCTGCAGGAAAGGTAAATCCATGCGTGGAACCGGATGGGGACGATCGCTCGCTCGCTTTTCTACAACCGTCATGAAGACCTGCGCGTCCGGGATTCCCACTCTGCGCGGGCACAGACGGCTGGCCCTCATCCTTGCGGCATCGACTCTCGGCACAACCAGCCTGCTCGCTGCAACATCCTCTTCGCCGGACCTGCCCCTGATTCCCTATCCGCGCTCGGTCAAGCCTGGGCAGGGCATGCTTCGCGTGCCCGCGCATGCCCTGATTACCTGCGACCATCCGGCCGATCGGTTCGCCGCACAACTGCTCGCCGGAGAGATCGCCCGCACCGCCGGCTATTCTGCACAGATCGCGGGCAGTGAGAAGCCCGCAGCTTTCGTGCTGGCGCGCACAGGGACGGCCGAGGCCGACGCAATCCTGCGCGGAGCCGGAATTGATTTTCCGAAAGAAGCTCGTCTGGAAGGCTATGTCCTGGTCGTAACTCCCCGCCAGGCGGCCGTCGTGGGCGATTCGGATGCAGGCATCTTTTATGGCATCCAGACTCTCCGTCAACTGCTTCATCCCGACGGACACTCGCTCCTCGTCCCCGCGGTCACGATCACCGACTGGCCGGCAACCCGCTGGCGTGGCTCCCAGGTCAGTCTCAGCCAGGGCCCGGTCCCGACCCTAAGCAGTCTCGAACGCACAGTCACTCTGCTGGCCGAATACAAGCAGAACATCCTGATGCTCTACTTCGAGAACAGCTTCGACTATCGAGGTCTCCCGCTGGTGGCGACTCCGGGAGGAGCCATGACGCCGGACGAAGCACGCGCGCTGGTCGCTTTCGCCAAGCCGTATCACATCACGATTATCCCGCAACAGGAATCGCTCGGACACATGCACTGGATTCTCCGCCGGGAGCACTACCAGAACCTGGTCGAAATGCCCTATGGCAACGTGCTGTCACCGGGAACTCCGGGCAACATGGACCTGGTCCGGAAGATGTTCGACGAACTTGCACAGGATTTTCCCGGGCCGTTTCTGCACATGGGCGCCGATGAGCCCTTCGAACTGGGCCAGGGGCGATCGAAGGCGCTGATCGCCAGCAAGGGCAAGGGCCAGGTCTATGTGGATGAACTGAAGCTTCGCGAGCAGGTGCTTCGGCCTCTCGGCCGTCGCATCCTGTTCTGGGGCGATATCGCACAGCAATACCCTGACCTGCTCACGCAGCTGCCTCATGATCTGATTGCGATGCCCTGGAACTATAAAAACTCCGATCCCGCGCAATTCGACCGCATGATCGCGCCCTTTCGCGATGCCGGCATCGAAACCTGGGTCGCACCGGGGGTCGACAACTGGAATCAGATCTTTCCCAACTACTCGGTGGCACTGCCCAATATCCGCGGCTTTGCGGAATCCGGTCACCGCATGGGATCCACCGGCATCGTGAACACCACCTGGGTTGACGACGGCGAAAGCCTGTTCGATTTCTCGTGGTACGGTCTGCTCTATGGCGCCGAAGCCGCCTGGCAGGACTCGGTGAACGACGCACAGTTTTCCAATGCCTGGGACTGGGCCTTCTATCGCGCTCCCGGCCATCACTTCGAGCACCAGATCGAACAACTATCCGAGATCCATCGCGTGCTCCACACGGTTGTTCCCTACGATGCGTCGGACCGCCTGATGTGGCACGACCCGTTCACTTCGGACGGCCAGCAGCTCTATCTCTCGCTGGCTCCGGTGGCCAGCCAGATCCGTATGCTGGCCGAGGATGTCATCGAGGATCTTCGCTCGTCGCGCTCGCTGGCGGCGCGCAACCAGGACCTGCTCGATTTTGTCGAATTCGGCGCCACGCGGTTTGAGTACCTCGGCGAGAAAGCTGCTTACACGCGGTATATCGACGATCTGTATCGCGAGGCGCAGACCGAGGCCGCCACGAATCCTGCCGATGCGTCCGACAAACTGGAGCGCATCTACTTGAGCGATGGGCTTCTTCTCGATCTGCGCAATGACAACACCTATCTGCGCAACCGCTACCGCGATCTGTGGCTTGCGGGGAACCTGCCCTATTTCATGGATGCGATGCTGCAGCACTACCAGCACGAGAACGATGAGATTTCATGCGAAGTGGACCGCCTGCAGTCGCTCGATTCCCACCTGAATGCCGCGCGCAGCCTGCCGCCACTCGTTTCTGACAGCACCGCTTCGATCCCTGCCCATTGAGCGGTTCCAGCCGGAAGCATCCGCCGAAGTCCTGCCCGCAGGCAGCAGCGCCTGGATATCGGCCGCGCTCAGGTTTGCTCCAGTCCGGAGGTGCCCCACCGCAGCGTGAGGTGAGCATAGATCACGGGCCTGGCGTCGCTCTCCGGAACCTTCCCCTGCACATAGGACAGCAGCGGATGGTGGGAATCCAGAATCATCTTCATCTGTTCCTGATGGGATTTCTTGATCAGAGCAAAGGCAAAGAGCGGAGCGGTCAGGCTGACCAGCATCTTTTCAAGAAACTCATTCCCCGAGAAACTCCAAATAAGCCGGTGGAAGGCCAGATCCATACGAACCGCATCGAGCGCTGACATAGTCCCCGCGCGATCCATTTTTTCCAGCTGACTTTGCAGTTTGCGCTCGATCTGCGGCGTGACATTCCTTCTGCACAGCAGCAGAGCTTCTGACTCCAGAGTCAGACGAAGCTGATTGATCTTCTGAATATCGATCTCGGTAAGGCTGACGACGAACATGCCGCGACGCGGCTTGTGGATGACCAGCCCCTGTTCCTCCAGCTGATGGAGCGCCTCGCGAATCGGTGCGCGGCTGACGCTGAGCTGGCGGCTCAGTTCGCTTTCGTTCAGCCGATCGCCAGGCTTTAACTTGCCGGACAGAATCGCCTCGACCAGCAACTCGCTGATGTTGTCGCACAGGGTGGATGTTTTCAGCGTCAGGATGGATTTGTTGTTCCGCATCGATTCAATAGAATTCCGTAATTTTTCCTGAGGTGGGTCAGGCGGCCTGATCCAGGTTGAGACGCTGTCCGCTACGAAAGACCGCGTGAACTCCTGTCGGAAGCAGCTCAGGCTTCTGGTAATCCGCATCGCTGCCAATCGACTCGGGATCGAAGATTACGATATCAGCTATAAACCCTTTCCGCAGCATTCCGCGGCGAGCCATGCCAAAGCGCTCCGCCGGTTTGCCCGTCACTTTATGAATGGCCTCCGCGAGGGTGAACCACCGCTCCTCGCGGCACAGTGCTCCCAGAAGGCGGGGAAACGTTCCATGCAGGCGCGGGTGATGCCGGCCGGGAACGTACAGGCCGTCCGTGATCACGATCGCCAGCGGATCGGTTAATGCGCGCCGCAGGTTTTCCTCACTCTGGTTGAAGGTCAGCATGGTCGCTTTGCCATGTTCCTCCAGAAGCAGATCGAAGAGCGTTTCACAGGGATCCTGGCCACGCTCCTCCGCGATGCCCTCGAGGCTCATACCCACCAGCCTCTGGTTATCCCGGGATGTCGCAGAGCTGAGAAAGACATCGCTCCAGGAAAACAGGATGTTCGCGCGGACTTCCTCGGCAATCCGGGAGCGGAGGATCTGCTCGCGAAGTCGAGCCTCCAGATGTTCGATTCCCCCGTCCAGCGTCCACTGCGGCAGCAACTGCGTGAGCGTCGTATTGCCTGCCTGGTAGGGGTAGCCGTCAAAGGCGATATCCACCCCTTCGGCTGCAGCCGCGTGAATATGGTCGAGCGCGATCTCCTGCAGATTCCAGTTGGCCCGCCCTACGGCCTGCAGATGCGAGATCTGCAGGCGGCATCCCGTGCGCCGCGCAAGCTCGATTTGCTCGTCCACGGCCTCCACCAGCCGGGCGCCATAGTTCCGCATATGGGTGGCATGCACCTTATCGCGCGACGCAACCACACGGCAGAGTTGCTCCAGCTCGGTCGAGGGAGCGCTCGATCCAGGGGCATACATCAGTCCGGTGGAGAGCCCGACAGCGCCTGCGTCGAGCGCCTCCAGCAGCTGCTGCTCCACGCGATCCAGTTCCGCGGGAGACAGCGGCCTTTGGTCCATGCCCGCCACATCCACGCGCAGCGTTCCGTGCCCCACCAGCGAGTAGACTGCGGCAGCCGGCGCCTGCGCAGCGGCAGTCAGATAATCAGAGGCCGAAGGCCAGTTCCATTGGTCATCGCCGCACAATATTTCTGCAGCAAACCGGCGCACGGACTCAGGCCGCGATGTCATCGGATAGCAGGAAAAACCACAGTTGCCCACCACCTCCGCCGTTACTCCCTGGAGCGTTTTCTCTGTGCGGCCTTCCAGCACCTGCAGGTCGGAGTGGCTGTGTGCATCGATGAATCCGGGCGCCACAACCAGACCGCTACAGTCGATCACCTGGGCGTCCGCCGGCGGTTCAAAAATCCCGATCTCCGCAATCGCTCCGCCTGAGAGCAGCAGGTTTCCGGTTTGTGGAGCCGCTCCGCTTCCGTCTACGATCGTTGCGTTTTTCAGAACCTTCAAAAGCCCTCCATCCGGGAACCCGTTCGTGTTATCTCTTGCCAAACCGCCCTCCACCTTTGCCTCATGCCGGCGCAGCGCTTTCCCGAAGCAGCTTGCGGCCTGCATCGATTCCGAGCCAGAACACCAGTCCTGCAAGGTTGAGTGCAGCCGCGATGTAGAAGGTCAGATTCCAGTTCCCTGTTCGCTCGATCAGGAATCCCATCAGAATCGGCGATGCGGTAGCGCCAACGTTGCCGATCATGTTCATGGCCCCGCTCACCGTGCCTGCCGCCGACTCGCCGATATCGGCGCACGAAGCCCACGCCGCTGCGAGGACGAAATCTCCCGCTGCGGCGGCCAGAGAGATGAACAGCACGGCGCCTCGTACATCGTTCAAATGAAGGCTGATAAACAGACACGTTGCGGCGGCAGCCGAACCTGCCATTCCCACCGCACGGCGCGCCCACTTCAGACCTGTATAGGGAACCAGAGAGTCCGTCACGACTCCGCCCATCAGCGCAGCAGCCGCAGAGAATGCAAGCGGCAACGCGGCATAGAAAGCAAGCTGGTGCAGCGAAACACCGTGCCGCTTGACCAGATAGCTGGGAAGCCAGCTGATATAGAGGTAGTAGGTAAATCCAAGCGTGAAATACATCAGATCGAGCGCCCACAAATTTTTGCTCAGCAGAATCCGGCCAAGGGGTACCGGCTCGTGGCGGAGAGCGGGCAGGGCCGCGTCTTTCTGCGCGATCAGCTCGCGCTCTGCTGCATTCACGCATGGCAGCTCGGAGGGATGATCGCGGAACAAAACAAACCACGCCACGGCCAGCAGACCTCCCGAGATCCCGAGAATTCTGAAGGTCTCCCGCCAGCCCAGCAGATGAATCAGAAAGAGCACAATGGGAGGCGTAATCGCAGCGCCCAGACGGCTTCCCATCCAGACCGTGCCCATGGCAAATCCGCGCCCGCGCGGAGGAAACCAGGCGGTGACCGAGCGGGTCATGTTGGGATAGGCGCCCGCTTCTCCCGCTCCAAAGAGGAACTGCACCGTGAGCATCGAGGTAAAGCTGCCAACAAAGCCGATCGCCGCCGTAAAGATCGACCACCATCCCAGCACGAACGACAGCATCCGCCGCGGCCCGAGGCGATCGCCGCACCAGCCGGTTGGCATCCCGAACAGCGCGTACGCCGCTGCGAAAACGCTGAACAGGGTCCCCATTTCCTCCGGCGAAAGCTTCAGATCGCGCGTAATCCACGGGGCTGCGATCGACATGCAGACACGATCGAGGTAGGTAAAGGCGGCGAGGCCAAAGAGCGCCGCCAGGACCACGAACCGGATGCGTGTTGGCTTCTGCACAGCCATGGTATGGCGGACGAGTCCGAATCCGGCGCCGGAAAGCGCCAGATGAAGAGTATATCTCTGTCGACAGATTTGCAATAATAGACCGGCTGGCCGTTCCGCCAGGGACCGCCGACAGGAGGACCCCTCCCAATGCAAAGACTCGCGACTCTCGCCACCTGCCTGCTCGTTCTTTTCCCGGCCGGGCTGCTCCCCGCCCAGAACCTGATTTCGGGGAATCCACCCCTGCACGGTGCGAAGGTGGTCCTGACGCTGCCTCCCGGGCCGGACAATCCGCGAAACTCCGAGGGCTCCTTTATCCGCCTCAAAGATGGAACCCTTCTGTTTGCCTATACGCATTTTCTGGGCGCGAAGGGCAGCGACGACGCGCCCGCCGAGATCGTCTCCCGGCGCTCTCACGATGGCGGACTCACCTGGACGACGCGCGATTCCGCCCCGCTGGTCCGGCGCGACGGAGCCGCCAACGTGATGAGCGTCTCGTTTCTCCGTCTTCAGGACGGGCGCATCGCACTCTTCTACATCCGCAAGGACTCCATCGCCAGCGCGCATGTCTTCGTGCAGTTCTCTTCCGATGAAGCCCGCACGTGGAGCGCTCCGATCCGGTGCATTCACGATCCCGGCTACTACGTGCTGAATAACGATCGAGTAATCCAGTTGCACTCCGGCCGCATTCTGGTGCCGGTGGCCCTGCACAGCACCCCCGAGGGCGGATTCACGAATGAAGGCCGGGCGATGGTGTATTTCTCCGATGACGCGGGGAAGACATGGCGGCGCAGCAGCAGTGTTCTGCGATCGCCCGCCCCCACGCCGGACGGTCTGCAGGAACCGGGAGTCGTGGAACTCCGCGGCGGCCGGCTCATGATGTTCATGCGCACGGCGCTGGGCTCGCAGTATCTCTCTTATTCGAGCGATGGCGGCGATACGTGGACCACGCCCCAGGCATCTTCCATCCAGTCTCCGCTTTCTCCGGCCTCGATGCGCCGCATCCCGTCGACTGGCGACATCCTCCTCGTCTGGAATGACCACTCCCGCGTGCCTGCGAGCCTGAGGGTAAGCGCCCACTCCTACGGCAAGCGAACGCCTCTGACCGTGGCGGTTTCCAGCGACGGCGGCAAGACGTGGCGCCACTCCCAGGACCTCGCCGCCGACCCGGACGGCTGCTATTGCTACGTTGCCATCACCTTCATCCAGGACCGAGTCCTGCTCGCCTTCTGCGCAACGGGCAAGGGATTGCCCTGCCTTTCCCGCCTGGAGATGGTTTCCCTTCCGATCTCCAGCCTCTATCGATAGTGGACCCTGACCGCTACCTGCAGGATGACGGTGAAGATGTTCCGATTACTGCCGATCCGAACCCAGTTCCAGTCGCACCTTCCATTGCACCTGCTGGCCCGGAGCCAGCGTCACCATGCCATTGTCCTGCCCAGACCACTCCGATCCGAACGGATCCGGAAGATTGAATTGCGGCTCCAGCACGATCAGCGGCTGATCGACCGGCGCGTACGCCACCAGCGCGTGAACGTGTCTGGAGAAGACGATCATCCGCAGCCTGGAATCCGCGCCGGGGTCTGTCAGTTCGCAGGCGATCTCTCCTCCTGCCCCGTGATGCAACTGGACAAAGACATCGTTCAGCGGCCCCGTCAGCGGTGCTCCTTCAGGGGCTCGAAAATCGAAGGGGGTTCCCTGAACCGGGATGAATTTGCCCGTCGGAATGAGGTTGTTGATCTCCGCTCGGGCCGCGGCGGGAAGGTGAACCCGCGTCGCCCCACGATCATTTCCGAGGATCCTGAAGTAGGGATGCCAGCCAGTCCCGACCGGCTCTGCCTCTTTCCCCGTATTCGTTGCGGTCAGTTGCGCGGTAAGCGCATGCGCCTCGAGCGTGATCTCAATTTTCAGCTCATTGTCGGAGAACCAGCGGCCCGCAGCCGGCAGAAGGTAGGTTGCGGTCGCACGGGCGCCGTCCGGCTCGGCATGCTGCACAGTCGCGGCGGCCCTGGCTCCCAGAATCAACCCGTGCAGCGCCTGCGGCCCGGCATTGGTCCTTGTCCCCGGCCAATTCGCCGGCACCGCCACGGTGCGCCCCTGCCAGGTCACCTGAATCGCTTTGCCATCCGCCGTCGCAGGTCCGAGAAGGCGATTGGCAAAAGGAAAGAGGAATGCGCCGCCCATCATGAAGCTCGCATTCCAGCTGTCTTCGGTGGAGGGCTGATCGAATCGCTTCTCGGCATCCCGCAGCGTGGGCGAAGCCATCAGGTCCACCTCGCCTCGGCCCGGCAGGGCAGCCGTAATCTGAAAAACATTCATCCCGCGCCCAGGCAGAAGCACCACACTGGTGAATTCCGGTTCGCTTCCTTTGCTGGTGGGTTTACGGTGAAGCACAATCGCAGGCTGACCGCCAATCACAGGAGTCTCCGTCATCATTTGCCGATCCTCGGCTTTGGGCTGCTCGGCAGCGGAAAGAAAACACGGGACGACAGCAAACGTCGTCAGGAGAAGCCATGAGTGAAGTCGCACAGTCACCGAAGTCGATCCTTCCCGGCAAAGAATGGGCCGCGGCCACGCGAAGACCGCGATGGTGGATTTCTTTCGCTATGGCGCTTGTTGCCTGGGCCAGCCTGTCGTCCACCAAGGCTCAGGCAAAGCCTCCTGCCGTCACGCCTGGCGCCGAGGATCTGGGCCGACTGCATCGCAGACTGGATGATCAGCGACCGCTCACATGGGTTTTCACGGGCGACAGTGTGACGCAGGGAGCGAAGTGGACGGGAGACGATCGCCCTTACCCGGAGATTTTTGCTGAACGCATTCGCTGGGAACTCCACCGCAGCCGGGATATCGTGATCAATACGGCGATCAGCGGAAATCGCACCCAGGATATTCTCGACGACTTCGACTGGCGCGTCGGCCGGTTTCATCCCGATGTAGTGAGTCTGATGATCGGCATGAACGATTGTGTGGGCGGTAGCACAGGAGAAGCCGCCTTCGCCTCCCACCTCGGGGACCTGGTGCGGCGCATTCGCGCTCTCGGTGCCATTCCCATCCTGCATACCACCAATACCACCCTGTATGATCGCGACCGCGTCGATCTGCCGCGATACAACACCATCATTCGCAGCGTCGCCTCTTCTACGCAGGCGATCCTCGTCGATAATTGGAGCTTCTGGCAACAAAACCGCACACCTGCGAACCTTGGCGAATGGCTCGGCAACCCGATCCACCCCAACGGTCTCGGCCACATCCAGATTGCACGGCAGTTGCTCGAAACGCTTGGATTGTTCGATCCCGCAAGCGCGGTGGGACAATTCGGAGTTCAACAGGACGTCCCCGCTTCGCCACCTCCGGCGACGCATTGATTCTGTAACAATCTCTGTTTCAGGAAAATCACGGAGCAAACACGACATGAAACTTCTTCGCTTTGGCACCTCAGGCAATGAACGGCCGGGAGTCCTCGACGCATCCGGCAAAATCCGGGACCTTTCCGGAGTCGTCTCCGATATCTGCGGACCCAGTCTCTCCCCGTCCTCCCTCCAACATCTGCGCGAATCCAGAGTGGAAGATTTTCCGATCGTCGAGGAACCGGTGCGGCTGGGCCCATGCGTCGGTTCCGTGGGGAAATTTATCTGCATCGGGTTGAACTACTCCGATCACGCAGCGGAATCCGGCATGGCCGTTCCCAGCGAGCCGGTGGTGTTTATGAAGGCCACGTCCGCAATCTGCGGCCCCAACGATGCGATCGAGATACCGCGGGGCTCCGGCAAAACCGATTGGGAAGTCGAACTGGGCGTGGTCATCGGCAGCCGCGCCAAATACGTTGCCGAGCAGGATGCCCTCGGGTACGTCGCGGGATACTGCGTGATCAATGACCTTTCCGAACGCGCCTTCCAGCTTGAAGGCACCGGCCAGTGGGTCAAGGGCAAAAGCGCCGACACCTTCGGCCCCATCGGCCCCTGGCTGGTCACCGCAGATGAAATTCCCGATCCGCAGAACCTGCAGCTCTGGCTTGAGGTCAATGGCCGGAGAGTCCAGAATGGTTCGACCCGAACCATGGTCTTCAACGTCGCTCACCTCATCAGCTATCTCAGCCGGTTCATGACATTGCATCCGGGTGACATCATTTCGACCGGTACGCCTCCTGGGGTTGGCTTCGGACAAAAGCCGCCCGTGTATCTCCGCCCCGGCGATCGCATGCGTCTTGGGGTCGACGGACTCGGAGAGCAGAATCAACAGGTCGTCGCGTCCCAGAAGCCGGGCTAGAGAACCGCGCGGCACATGTCTCTCCTGGAATGCGCATTCTTACCCGGGCCGCATGGCCCCGGATCGCACCCGCTCCTCGAAAAAAGCTGGCCTCTGAAGGCTCGGAATCGTCTTCCGATGCAGCGCTTCAGAGGCCGGCAAGGAGACTCAGCAATTCTGAGGGGACACTGCCAGCCCCCTCAGAATTGGTAACGAACGGCGAACTGCATGATGCGCCAGGACTGCGGCGCCACGCCTGTGATGACACCGAAGGTCGCGGGCGACTCGGCATTGGTGCTCGGTTGCGCCCACTGGGGATGATTCAGAGCGTTATAGAGTTCCCAGCGGAATTCAACGTTCTGGTTATCGTGGATTGGTGTGTCTTTGTAGAGTTGTGCATCCCACTTATTCGTGGGTGGTCCAAGCAGATTGTCGCGGCCCGCGTTCCCGATCGTCCCCGAAGCGCCGCCAGCCGGAATCAGCGAAAATGCGCTCGTGTTGTAGAAGTGAGTGGACGTCCGCTGGCTCCGCGGGAGATTGCCGTTCCCGACCTGATTCGGCCGGGCGGTACACGCCGCCGAACAAATGCCGACGCGCGAAAGGTTCATGGAAGCTGACTGCGGAACTCCGTTTTGCAGCTGGTAGATTCCACGCGTACCCCATCCCGACATAATCGCATTCGTGACGCCGCTCGCCGTTCCGAACATCGCCTGGCCTTTCCCGATCGGTAAGGCGTAACCGTACGCGATGGAGAGGCGATTGGGGATGTTGAACTCCGAAGGACCGTAGGCGGTCTGGTTCTGGTGGTACGGATCGGTCCACTGCGGGCCTTCGTTCATCGTCGATGCGTTATCCAGCGACTTGGAGAACGTGTAGGAGAGAAGATAATTCAGGCCATGCCACGGAGCCTGTTCAAGCCTGACTGAGGCTCCATCGAATTTGGAGAAGCCGGTGGGTTCGAAGTTCTGAATTCTCGCATATTGCGGATAAGGCAGCAGTGCCTGCACGTTGCCCGGCCCCGGCGCCTTCCAGTCCGCATTGTTGTAGCGGAGGAGGTGTTCGTCCTTGCTGCCCTGATACATCACCTGCAGCGAGAGGTTGTTGTTGATCTTGCGCTCGATGTTGGCGTTCCACTGCTGCACCATACCGTAGTGCATCGTTCTGGAAAGATAGGGGAACACAGTCAGCGGTGCGCCCTTCAGTGCCTGCGGACCGGTCAGGACGCCCTCCGGATTCCACCCGAATTGCGGCGTCGATGTCGAATCGGTCCAGATGGGAGCCAGGTCGTCGGGAGCATAGTCGTTCGTCGATGCGGTGCTGGCTACCTGCGGGTCCGCATAGAAGATCCCGTAGCCGCCGTGCACGACCGTGTTGGCTCCGATCGAATAGGCGAATCCGAAACGTGGCGCGATATCGTTCCAGTCGGTGTTGTATGGTGCTACGTGGTTGGTGGTTTGCAGCAGAATACTGGGATTGACGTTCTGCGAGAAGCTCTGAATCGCCGCCAGCGACTTGCAGGTTGCAGGAATGATCTGGGTGGCGACTCCATTCACCAGGCTCATGTCCATCCCGCAGCGATCCGACATATTGATCGCCGTTTCCACTTCGTAACGCAGCCCGATATTGAACGTCAGGTTGTGCGTTGCTCTCCAGTCATCCTGGGCGAACATTGCTCCGTAGTTCATCCACGTATTCCACGAGGTCGCCGTCAGGGTCTTGG
Organism: Acidobacteriota bacterium; assembly: GCA_046567085.1. Taxonomy (GTDB): domain Bacteria; phylum Acidobacteriota; class Terriglobia; order Terriglobales; family Acidobacteriaceae; genus Palsa-343. The sequence continues at coordinate 21,937 of JBKICP010000457.1, forward strand.
TGACCGACTCCGGCAGACCGAGCAGGAAGTCGGCGAATCCGTTGCCGGTGAAATTCCCTTCAAACGTCCAGGCTCCATTCGATCCGGTGAAGAACATGTCCGTCTGGATTCGCTGGAGATCGCCACCGAACTTCAGAGTATGCTTGCCGCGAGTGACCACGACCGCGTCCTGCAACTGATAGTTGTTCATGGTGCTGAAACTGGGTGTGGCGTCCGACGGCGTCTTCAACCCCGGAATCGTGATATTCGGTGCAGCCCAGAAGAGCGGCTGCGTCGCCGAAAGCGTATCCGTGATTCCCGAGGTTGAGATGAAGTCCTGGCGATAGGAGTTCAGCGTCGTGGTGATCTGATGGTAGCGTTCATAGCTGACCGACGCAGTGTTCATCAGCGTTGGCGTAAAGAAATGATTCCACTGCATCCCCGCTCCCTGGTTGAACAGGGTCAGATGGGAACCGCCGGAATTCGCTGGAGCCGGCAACTGCGGAGGCGTTCCGTTCACTTCCTTGTCGTACAGATAACGGCCAAAGAGCGTGTCTTTGGGGCTAAGCGTCGTGTCGACTCGCCCTACGATGTAGTCGTAGTTATTGTTCACACTCGGAACATTGAAGTAGCTGAAGTTATATCCGGGCTGCCCGCTGACATTGGGATCCGGGAACAACTGCAACAGCTTTTGCGAGATGGGGTCGATGTTGGTGATCGTGTTGTTGGGGAACGGCTGGCCCGTGGACGGATTCTTGATGGTCGAAGGAAAGATCCCCTGCTTTTCGAGGGCCGTCGGAACCAGACCTGTCGGCGGAGAGATTGTTGACACCTGGCGCAGACCCTCATAGTTGCCGAAGAAGAACAGCTTCTGGCGCAGGATTGGCCCCCCCAGCGATGCGCCGAACTGGTTCCGTTTGAGCGGGCTCTTCTTGATGGAGAAATCCGGGGTCGCGTCGAAGGTCTGGTTCCGCGCGAACTCATACGCCGAACCGTGGAATTGATCGGTGCCGCTGCGCGTGACCACATTGACGATCGCGCCGCCGCCGCGGCCGAACTCGGCCGGCGGCATGCCCACCTGCACCCTGAACTCCTGAACGGAGTCGACCGGCACCGCGACGTTCCAGTTGTTTCTTCCCGTCTCGAGGTTATCCATGCCGTCAATCTGGTAGTTGTTGTTTTCCGGCATCTGCCCTCCGGCCGCGGGCACGTTGGTGTTACGCGGCAGCGAGGTGGACCGATAGTCATTCGAGGCCGGAGCTGCCATCGGAGCCAGGTAGATCAATTGCATAAACTGCCGCACGTTCAGCGGCAGATCGTTGATCTGGCTGGACTCGATCACCGTTCCGGCCTCCGAGCTCTGGGTCTGCAGTGCCGTTTGGGCATTCCCCACGTTCACGTAGACCGTCTGCGAGGAAGCCCCCACCTGGAGCGCAAAGTTGACGGTGACCGTCGACAGAATCGTCACCTTGACGTTGTTGGTCGATACCGTCCTGAAACCCGCCTTGGTGGCCGTCACGGTGTACACACCGATGGGCAACTGCGAAACGATGTAGTCCCCGTCCCCGTCCGACACAACAGCTCTGGATGCGCCGGTGGAAATGGAGCGGACGTGGACGTTGGCTCCTGAGACGACCGCGCCGGAAGCATCGGTGACAATGCCGGAAATCGAACCCGTGGTATTTTGCGCCGCTGCGACCACGCTGAAAGACAACACGGAAAGCAGGACCGTCAGAAAAAGAAAGTTCCTGTGGCGAGTGATCAAGATTGCCCCCTGCCCCTCAAAAATTAATGTGGAACGAACTTATACAAACTGTCGACAGAACGTCAAGCTGAAAAAGTCTTCTTCCCGACAATCTGCCCCTGCACTCCCATACCATCTTCTTTAACTTGAGCAATTTACCCTATTTTAATATCTGTCGACAGATTGTGCGTGATCGCAACCTGCATGCCGCCTTAAACTGGTCCTCCGAGACCCGATCAGTGCTGCGGACAAGGGGGCATCTCCGGCTGGCGCGGCCACGCTTGACCTGTTAGAACTGTCGACAGTATGCTATCCCAACGCTGCGGGACGCTTACGCCGGGATTTCCGGCTGCGTCCGGCACCTGGAACCTGCCCATGCAGAAGCGCGTGCGCCTCAACCGGATCATTGAAATGCTGGAGGCAGGCACTCTGCCGGTCGGCATTTTTACATTTAATTCCACAATGCGCTCGGCCGCTGCACTCGCCGACACGCCGCTCGACTTCATCGTCCTCGACCTGGAGCACACGCCGCTGGGGCTCGATCAGCTCGAGAGTTTCCTCCTGTCGCTGACGGATAAGGCCCGCATTCTGGAGAAAGGCAACCTGCAGCCGGATGTCGTGCCGCTGGTCCGGCTTCCCTCCTACGGAGCCGAACGCCTGCAGTATCTGATGAAGCAGGCTCTCGACCTGGGAGTCTTCGGGGTCGTCGCTCCCACCATCAACACCGCCGACGAGGCGCTCGTGGCAGTCTCCGGGATGCGCTTCGCCCAGGCACCGGGAGCGCCTGATTTCTTCCCGGAAGGACGCCGCGGCGTGGGCTACCCCTGGGCGGCGCGTTACTGGGGCTTGCCGGGCGCAGAATACGCGGCTCGTGCCGACCTCTGGCCTCTCGACCCGGAAGGCGAATTGCTGCTGTGGTGCATGATTGAAACCCGCGAAGGCCTGGAGAACTGCAGAGCCATCGCGCGGACACCCGGCGTCGGGGGCATCCTCGTGGGCCCATCCGACCTGTCCATGTCTCTCGAGGGGCGCAAAGGTGGAAGCGCCGTGCAGGACGCGCTGAAAACCATTCAGTCGATCTGCCGCGAGGAGCGCGTTCCCTGTGGGCTCGCAGTCTCTTCCGCCGATGGTTTGGCCTGGCTCGATGCAGGACTCGACTTCCTGGTCGCCGGGGTCGACACCGGCTTGCCCTCAGCAGTCGAGCAAACCCTGGAAAAGGTGCGGGTGCAACGGGCCCATCCCCCCGGAAACGGGAGTCGATCGTGAAGGCGCTCCGCGATGCTCTCTTCACAACAGCCCTCTTCGTTCACGCCTGGGATCTGGAGGACGGGAATGCAGCGACTCTGACGCAATGGGCGCGCGCCACCGGTCTGAATACGCTGTGTGTCAGCGCCACCTATCATTCCGGCTGGTTGATCCAACCCCATCACGCCTCACGGCGGCTCCGCTGGAGTGAAAGCGGGGCTGCCTACTTCCACCCCGATGAGCGCTGCTATTCCGGCACCTGCCTCCGCCCTCCCGTGGCGGCCACCGGCGCCGCCTTCAATCATTTGCGTGTGGCCGCCGATGCGGCCCGGGATGAAGAACTCCGTCTGGTCGCCTGGACCGTAGGTGCCCACAATACCCGTCTGGGCCTGGCCTTTCCCGAACTCACCCAGCACAACGCTTACGGCGATATCCTCCCGCACGCCCTCTCGCTCGGGCACGACGAATCCAGAAACTACCTCAAGGCGCTGGTACGCGATATCGCCGCCAACTATTCTCCATACGGCATTCAGCTGGAATCCTTCCAGTGGCACAGCATCCGCCACAACCACGCGCACGAGCGGGACCTTGTAGGGCTTTCTCCGATGGAGCAGCAACTGCTTTCGCTCTGCTTCAATCCACAGACCGTGCGCAAAGCCGAGGCCGCGGGTGTGGATGCCGAAGCGGCTCGCCACGCCGTAAAGCAGACGCTGGAGACGGCATTCCGCCATGCCCCGGAACGGCCGCTCCACTATCCGCAATCAATCGAGGAGCTGGAAGAAGTTGAGCCGGATCTGCGCAGCTATCGTCGATTCCTTCGTCAGCTCTCCGAGTCGCTGATTGCAGAGATTCGGCAGGAGTCGCTGTCAGGAACCGCCTGCAGGCTGTACCTGCAATCCGGGTACAGTCCGGCTCTGCGCGACGTCTGCGATGGCTTTGCCGTCTGGGCTTACGGGCAAACGCCGGAGGAGACCTATCGGACGGTGCGTGAGGCCGTCGCCACTCTTCCGGACGACTGGGAGGGTGAGTACCACTGCTACATCCGGCTCGGCATGGGTGTGCCGAAGAGTCCCGAGCAGTTGCGTGAGATTCTGCTTGCCGCGCGCAGTGCCGGAGCAACCGGTATCTACCTCTATAACTACTCTGAATCGCCACCCGCCATGCTGGAATGGTTGCCATCCCCCCTGGCGTCACTCGCAGGAGCCTCGCCTCCCAGCCACGCACGCGGTTCCCGCGAAACCCCCTGAATGGCTTCCGCTGGAGCCAACGAACAGGACAGGAGCATCATGAGACTGCAGAATCGCACCGCCATCGTAACGGGAGCCGCGCGCGGAATCGGCCGCGCCATCGCCCTTCGCCTTGCTTCCGAAGGCTGCCGAGTCGTCGTGGACGATATTGATGAGCGTGGAGGATCGGAGACGGCACGGACCATTGCCGACCAGGGTGGCCAGTCCGTCTTCGTTGCCGCCGATGTGAGCAAGGAAGGTGAGGTCGCCAGCCTGGTGGCATCGGCCGAAAAGGCCTTTGGACCTCCAACCATCCTGGTGAACTCTGCCATCTGCGGCCTCGCGGCGATTGTAGGCAATGAATTCGAGCCCAATGTGGATGTGGTCCTGCGCGGCGCATGGCTCTGCATCCAGGCCGTCCTGCCGGGTATGAGAGCACAAAGGGGCGGCAGCATCGTCAACATTTCTTCGGTCAACGCATTCATGGGTTTCGGACGCGCGCATGTCTACAGCGCGATCAAGGCCGGGATCATTGCCATGTCGCGCTCGATGTGTATCGAGTTGGGCGCGGACAATATCCGCATCAACAGCATCTGCCCCGGAACCGTGCTGACCGAGATATGGCAGGAGCGAGTCGAAAAAGACCCCGGCATCGTCGATCGTCTGGCGCGGCTCTATCCCCTCGGCCGCCTGGGAAAGCCGGAAGAAATTGCGCATGCTGCTCTGTTCCTCGCCTGCGACGAAAGTTCGTTCATGACCGGCAGCGTCATGGTGGTGGACGGTGGTGTCACAGCCGCTAACACCGGTTTTGGCGGACTCAGCAGCAAACCGTCCGAGGCGCACTGATCTTCGCCGCAGAAGCGGCCTTAACCCATGCTCCAGGAAAGGAAACGATGAACATGCAGAACATTTCCGGCGGTTATGAGTTCCTGCCGGGTGGCACCATGTACTCCAGCGGCGTCCGCGCGACGGCAGGCTTTGAGATTCATCACATCACCCTGCTGCGCCCGCTGCCCCTGGTGCGTGGAGTGGAGGCCATCGCAGCGTATCTGGCCGCGGCAGAACGACCGCCGCAGGCGTTATGCGGCCTTGAACTGCGCTGCGCCGCACCCTACAGCTTCGAGGGTTTTGCGGCCTTCAACGATCGATACTGCAGTCTTCTGCGGCAGCACGATATGCTTTCCGACGAGGCGCAGCGGAACGCTCTGAATCCGGTGGCGCGAACGAATATCTGCGCGCTGGCCGAAACGATCACCGAGCAGAACATTCACGCCTTCAGCTATACCGTGCCCGTCGCGGGTGCCCACCAGCGGCCCTCCTTCGTCATTGCCGGAGCCGGCGAGCTCCTCCAGAGTGCGCTCGACGAGGCCGCCATCGTGCGCCGGGGCGAGACCTCGGACGATGCCATGGAGGCCAAGGCCGCCTGCGTCATGGGCATCATGCAGCATCGTCTCGATGCGCTGGGCGCGGCCTGGTCCCATGTCACCACGGTGAACATCTACACAGCGCATCCCATTCTGCCCTTTCTGCACCGGGCAATCCTCAAGCCCATGGGCGCCGCAGCCCGCCTGGGGGTCCACTGGCACTTGTCGCGGCCTCCGGTAGCCGACATCGAGTTCGAAATGGATATGCGCGGCGTGGCCAGAGAAAGCTATGAGGACTTGTCGTGACGAAACGAGCGCCGCTTCCAGGTCTGAAGGTGTGCGTCTTCCTGTGCCTCGCGGGGAGCATTCTGCGGGCACAGAATCTACCCAACGCGCCTGCCGATACGGAGACAACCAGCCTTCTCAGGAGCCTGACCCTGGCGCAGGGCACATCCGACGATGAAGGCCGGATCCGATCCATCATCCGCGCCCAGCTGGGGCCGTCCATTCACGTGGACGAAACACCGGCCGGCGACCTGGTCGCCCGCTTTCCGGGAACCGCACCCGGACCGGTCATCCTTCTCTCCTCACACATGGACGAAGTTGGGTTTCAGGTGCGTTCCATCACGCCGGACGGTTTCCTGACCGTGGCTCCGCTCGGAAACTGGTACGCGGGCGCAATGGCGGACCACCTCGTGAGCCTTCATACCTCGCACGGCACAATTACCGGGGTCGTGGGCATACGGCCCCCGCATCTGATGAGTGCCGCCGAAAAATCCGTGGCTCCCGGCGTCACGCAGATGTACATCGATATAGGCGCCTCCAGCGCGAGTGAGGCGCGGCAATGGGGAGTTCAGCCCGGAGACCGCATCACTCCGCAAAGCGACTTCTTTCGGCTCGGATCTTCCAGCCGCTACGTTTCCAAGGCATGGGATGACCGCGTCGGTTGCGCGGTTCTGCTGCAGCTGGCGCGCAAGCTCGCCGCCACTCCCCATCCCAATACCATTGACATTGCGTGGACCACGTCGGAAGAGTTCGGACGCGCGAATGCGACCGTGGAAATGCCGCAGCTGCATCCGGATTTCGTTCTCGTTGTAGAGGTCGGCATCACCACCGATACTCCGGACGTTCACGCGAGCCAGCAGCAGGAGAAGCTCGGACTCGGGCCGACGCTCGACCTCTACGACGGCTCCATCTCGACCACGCCTGCGATCCGGGACTGGGTTGCCGCGCAGGCCACAGACGCCCGGATTCCCCTGCAGTACACCACCATCCTGCAGGAAGGCGCTGGTGTAGGCCCGCAGAACAACAGCTATCTCTTCCGGGCTCCCGGCACTGCCCTGCTGATACCTCTTCGCTACGCCCATTCACCGCACGGAGTGATCGATCTCCGGGATGTCGACAATACCCGACAGCTCCTGCTCCAGTTGATGCGGCACTTGAATGCGTCTGCGCTGCGGCAGATGACCGGCAAGGACCCGGCACCCGCGGACGATACAAACGCAAAGGGTGCCGGTTCACTTCCCTGATCGTCCTGCCGGCTGCACGGCAGCGTAGCCTTCCCCGTAGTTGGCGCGATCGCTCGTGTTAAGGTGGGGGGCGCGTTGATCGAGGCCTCTTCCATGTTTCCGCGAAACCATTGGCTTTTGGGTGTAATGGCTGGGATTGCCTGTCCCGCCCTCCTCCTGGCTGCCCCTTCTCCACCCGTCGTGCAAACCGCGCAGGGCAAGGTCCAGGGCAAATGGATCGAAGCAGGCTCACAGAAGGCCTGGCTCGGTCTGCCCTATGCGGCTCCTCCCATCGGCAACTTGCGCTGGAAGGCTCCGCAACCTCCCGCAAGCTGGACAGGCGTACGAGATGCAACAAAATTCGGCGGCCGATGTGAGCAGTGGCACGTCTGGAACGACTACATCTTTCTCGACTCCGGACCGACTGAGGATTGTCTTTATCTCAATGTTTACGCTCCTGCCTCGGCGAGCAGCCGCAGTCGGCGGCCGGTCATGGTGTGGATCCACGGAGGCGGTTTCCTGGCAGGCGCCGGATCGGAGCCACGCTACACCAACTCCGCTCTGGTCTCCAAAGGCATTGTCCTCGTCACGATCAACTACAGGCTCGGTGTTTTTGGGTTCCTGACGAGTAAGGACCTCGCCAGCGAAGGCGGCGGCCACGCAGGCAACTACGGCTTGATGGATATGGTGGCCGCTCTCCGCTGGGTCCATGCCAATATCGCAGCGTTTGGAGGCGACCCGGGGAATGTCACGATCTTCGGAGAGAGTGCAGGATCCTTCGCCGTCAGCGCACTGACCACCGCAGGCGAGGCGCGCGGCCTGTTTGAGAAAGCGATCGGGGAGAGCGGCGCTTTCTTCGGCAATACGATTCCCATGTCCTCGCTCAGCGACCGGATCCAGCGCGATCAGGCATGGATCGATTCGCTCGGCGTGAAGAACCTGGCCGAACTCCGGGCTCTTCCCGCCGACAAGCTGATGGAAGATGTGCGCACCACTCGTGGATTGTTCTTCGCTCCGGTTGTGGATGGCCAACTGATCACGGAGCCGGTACCGGCGGCCTATGCAGCGGGCCGCGAAGTTCACGTACCGGTCATCATCGGCTGGAATCGCGATGAGCGAGCCGGAACTCTTTCCAGCGGTATGACGGTCGAGAAGTGGAGGGCATTCGCCACCACGCATTTTGGGAAGGAAGCCGAACAATTTCTCGCTGCCTTTCCCGCGAACAACGACGAGCAGGCCGTGCGATCCGCGGACGATTACACCACAGCCCAGTTCATCGCTCTGGGGACATGGCAATGGGCGGAGGCCGATGTCCGCACCGCGCAGTCCCCCCTCTACCGTTACCGCTTCGACCGTCCCGCGCCTGCGGAACCAAACCATCCTCAGGGGAAATATGCCTTTCACTCCGACGAACTCGAGTATGTGTTCGGAACCCTGGATGTTCGACAGGGAGCGACCTGGCAGCCCGAAGACCGGACGCTGAGTGACCAAATGGCCACCTATTGGATCAACTTTGCCCGCACCGGCGATCCCAATGGGGCAGGGCTTCCCCAATGGCCGCGTTACGACACGACTCGGACCGTTCTCCATCTCAACAGCCCAATCACGACTGGAAAGGACACCTCGCGGTCGGAGTTCGAATTTCTTGTCAGGGCTGAACACCGGACTCCCTGAAGACATCGGCAGAATCGGACCGCAATCCGTCGGACGGCGTGCGCACGGTCGTACGGCCACCGCTCCTGGGAGATTCCTGGTGAACGCAGTTTAGTTCGGTAGCGGTCGGCCGCTGTTCCGATCCCGCGCCACCCAGCGGGACCAGACCGCAGGATCGGCGAGCATCTTCATATAGACGCCACCCACAACCGACCGCGCCTGAAATTGAACCTGATGCGCCGTGATGGTGTCGTACCAATCCGTCATGGGGACACGCTCCGGAGTCTCGTTCAGGAATTTGTAAATGCTCTCCGTCATGCGCTCAAAGTCGGAGGAGTGAGTGGCCAGAGTCGCCGTCCATATCTCCCAGTCCAGCTTTGTATAAGAGGCGCGATCGTCAAGCGGCAGCCCGTAAGGGTTCATCTTCGTCTGATAGAAAGCAACCTCGCGCGCAGCAACCGCGGGCGGAAACAAATGCAGCCCGAGAACGGTGTCCCAAACAAGGTTGTACTTCTGGCTCCATGTATTCGGCTTGTCGAAGGCCAGACGGTAATGATCGCCGTCCTCTGCCATTGAAACCCACTTCTGCGCCATCGATTGAGCCGCACTTCGATAGCGCCGGGCCACCTCGGGATGGTGCAGGTCATCGGCCATCTGGGCAAAGGCGCCGAGCGCCTCAATGGCCTTGATGGAGAGGTTCGCATTGTGAGCCAGGTGTCCGGCGAAATCGTCCGTGCACAGCTGGTTCGCCGGATCGAGACCGTGATCCAGAAGATATTCCGCCCACTGGCTCAGAAGGGCCCAGTGGCGGCCGGGATAATCGGCGTTCTTCTCGGCATGAGCGACCGCCGCCGCCAGCAGAATCATATCGCCGGACTCTTCCACTGGCATTTGGTTCTCTTCGCTGACCTCGCCTCCGCCATACTGTTGCCCGTTGGCCAGCGGATAAACCCCCAGGTCATGCGGCGCGAAGGGAAATTTCCAGGCCGGCATGGACGCGTAAGTGAAAACAGGATCCAGTTGCGCCTCGACCAGTCCTGGGTTCAGCAGAAGAAACATCGGCGCCGAGGGATAGATAACATCGACTGTCGAAATAGAGCCGTTGCTGAAATTCTCCTTCGGCATGAAAAAAGGCTTCCCGTCGGGCCCTTCGACCAGCTTCTGCGCCGCCATGGCCTGCGAGTAAGCCAGCGTCGCAATGCTGGCGTACTGTTCGCCGCCCGCCTTCAGCAGATCCGACTGCAGTTCCTGATCGAAATGGCGAGACCGCGCTTCCAGACTCGCGTAATCGCGTTCCGAAGCCGCCAGCATCTCCGCAAAGCCCGGAAACTGCGTTCGCCACCACGGGCGTAGCTTCGTCTGCATATATTCGACCGACCAGATGTCGTCATACGCAACCAGGATATGACGTTCGACCGGTGAATCCCCAACCGCGCCAAGCGGAATCGACAAATTCACCGTGGGCGCCGGCGGATAGTGATTCTGCGGCGGGCGCGCCTCTCCCAGATCATCGGCATCCGGGAAAGAACCGGTCATCAGGAATTGATTCCGGTAACTCGCATTTCCGGCGGCGATCCGCGCATTTTCACCCTGCGGCACTGCGAGAACAAACCAGCCCCAGTCGATGCGAACGTTATCGCCGAAGCGATCCAGAGGCGATTGTCTTCGCGTGCCGATGCGCAGCAGGTCCAGTCCCTGAACCCTGCCCCGCAAGGCCTCTACCGGCTGCCCGGGATCGTTCGTGGCCAGCGTTCCCGCCGCATCCAGATAGATTTCGACCTGGTGAACGCGATGATCGCGAGACTTCACTGTCCAGGTGACGTATGTGACCGGCCGCGCCAGCAGGGCCATGTCGTCCGGAAACAGAGGGTTCATGAACTCCATGTCCAGCTCGATCTCCGGACTCGTCATCACTACCGTCGTACGTGTCGGCGTAACCGTCAGGCTGGTCTGAGTCAGCGCAGCCTCTTGATCTCGTTTGCTCGACGGTGCACCAAGAAATCGATAGTTTTCCTGGTCGACACGCACAATGCCATGAATGTCCTGGTCCACTCCCGACCAGTGCTTCGGAGGTCCGTCCGTCAGATGATCGGCCATCGACCAGACGCTGAAATACGGATCGTGAACGATGAGAGGCACCGCGGGGGGCCGCATGGACTGAGTATTGGCTGACATCTGGGCCTGCGTATTGATACCAGGAGTAAAAATCGCCGCAAGGGTAACTACGACAAAGCTCGCGCCGCTTCTTCCGCAAACCCAACCCATGAATCACACTCCTCCCGCATGCCTTCTGCTCGGCATGATTGCTGGTGCCCAGGAATTGAGACTTCAACCGCGGCGCACACTCTCCGAACGCTGCACGCCGCACTCATCCTAACAGGGCGCGGAAAAGCCCTGACCCGAGCATCGGCACGGCAACGCCAAGCGATGGGTGGCCCCATGCTCTCCCAGAGCAAAGGTTCGGCTTCGATCTTGACGAACAGGACCGATGCACGACAACAGACGAAAGCCTGGACCCCCTTCGGGGTGGTAGACTGAGCCCCTTGTCTCCCTTCATCTTCTGCCACTTCAGGAACAAACATGTCCTTCTCTGATCGCTTCGGATGCGCGGCGCTGGTGGCCGTGCTTGCCTGTGGTTGCGCTGCTAATGCCCTTGCCCAAAGCAGTTCGATCGAGACCTCGCCGTTCGCGGGGCCATCGGGTCCGCAGCAGGCAAACGACGAGGGACGTACCGAACTGCCGATGGTCGTCCGCCGCAGCATCGCCTTCCGCGAGATTGGTCCCGCCATTTCCGGCGGCCGCGTCACTGCAGTGGCCGGCGTGCCTGGCAAGCCCGGCGTCTATTTCGTCGGCGCTGCCGACGGCGGAATCTTCCGGACCGAGGACGGCGGTACCACCTGGAAGGCGCTCTTCCAGCACGAAGCAGTCGCCTCCATCGGCGCGCTCGCCGTCGATCCGGTGAATCCTGGCGTGATCTGGGCCGGAACCGGCGAGGCCAACGTGCGCAACGATGTCTCCTTTGGCGACGGCATCTATAAGTCCACCGACAACGGCAACCACTGGAAGCGCATGGGCCTCGAGCACTCGTTTCAGATCTCGCGCATTGTGATCGACCCGCACCACCCCGGCACGGTATGGGTCGCTGCGATGGGGAGTCCCTGGACCGACAGCGAAGACCGCGGCATTTATCGCACCACCGATGGCGGGACCACTTGGCAAAAGGTTTTATATGCAGGGCCGAGTGTCGGGATGGCCGACCTGGCAATGAACCCGGACAATCCGCAGGTGCTGTTGGCCGCGGCGTATCGTTTCCGGCGCACGCCGTGGAGCTACTCCGATGGCGGCCCGGAAGACGCGATCTACAAATCCATCGATGGGGGAACCACCTGGCGCCGGCTGAGCGGCCATGGCCTGCCGGAACAGCCCGTCACAAGGATCGGGCTGGCCATCGCACCCAGCGATCCCAACGTGGTCTACGGCGTCATGGGATCGAACGAAGGCGTGTTGTGGCGTTCCCATGATGCCGGCGAACACTGGACTCTCGTGAGCAGGGATGAGGAGGTCGACGTCCGGCCGTTCTACTTCTCGCATCTCGCCGTCGATCCCGAGAATCCGGACCATGTCCTCGCGCTCTCGAACAACCTCATGGAATCGAAGGACGGCGGCCACACCTTCACCGCGATCGCGAAGCAGATCCATGGCGACCACCACACCATCTGGATCGATCCCAGCGGCAGCGGTCGGATCATCGAAGGCAATGACGGCGGCGTCGCCATGTCCGCCGACAATGCCGGGCACTGGGCCTTCGTGCACAACCTGGCGATCGGCCAGTTCTATCACGTGAGCGTGGCAGGCTGCCCCTTTTACACCGTTTGCGGCGGACTGCAGGACAACAGTGCGTGGTGCGGAACGGGGCGCAGTAAGGATCCCTCCGGCATTCTGGACCGCGCGTGGTTTGCGCTCAACGGCGGCGACGGCATGTTTGCGATTCAGGCCGCTGACAATCCGAACCTCTTCTATAACAGCACGCAGAACGGCGTCTGGATGACCTTCGATCGCGGCTCCCAGCAGGTGCACGATATGGAGCCCTACCCGCGCGATATCTCTGGCGGCGGCGTGGCCGACTTGCCGTACCGCTTTGCGTGGAACGCCGGATTCGCGGTCTCGCCGCAGAATCCTCAGGTGCTTTATGCCGGCGGAAATGTGCTCTTCAGAAGCGAGGATCGTGGCCGCACCTGGAAACCGATCAGCGGCGACCTGACCCGGAATGACAAGGAGAAGCTCCAGTCGTCAGGCGGTCCGGTGATGAAAGACAATTCCGGCGCTGAAGTCTACGATGCGATCCTGAGCATCGCCCCCGCCCGGAAAGATCCCAAAGTGATCTGGGTCGGCACCGACGACGGCCTCGTGCAGGTAACCCGCGATGGCGGGACAACCTGGAAGAATGTCACCGCCAACCTGCCGCATCTGCCGGAGTGGGGGCGCGTCGAATCCATCGACGTGGCGCCGGAGAACCCGGGCGAAGCCGTGATCGCCGTGGACCGCCATTTCAGCGGCGACTTCACGCCGTACCTCTTTCGCACCACCGACTACGGAGCGACCTGGACCTCGCTGGTCGGCGACCTGCCCGCGCAGGCTTACGCCCATGTCGTGCGGCGCGATCTGCACAATCCGCGGATGTACTATGCGGGTCTCGAAAATGGGCTGTACGTCTCCTGGGATGCGGGCCAGCACTGGTACCTCTTCGGCCTGGGACTGCCGAATGCCTCCGTCTACGACGTTGCGCTCGACGCGGAGCAGAATGCGCTCGTCGTGGGCACGCATGGACGATCGGTCTGGATCCTCGACGACCTGACACCCTTCCAGCAGTTCACACCGCAAATGGCGACCGAGACCGCTCATCTGTTTGCAGCTCCCGCAGCCGTCCGCTTCTGGCCCTGGTCGCAGGTGGAACCCCTCGGTGACGGCGCCTTCTACGGAAAGAATCCTCCGGCCGGAGCCACCATCAGCTACTTCGTCGCCCACGAGGAGAAGGACCCCGGCCAACTCGTCATCACCGATGCGCAGGGCCATGTGGTGCGAACAATGAAAGGCACCCGCACGCTCGAAGAAGACGAAGTGCCGCCCAACGAGGAGGATCTGCCTCCGGCAGCCGGAACTTCTTCCAAGCCTCAGGGAGAACAACAGGAAGCCAGGCCCGCGGAGTCGGCAAAGTCCTCGCAGGCCCAGCAACAACCGACACCCGCAGCCTCCCATGAAAATGCCACAGCTCCGAAAGAGGTGCCGTGGGTCCCGGCGCGGGCGGGCCTGCAACGGTTGACGTGGGATCTCCGCGCCGATGGTCCCGTACGTTGGGAAGCAGGCAAGCAATTCCTGAAGGGGCCACGCTCCGGAGCCGTGGTGCCACCGGGCAATTACAACGTGGCGCTCACCATCGGAGGGAAAACGCTGAAGGAGCAACTTGCCGTAGTCAGCGATCCGGACTCTCACGCGGACAACGCGGCCATGGAAGAGCGCTTCCATGACACAGAAACGATCCTCCACGAGATCTCCCAGCTCGACGTAGCGCTCAACCGGATCAGCGCCATCGAAGCCCAGCTCGGTGCGCTGCGGGTCGTGGTAAAAGGCACAGCGGAAGAAAAGGATGTCACCACCGCCATCGACACCCTCGTAAAGCAGATGAAGGCTGCCGAAGCCGCCATCACCAGCAATCCCGGAGCGGCGGAATCAACGCTGCGCGTGCCGGACCAGGTGCACGAACATCTGCTCGCGCTGGAGGCAGGATTCGAAGGGGAGGACGATGCTCCGACGGCCGCCATGGTCGACCAGATGAAGCTCCTGCAGCCTCAATATGAAGCGGCTCTCGCCAGGTTCAACAATTTCCTGAAGACCGATCTGCCCACCTTCAACCGAACCATGGAGGAGCACAAGCTCACAGGCGTTGTCCCGGGAGACGCTGTGGCGCCGTGAACGGAGCATCCAGCCGAGCTTCTCGAACAACTGAGGATTTGTTCTTCATGGTGTTTTCACTCGGATGCGGGCTTCATGAAGCTTTCGTTCCTCTCAACTCTCCGCATCGAGCGAAAGGCCCCGCTCCGATGCATGCTTCGGCGGAGCATCGGGCCGTTCCTCCGCCTCCTCCGCATCGCCGAATACCTCCTCGCGGATGATTCGCTCCGTTGCCTCATTCAGGTATTCGTCGAGGGCCCGCGAAATCTCCAGATACTCCGGCCACAAGGTTCCGTTGATGAACGACTCGGGAGCTCGCACCACCACGGTCGAATACCGCTGCCGTGGATAGCGGTAGGGACGCAGTCCGTAACGGCGGCACAAGGCAAGAAACAGGCGACGGCTCCAGCGGTCCGGCAGCCGAAAATTCATTTCGACCGGACGCTCCACCTTTTCCGCTGCATGCAGAGCCGCGCGTACACGATCGAGCGCTGCGGCCGCGGCATCGCGCTCCCCTGCCGTGGATGCCCCTTCGAACAGGGCCGCAATCTTGCGCAGTTTCTCGCGAAGTTCGTGTTCGCTGGTCAAAGATCTGACTCCGGCTTTCGGGGTTTGAGCTGAGGGAAACCGTCTTCCCGGACCTCCAGTGTAATGAGTCAGGTGAGTCCACAGCCTTTTCAGACCGGCTCTTATCCGTGCAGGTGAACGGCGACGATGCGGGTATTACTGGTGCCGCCGCGGACGAAGTCGCTGCTGAGCAACGCTTCGAAATTATGCAGCCTGCCGCTCTTGTCCGTGGCTGCGCGGATAACCGGCTGCCACAGCTTTTCATTGGTAAAGAAGTTCAGGGCCCCGTAGGTCGTGCCCATGGTTGTCCCCTCGATCAGCAGGACGCGCCCCTCACCCTGCATGTTGTCCGTGAGTGCCACCAGGGTGTACGCGCTGGTACCGGACGTCCGATCGTACACATACTGCTTCTGCTCTCCTGGCTTTGGCACGCGGTTGCTCACGTAATACACGTCGCGGATGTAGTCCCAGTGCACATCGAAGTCCAGCGCCGGCTGGTACAGGGTGACCCAGGGATTGAAGGTGCTGGAGCCGATCAGAATCAGATTGTTGTTGTGGGTGTTGGCGACCACCATGTCGCGCGCGTAGCAAACTTCGATCCAGTCATCCCACGTGGGTTGCCCCATCCATTGAGGAATGCGCACCAGATCCGAGACCATGCGCAGATCGGCCATCGGAGTGACCGATCGAACGCTCAGCGGCACATCGTTATGTGCAGGCGGCCGGCTCACCGTCACATGGGTTTGGTAGTCCTGATTGGTGTAGTCCCCTAGCGAAACATCGCGCTGTTCCCACGCGGTATACATATCGAGGGCAGCGTCTCCAGGAACGATGAACGTAAAGCGCCCTGGAGTGAACAGGGCCCGCCACAGCGCGGGAGGACCAAAGGAATGCGCCTCCTGCTGCGCCGGGGGCTGCGGCTGCGAGCGGAAGTGCTGCTCGACGACCCACGGCAGTGCCACGGCCAAAAGGCCACAGGCAAGCACCGTCAGCCATGCGGATCGCGGCCAGCGAGTGGGTCCGGGAGGAGGCTCCGTCTCGACCGGAGCCGAATCGGAAGACAGCGGCGCTTCCTGAGCCGCCCCAGGATCGACGGGGCCGGAGCCGAGGCTTTCCATCGGAGGCATCTGGAAGATGGCGACATAGCTCCCCTTGGGTACCGTCAGCCGTGCCGGATTGTCCTTGCCTTCCTCTTCGTAATACAGCTCAAGCCGCTCCCGCAGGTGGCGGGCCGTCACGCGCACAATCGTATCTTCGGTGGAGTTGTAGCCAGGCGGACGCTGAAAGACGCGGATGCCGATCTGTTGTTCCGAGAGAGCATCCGGTTTGCCCTGAATGGAGCATTCTCCGACGTATTCCAGAAGGACCCTGAGACGCGCGGCTTTGGCGAAAGTCCGACTGCCAAGGACACGCGCCAATTCCGCACGGCACGACTCCGGCGAGAGGGTTTCGAGATTGTCGGTGACGGTTCGTGCGCTCAAGGACGTGAACTCAAAAACAGGCTCCTCCGGCATGGCCGGAATGGCTCTCCCAGAGGGCTGAAAGACCGGCAGTCCCCTGCCGCCCCGCGCGATGGCCCAATCCAATCATTCCCATCGATTCGCGCTGAAGCGAGAAATGAAAAAAGGACACGGCATCGGTCATCGCAGAGTCCAGGGGTTCCCGGGAAAAGATGAACGGCCGGGAGACGAAGGACCCATTCTACACACCCCATCCAGGAACTTGCTTTTAACGGGTGTCACAACAACTCTCCGATCCGGCTCTGCCGTCGCACTCCAGATGCCGTAACCGGCAACGATCGGCGGCAGATACGGGTCGGCCGAACCCAAAATCCGCCCCTTCACCCGTAAAATTCTCCCCACCCCGCTACTCCCCCCGTTCAGGTTTCCGGTGAATTCTCCTTTCGTATTCAGGTTCTCGCTGTTTAGGGTGGGCGCCGGTAAGAATTCGCCGGCATCGGCTGAGAACACACCTGCACTTCAGAGAAGGCTGGCTGGCAAGAGCCGGCACCCCGACGAGGCTGCAGCGGAGCGGTTCCGATATCCCTGCATTCCCGCACCACGGGGAAAGCCCTGCCGCGAACCACATCTTTGGAGGCTGAAGGAGAAGAACATGAAAGAGCAGACGATCGTCCTGGGCGGCATGCGGCGCCGAAAACTGAATCGGCCGCGGCCGTACCTGCGCTTCGCCTGGAGTGTCACTCTGCTTTTGTTCTGGTTCCGTCCGGCAATGGCACAGACATCGACCGGTGAAATCTCAATCACGGTCACCGACACAACCGCCGCCGTGGTGCCGGGAGCGAAGGTTGCGATCACCGGGGCCAGCACCAACAACCGAGTCCGCACCCTCCAGACGAATGGAGCGGGGCTGGCACAGGCGCCCCTGTTGCCGCCCGGCACCTACAACGTCACGGTTTCGGCCACCGGATTCAAGACGATCAGCCGGGTCGGGATTCTGGTCAATGTGGGGCAGACCGCGGATGTGAGAATCCAGCTGGAGCCTGGGACGGCGCAGGAGACCATCACCGTCAGCGGGGGCGTTCCGCTGATTCAGGCAAAAACCTCGAATCTGAACGAGGTCATCGAATCCCACCAGATGCTGGCCCTTCCTCTCAATGGAAGAAGCTATCTGAGCGTCGCCAATCTAACCGCGGGAGCGGTTCCGACCGTCGGGTCCAAGGATTCGTCGTTCAACTCCTACGGCAACTCCGGTCTGCAGAATGCTTTTCTGCTGGATGGAGCGCGGAACGTCAACTACATCCGCGGACTCGACAATTACCAGCGCGATATGGTCCGGCCCCCGCTCGATGCCATTGCGGAATTCTCGGTCGACACCAGCAATTATTCGTCGGAGTATGGCAATTCTGCCGGAGCCGTGGTCAACGCCATTACCAAAAGCGGCACCAATCAGATCCACGGCTCAGCCTACGAGTTCCTGCAGAACTACGACATGAACGCCGCAAACTTCTTCGCGCTGGCCGGCCACAAGCCGCTGGAGGTGCAGAACCAATACGGCGGCTCTCTGGGCGGACCGATCCGGAAGGACCGCGCCTGGATCTTCGGCGCCTATGAGCGCTTCAACAACCACACCGACCAGGTGAATCAGTCGGCGGTGCCCTCCCTGGCGAACCGCCAGGGCATCTTTGGATCGACGCCGATTTACGACCCGTTCAATACCACCCAGGCGAATGGGCAAACCGTGCGCCAGCAGTTCCCAAACAATACGATTCCCTCCGGGGACATCAGTTCCATTACTTCGAAAATTCTCAACGACTATCCGCAGCCCAATGTTCCTGGCTCCAGCAACCTGTATGTGTATAACTCGCCGCAGATCAATTCGAGCAACAACGGTGTGGGGCGCGCGGATGTTCAACTCACACCAAGGGATTCGATGTTCCTGCGCGGCTCCATCGACTGGGATTCCCTGCTCGGAGCAGCAGCGCTTCCCCTGCCCACAAATACTCCGGTTCTCCGCACGACTCACAACACCGGTATCGGATACGGGTATACGCGCACCTTCAGCGATACCCTGGTCAACGAAGCGCGATTCGCATACACGACGATCAATCTTTCCTCGAACGCGACACAGCCGCTGGACGCCATTATTCCGGGCGCGCTCACGTCCTATATCAACAGCAGCACCCCGCAGTTTGGCATCAGCGGATATGCCACGGTCGGCGCCCAGGCGGGCTGCTGCACGAATTCACCCCTGCATAAGACCAGCGGCGTCTGGGACTTTTCCGACAATATCTCGAAGGTGCTGGGCCGGCATACCCTGAAGTTCGGTGGCGAATACCTGTTGATCCGCACCAGTACCGAGGCAGCATCCACTTCCCGCGGCTCCTTTGGCTTTTCGGGTGTCTTCACACAAGACGTTCAGAGCCGCGCAAAGACCGGAAGTCCCGTGGCAGACTTTCTGCTCGGGACAGCGAATTCGGTCTCGCTGGGCAGTAACCTGAACGCCACGGAGCGGGAATGGTACGGCGCAGGCTATCTGCAGGATGACTGGAC
>JBKICP010000458.1:0-3460 GCA_046567085.1 Acidobacteriota bacterium
GCCCTTCTGGCCATTGCCGAACAGGCGGTTGAGCGCCTCGCACATCATGGTTTCGATGGCGACGAGGCGCTGGTCCGGAGACGCGATGGGATTTGGTTTCCAGCCTGCCATCAGCGCGGATCTGCTCGTCGGGTATGATTCTTGTGCATCTCGATGGTGTTCCTTTCACACTGCGGGATGTAGCTCCGGGCCTGCGGTGACAGCCGGGGTCCGGGGCGTGGAATTCAGTTGGACTTCGGAGATTTTTTGTCTTCTGGAAGAACCGGCTTGCCATAGTCCCAAGCTTCGTTCCGCAGAAGCCAGGGGCGTTCGTAGAGACTGAGCATCTGGACGGCGAAGCGGGCACCTCTGCGCTCCGCCTCGCGGATGTCGTGCTTTGTGCCGCGGTCGATACTCATCGGATGAACTCTTGCCCATCCCGGCACCGCGCGTCTTTCATGAGGTAGCCTGCACCCGGCTGCCGATCTGACAGCACCATGCGCGCGGCGCGGAAGATTGTTACCTGCCGAAACCTGCCGGCAGGAGAATTCGGGAAGGCTCTTTCTTTCCGTCCCACCATGCTGCCTTCAGCATTTCCCAGTTCCGGGTCACATCCCCGGTCCGGGGATCGCGGTGGACGAAGTTGCAGCTCGCAGCAATGAAGCGCGCGAGATTCGGCGTCAGGAACTGGATCAGAACGCGCTCACTGACGCCGTGACGCCAGATGACGGAAGCGAACCTTCCCATCATGACCACGGAGTACATTCCCCGGGATGGGATCGACTTCAGCAGTTCCTCTTCAGCGCGGAGAGAGAGCCCCTTCATTTTTCTGTCTCTGGAATGTGGCAGCAGAACTCCGCAATATCCACGCCATCAACCGTTACGACAAGATCGCAACCGGTCTGACACGAAGAGTTTATCGTGGCATTGTTCTCTTTCAGGAACTGAACTAATTTCTCTTTGAAGTCCACTACTTACCGCTCCAGTGGATAGATGGCGTCTTCTGGTTGAACGGATGGAACCGGCCAATCGGACGCTCGATAGCCGCCACTTCCACGGCCCGACTCGCGGGCGGCGCCTTTGGCTCGACCACGCGCGGCGGTTTCGTCATCTGAATTCGAGGAAGAGAGAGTTTGATTCCGCTCATAATTTTTACGCTGCCCCCGCTACACCGACAAGTTCGATGCTCTGCTTTTCGCCGTTCACAATCGCTTCTTTGAAACCGGCGTCCCGCGCCATGGCGATCGCCACCGGCAACCGTATTTCCGTCCCAATGAACCGCACGCCGTAAGGAACCCCGAAGGCCATTTTATTGACTTCGGCCAGCGGCGCTTGTAACCCGGCGCGTACGATCCGGCATTCGTCGTTCATCGCCAGGACGAAGAATCTCACAGCAGGCAACCCGAATGCAGATCGGCTGACCCATTGGCATTCCACCGGATGAAGCTCGGGCACGCATTGGCGATCGAATCAAGATCAGGCCGCATCGTAACAGAGTGATTCTCGATACTCAGTTCTGCTGCTAGAAGTTTGCCATTTACCACATCGAACACGGAGATGATCACGGAAGCTCCAGATAAAAGACATGCGTATGGTTGCCGCCGCAAAGCGCACGAATACGCGCTGCCGCTCTGTCATCATGCCGATATCCATCCGCTGAAATTCTGTCCAAGATGGGGATTTTTCTCTTACGCGAAAATGTAATCTCGGTGGCGGGAAACTGCTCCCGGCAGCTAATTCCGCCTGCCTTGCAGAAACCTTCTCGCGACCAGGATGCTCGACCATGCAGTAGATCATTCGTACACCGCGTACCAGTGGCGACCGAACAGGACGCCCATCAGTTCAACCACGCAGCCCTCGATATCCGGTTCCGGAGCGCCGTTTCGGAGTCCGACGATTCGGCTCGCCTTCGCCCACGAGAGCACCGGCAGCGCATATCCGTTTTTTGTTTCGGACAGAAACTTAAGGAACTCGGAAACCTCGTCTCCACGCAAAACGACCTCTGCAATCCAAAACGGCTGGTTGGTTGAGCGGTCGATGCCGTAGAGTTTCTGTACGTCCACTATTCCGTGTACCAGTACCTTCCGAACGCCACCCCGATGCACTTCGGATCGGCGAGCCCGATAGGCGGAGTTCCGCGTCCGATCAGCTTCGCAGCCGCATTGATCCGGCGAATCTCCTCGGGCTGAACGTGCGGACTTTTAGCCAGAAACTCCGTGACGAACTCCAGCTTGTCCTTGCCTTCTAGAATCACGTCCTCGCGCACGGCGCGCGGCATGGGAGGCTGGCCCTGATACTTCCGGACAACTGGCGCGATCTTCAGCGCGGCGAAGTTCATTTGGCTCCCGACCAGTGATGCGAACCGTTGGCTGGTTCCTTCCGGCCATGCTTTTCGTGATCCCGGTGGACGGCTGCGTTCGCCATTCGGATAGCCTCGCCTTCGTTCCCCGAAGACGCCAGTTCCTTGTTTGCGATGTCGGCGAACATCCGCTGCCTTCGCGGGGTGTCCGCGAGGTGCGTGTGTTTACTGGCGTCCGCTGGGTCCCAGGGAGCCAAGGTTAGACGTCCTTCGACGAAACAGGTTCAGCCGTCACAGATTCATCCGACGCCGGTGCAGCCGCAACGGAAGCAGCGATTTCCGCAGCGGTGATCTCCGCGAGCAGCATTTTCTCGTGCTCCGCATCCCGCGCGAGAGTCTGACCGCGGACCGGATGCGCGATGTACTTCGGGTACTCCGAAGTGGGTGTCTCGTCCTTGATGCCGACGCCTTCGACGCGCGGCAGTTTCATGCCCGGCTCCGCGTGTCCGGGCTCGAGCTTCGGCAGCTTCTGTTCGGGGATTTCCATCTGGTTACTCCTTCCCTCTCTTCTTTTCGAGAGCGGCGAGCCGCTGCTCGATGGATTCGAACGCAGTGGCCGCGTTTGCGAGTGCCTCTTCGAGTTTCGATACCCGGTCTTCCAGCGCCGTCAGGACGCCGGCCTGCGCGTCGACCTGATCTCCCAGGCCTTCGAGTTCGCTCTCGAACATGGCGGCCTTCTCTTCGGGTGTCATGGGAGGTTCAGCGGGCGGCGGCGGAGGCTGCGGGGCGTTGAACCAGCCCTGTGCGTTGAGCTTCGCGTGCTGCTCCTCGTCCTGCGCGATAACCGTCTTCACGCCGTCGGCGTGGAATACCGTGCGCGGGTAGAGGCTGGATTTCGTTTCCGGTTTCATCAGTACCTCCCTCCGTGGGTGATGGCAGAGTTGCAGTCCATCCGCGCCTCACGGAGCTTCCTGATTGCCGTTGTCCGATCAGGGCCCGGTGGAACAGCGGCAACGATCACCTTCACGGCAGCGGCCAGAGCGGCACGTACCTGCTTCCCGGCGGCGATCATTTTCTCGTCCCAGTTGTGATACTCGAACGCATCCTCAATTGCAGCCGCCACTTCATCGGTAAGTTCGGTAGCTCTTGTGAAATCCACTGGATTCTCCATCTACGATCGCT
>JBKICP010000459.1:0-6601 GCA_046567085.1 Acidobacteriota bacterium
AGGAGCTTGGCCCCTGGCTGCACCAGTACAACTGGCATCGGCCGCATGGTAGTCTCGGTGCGTCGCCGCCCATCTCCCGATCAGCTCTCGATCGGAACAACCTGTTGACACTCCACATCTAGATCTTCCCTGTCTCAAACTTCGGAATACGACGCCGCCGCGCCTCCGCCTCGCGCACCTCGCGGCGTCGCCCGGCTTCGTCGAAGCGCCGCTTCTCATCTTCGGTCTCGGCTACCAGTGGAGGAACGGGAACGCGCCGGCCCTGCGTGTCGATGGCCACAAAGGTCAGATACGCCGACGCCACGTGATGATGGATTCCGGCAATCGTGTTTTCCACCCAGACCTTGGCGCCGACTTCCATGGAGGTCTTGAAGGCGCGATTCACCGACGACTTCAGGATCAGCAAATCCCCCACGTGGACCGGCGCGATGAAATCGATGTGCTCCATCGAAGCCGTCACCACATGGCTGCGCGCGTGCCGGAAGGCGGCCATGGCGCCCACCAGATCGATGAAGTTCATCAGGCGTCCGCCCAGCAGATTACCGAGTGTGTTCGTATCGTTCGGCAGAATCAGCTCGGTCATCTCCGACTGCGACTGGGCCACCGTACGCGGCGGCTGTGCAGGACCGTTCACTTCCATGCTTCGCTCTCCTTAACTCCAGACTACAGGAGCAGCGGCCAGCTTTTCCGAACGCGGAGCGCCGAACGCGGTAGGCTGTTCTTATGGCTCATCCTCCCACTCCGCCGCCTCCCGCTGCCCTGCCCGGCGTCAAGTCCATCGTTGCCATCGGATCCGGAAAAGGCGGCGTTGGCAAAACCACGCTGGCCGTCAATCTGGCCATTGCTCTTGCAAAGCTCGGATTCCGCACCGGCCTCATCGATGCCGACATTTACGGGCCGAATGTGCCGCTGATGTTCGGCACGACGCGCCAGCCCACGGTGCGCCCCAACAATCAGATCGAGCCTAACCTGGCGCACGGCGTCAAGGTTATCTCGGTCGGCTTCATCTCGCCGGGCGACAAGCCGCTGGTGATGCGTGGCCCGATGCTGCACCAGATCATCCGCCAGTTCCTGCAACAGGTGGAATGGGGCGAACTCGACATTCTGCTCGTCGATCTTCCGCCCGGGACCGGCGACGTTGTTATCTCGCTCGTCCAGACCGTTCCTCTTACAGGTGCTGTCGTCGTCTCCACGCCCTCCGATGTTTCGCTGCAGGACGCGCGCAAGGCGCTCGAGATGTTCCACCAGGTGAACGTGGAAGTGCTCGGCATCGTGGAGAACATGTCCCACTTCACATGCCCGCACTGCCATCAGGAGATCGACATTTTCTCCCGGGGCGGCGCGGAGCGCACCGCAAAGCAATTCGATATTCCGTTCCTTGGATCGGTCGAGCTCGTTCCGGAAATCCGCCACGGCGGCGACACCGGCATGCCCATTGCTCTTGCCGGTCCTGACTCGTCCCATGCTGCGCCGTTCTACAAAATCGCCAACCACCTGGCCGAACGCGCTCTCGCCCAGGCCGCAAAGACTGAGAACATTATCGAGATCAGCTGAGCCAGCAAGCTGCGTCTTCTCGAAGACGCGTAATAGAACCACCGTTTCGCATCCCGCGCCCGCAACGGTTACCGCCGAGGATTTCCTGCAGGGAGTTCCCCCACTCCTTGCATTGTTTTCACTCTGACTTCATTTCAGCGACAAACTTCACACAGGCGATCCACGTCAGGAAGACAATCATGACAGTCAGGGCTTCTGGGCGCATGCAATCCGCGCCTGCAACCATGCAACGCGTTCGCCTGATCGCGATCCTTGTGCTCGCCGTGCCGTTCCTAGCGGCAGCACAGCGAACCTATGTCTGGCCCGACTGCGACACGAGCCACCCCTGCGTCGTTCACCACATCGACTCCGTTGCCGACGGCACGGCTTACGGCGAGACGCTGCAGGACTTCAAGTTCCCGATGGAGCCGAGTTCTCCGGGCAATCTGCTGATCTTCACGGTGATGCATGTCAGTTCCAAGGCGATCACCGTGACGGACAACAACGGCGGCGCCTGGCAGACCGCCGTCAGCACCACCAACACAGCGGATGGCCAGGAAAGCGAGATCCTTTACATCTGCGGCGCTACGGCCGGGACCAACCTCATCACCATCCACATGAGCCAGCCTGCGGTGCACGACGAGCCGCTGCACTTCACCTACGACGAAGTGAGCGGTATCGCGCCCAGCGCCTGCCTCGACGGCACCGCCGCAGCCAACGGCCTGAAAGGCACCGTGCAGCCCGGTCCGGTGACGACGACCGCCGACGGGGACCTAATCTTCAACTACGGCGAAGAGACGTATCAGTATCCCGAGGCCGATAACCCCATCACCAACGTGACGCCGGACGCGAGTTCCGCGCTGCTGATGGAGAACATCGTCGATAAGTATGCCAACGAAGTGAGCCTGCAGAGCACGCACGGCTCCTTCACTCCGACGCTGACCGTCCATGGCGACACGAACGCCCGCAACTGGAACTCGGTGGCCGCTGCCTTCAAAGCCTCATCCGGCGCGGGCACGCAGCCCACCGGCATTCACGTCACGCGCATCCTGCACTTCGTCGGCGAACTGACGAATCCGGTCACGGTTCCCTTTCCTTCCAGCGGCAACGCGATTGTGATCTCCACCTCCAATCCGTCGGTGGGCGGATGGGACATGGCGAACCTCGCCGATAACGAAGGCCATACCTGGACGCGCACGCCCTTCACCAATCCGCCGCTCGATCCCCAGATCTTCTCCACCTGTCTCGGCACCGGCACCGGCGGCCAGAACCTCGTCATCTCGTGGAATCCCAGCTCGATCAACAATCACGTCCTCTTCTATGACATCGCCGGCGCTGCGACCGCCGGCGGATCCACTGGCTGTGTGGGAGCCACGGTGAATACCTACATCGGCTATCAGCCAAACACCACCAACGCGCCGATCACCGGCGATCCGGTCCTCACGCCCACCACGGCCGGCAGCGTGATCGTCGCGACCAGCTACTTCGGCATCGGTCCGCCATCGGCTTCGCTGACGCCGGGCGTGGTCTTCAACTCCATCTGGGCTACCGGCATGATCGATTCCAGCAGCTGGGACACGGGCGACCCTTACTCCTACGCCTACACCACTTCGACCAGTCCCATCTCGTTCAACTACCAGATGGCGAACTCCACGCTGCTTGCCAACGGGGGTACCAACTTCGACGGCGCGGCGATCGAGATTCTTCCCAGCGGATCGGCCACAGGGACGACGCTCTCCTCTATCGCCGTAACGCCGGCGAGTCCCTCGATCGCCGCCGGGACGACGCAGTCCTTTACGGCGACCGGCACGTACAGCGACAGCAGCACGAAGAACATCACCACTCAGGCTGGGTGGACGTCTTCTAGCCCGGCCACAGCCACGATTAGTGCGGCCGGAGTTGCGACTGCTGCTTGTCCTGGCACCTCCACGATCGCCGCAGCGCTCTCGGGCATCACCGGACAAACGACGCTTACCGTCACCGGACTCGGCACGACTGCGACGGCCCTCACGTCGAGCGCCAATCCTGCTGCCGCCGGGCAGACTGTTACGTTCACTGCTGCTGTCACTTCCGCGTGCGGAACGCCGACCGGGACCGTACAGTTCGCGATCGACGGCGCCAGCTATGGCGCGCCGGTGACGATCAGCGCGGGCGGCATTGCGACCACCACCGCAACACTGGCCACGGGCAGCCATACCGTCGCAGCCGCCTATAGCGGAAGCTCCGCCTTGGCTGCCAGCGTCTCCAGCACGCTGACCGAAACGGTCGGCAGCGGTTCCACCTCCTCGCCCGTGATCACGGATATGTCGCCGTTGCTCACGCTGAAGGGGAGCGGCGCCTTCACGCTGACGATCAGCGGGTCCGGCTTCACCTCCGGTTCCACGGTGTACTGGGGCACGAGCGCGCTCGCGACACAGTTTGTGAGCGCGACGCAGCTCACGGCGCAGGTCCCGGCTACCGATGTTGCCTCGGCCGGAATCTCCAACATCACCGTGCAGACAGCCGCTCCAGGAAGCCTCACCTCGAACATCTTTCAATTCGAGGTCGACTCCGCCGGAGCCAGCATTGCTCCGCCTTCGTTCAATCCAGCCACTGCGGCGGTGGCAGCGGGTTCTACCGGGTCCTATACCGTTACACTGCCGGCCAATGCGATGGGTGTTTCAACGCAGTGCCTGAACCTGCCTGCCGGGGCGACGTGCAGCTACTCCGCGTCGAGCGGTGTCGTGACGGTGGCAACCGCTTCCTCGACAATGGCGGGAGCGTACCGCATCACGGTTGTCTTCACAGAGACGCTGCCGGTGACGGCCTCTGCGTTCAGCAGGCTGCCGATCCTGCTGCTGCCGCTGGCGGGCGCGACGCGGCGCCGCTCCATGCGGACGATTTGGGTGACCAGCGGCCTGGTGCTGCTGCTTCTGGTGGGGGCTGGATGCACCGCGGGCTGCGGCACCCATGTGGGCAGCACATCGACCACGAGCAATCCGCAAACGCAGACGGTGACCAGTTCCGCTGTGGTCACGCTGACCGTGCAATAGAACTCCTCATTCAGTCCTGGATGGCGCGGAGAGCGATTCGCGCCGTTTGCGCGCCATCCCGTCCCGGGGATTAGGTTCCGATGCACCCTCCCTCCGGGGGATCGGTTCTGCAAACTGTTAATTTTCAGCGATTTGCGAGGTAATATGGCGCGCACATTACCCTGTCTGGCCCTCTATGTATTTCATTCCTGAAGATTTGCTCGTAGCTATATGGTTCCACAGCCTGGTCGAGTGCAGGAGTTTCAAAGAGCCGGAACACCACGGCCTGAGCCGGGGGGAGGGATCGCGGCATGGGTGCGGCGACACCTCAAAAGGGAAAAGCTCCGTGCGCACCAAGCGGACAGAGCTTTCCAGCTTTCTACCGTAGCCTTCCTGCGGAGTTGCAGGCAAGAGAAAAGGGCGGGAGGGAGGGTACGAAGGTCATGGAGCTCGGAGCCTGAAGCTTGTGTGGAGAATTATGGTGGGCGAGGCGGGAATCGAACCCACAACCCCCGGCTTAGAAGGCCGGTGCTCTATCCGATTGAGCTACTCGCCCTTTGCCTGGCTGGGCTGCGCTGGCTGGGCTTCCCTCATTGTAGCCGCGACGGCTGCCGCCAACACCCGCTCCCAGGCGGCGCGGGCGGCCTGCGTATCCACTCCGCAACCGGCGGCGTAGAGGGTGATGGCGAATCCCTCGCGGCCTGCTGTCAGCGCTGCCCGCACGACCGCATCCACGCGCCCGTGTGCCCCTGGCTCTTCGCGCAGACGTGCGGCGATCCGTCGCACCCAGGCTTCCTGGGCGTCGAAGGAGGCAAAGACGTCGGCATCCCGGGCGAGGACGTCGATCCAGCTGGCGCGGCCGGCCTGGCAGGCGACGGACGGGTCGCACGCGAACTCGTCGGGATCGATCTCCTCGGCTGCGAGTTCCCACACCTCACATTTGCTGGTGAAGACGGGCGAGTCTTCTCGATTCAGGTCGAGGAGGGCGGCGCGCAGGGCGGGCTCGACGGCCTCGGGAATGGTTGCGATCCGGTTGCGATCGGCGCGCAGGTCGACGAAGCCGGGCCAGTCCGCGTCGATGATGGGGAGGCTGGCGCCGATCTCGACGGACCAGTCGGCTTCCACCTCAGGCTCCGGTGCTCAGGCGCAGCAGGAACTGGAGGAGGGTGGCTTCCGCCCAGCGGCCGTCGTCTGTGGTTGCCGGGGCGAGGAAGGCGCAGTGGCCGCCGTGCTGCGTTTCGAGCCAGGTGACCCAGGGATTGGCGATGAGCGCGTCACGGGTCTGGGGCAGAAAGCGGATGAAGGGGTCGTCTTCCGCATGGAGGATGAGGGTGGGTACGGAGAGGGATGCGGCATACTTCGAGCTTGCGACGGCGTAGTAGTAATCATCGGCATCGGCGAAGCCGCCGTAGCGGGCGACGATCTCCTGGTCGAAGTCGCGCATGGAGCGAATCTGCGCGAGGCGCGCGTCGCCATAGATGCGGGGATAGAGGGCCATGCGCCGGCGGACGCGGGCGAGCATGGAGCGCAAAAAGTGCCACTCATAGATACGATTTTCCGGGCGGTGCAATGCGGCGGAGGATACGGCGAGATCCATGAGGGGGGAGACGCCGACGACGGCCCTCAGTTGCGGCGGGGGATTGTTGCTGACCTCGCCGGCCCAGCGCAGGACCAGGTTTCCACCCATGGAGTAGCCGACGAGCGCGATGGAAGTGAGCGCCTGCTGACGCACGATGGTCTCGACGACGCGGCCCACGTCGCCGGATCGGCCGGAGTGATAGATCGTGGGGGAGAGCGCGTCGGTACCGCCGCAGGAGCGCATATTCATGCGGACGACGTTGAGGCCGGCAGCCAGCGCGCGGGCGGTATTGCCGACGATGTACTGCGAGTTGGAGGAGCCCTCGAGGCCGTGGACAAGAACGATGGTCAGGCGCTCGCGGCGCACCGGCTCGGGCTGCCAGTGGCAATGGCAGAGGACCTGGGTGGGGCCGTAGCCGGCGACGGGGCCATCGACTTCGACGAGCAGGGGCTCGGGGGCGGGCAGCACAAGACGCCGC
>JBKICP010000460.1:0-2689 GCA_046567085.1 Acidobacteriota bacterium
GCCAGAGTTTTTGAGCCGGCCGTTCCCCGGCCTGAAGGCCGGGGCTTCTACCGTCGTGCTGCTCCGCAGCACCGCTGCGCGACCAATTCGCCGAGCCTTCCGAAAGCAAAGTGAGCGAGTTGTCCTGCTGTTTCTCCGCGCTGCGCGAAAAGCCCCAAATCTTCTGGTCGGAACGCCAGTGGCATGTCGCAAGGAAAACATTCGTCGGTGTGGGTTGAAAAGCAGGTCCCCGTTCGACTCGCCGAGCAACTGCTCGGCATTCGCTCAAGGCAGGCTATCGCTCACCGAATGCCCCCACGGCGCCGGCCTCGGATGACAGGGTTATCGCTTCGGAATGAAAGGGTCAGGGAAACCCTGAAACAGGCCCCGAGAGAGGGCGAAAGACACGAAAGCCGCATCCGAAGATGCGGCTGGTGGGTAAGGTCGCGGCGGTGCGTCTCTGCTATTTCACCTGCGGGGTGGCGTTCTCGGACTTGGCAGCGTTTTCCTGCTTGGCGGGAGTATCACTGTCCGGGTTGCCCTTGATCCCTTCTTTGAAGCCGCGAAAAGCTTCGCCGAGCCCCTTTCCTAATCCAGGCAGTTTGCTGGGGCCGAAGATGAGGAGCGCGATCGCGAGGATGATCAGCAGGTGTTCGGGTTTAAACAGATTGTCAAACATAGAGTTCTCCAGGACGCCGCCCCGGGAGGCCGGGAAGCATCCGCATTCACCTCCTATTGTCGCACAAGCCTAATTGTGCCGATGGAATCCTGTGAACCGCAGGGCGGAGCGCTCGCCCTGGGTTCTGCGCGTGTACCTTAAGAACAGTCCCAGGGGAGGCTATGAGCAGCGCCGAGCGCACGATCTGCATTCACGGCCATTTCTACCAGCCTCCGCGGGAGAACCCATGGCTGGAGACGGTAGAGGCGCAGGAGTCGGCGGCTCCGTGGCATGACTGGAACGAGCGCATCACGGCCGAGTGCTACGCCCCGAACAGCGCGGCGCGCATCGTGGACCAGCAGAACCAGATCATCCGTATCCTGAACAACTACGCGCGGATGAGTTTCAATTTTGGACCCACGCTGCTCTCCTGGCTTCTGCAGAACGCGCCGCGGGTTCACGAGGCGATTGTCCACGCCGACCAGCGCAGCCAGAAGCGTTTTTCCGGCCACGGCTCGGCGATGGCGCAGGTGTACAACCACGTAATCCTGCCGCTGGCGAGCACGCGGGATCGCATCACGCAGATCCGGTGGGGGATCGCGGACTTCCGGCACCGCTTCGGGCGCAAGCCGGAAGGAATGTGGCTGCCGGAGACGGCGGTCGATTCGGAATCGCTGGATCTGCTGGCGCAACATGGGATCCAGTTCGTTTTGCTGGCGCCGCACCAGTGCGCGCGCATCAAGGCGCTTGCGGCGAGCGCTGCGGCGAATCCCAAGCCGGGTGCAAAGGAAGTCAAAGAACCGGCGTGGCTGGAGACGCCGGACGCTTCGGTCGATACGACGCGCGCCTATCTGGTGCGGCTCAGGGAAGGCCGGACGATCAACGTCTTCTTCTACGACGGACCCCGCTCGCGGGCGATCGCCTTCGAGGGACTGCTGAACAGCGGCGAAGGCTTCGCGCAGCGGCTGCGAGGCGGTTTCAAGGCCGAGAGCGGCGAAGCGCAACTCGTCCATGTGGCCACGGACGGAGAGAGCTACGGACACCATCACAAATACGGCGAGATGGCGCTGGCCTGGGTTCTGCACTCGCTGCAGAACCAAAGCCACGATGCCGCGCCGGCGGCGCCTCATCTGACGAACTACGGCGAGTTTCTCGAAAAGAATCCGCCGCGCTTCGAGGCTGAGATTGTCGAGGACACTTCCTGGAGCTGTGCGCACGGCATCGAGCGCTGGCGTACCGACTGCGGCTGTTCGAGCGGGCGTCCGGGGTGGAACCAGAAGTGGCGCGCGCCGCTGCGGGAGGCGCTGGACAACCTGCGCGACATGATTGCGCCGATGTTCCACGAGGCGGCGATCCGGCTGTTCAAGGACCCCGATGCGGCGCGCGACGACTACATCCGGGTGGTGCTGAACCGCTCGCGCGAATCCCGGGATGCGTTTTTCCGGGAGCACGCGCTGTATGAGTTCAACGAAGAAGAGCGCACCCGCGCGCTGATGCTGATGGAGATGGAGCGCCACGCCATGCTGATGTACACGAGCTGCGGCTGGTTCTTCGACGACATTTCCGGCATCGAGACCGTGCAGGTGATTGCCTACGCCGGGCGGGTGCTGCAGCTGGCGGCGTATCTCTTTGGCAAGCGCGCCGCGGGACTGGAGAAGACCTTCGTCGGCAAGCTGGCTGCGGCGAAGAGCAATCTGCCCGATCAGAAGGACGGAGCGGCGGTCTTCAACCGTTACGTGCGCTCGATGGAGGTCGGCCTGGAGCAGGTGGCCGCGCACTATGCGATCAGCTCCATCTTCACCAGCTATCCGGACGAAGCGGATATCTTCTCGTATTCGGTGCGACGGCTGGCGTGGGAGACCGTGCTTTCGGGGCGGGTGCGGCTGGTGGTTGGGCAGGCGCTGATCTGTTCGAAGATCACGGAGGCCGTTGAAACAGTAGCGTTCGGCGTGCTCCACTTCGGCGACCAGAACATCACGGCGGTGGTGAAGCGCTTCGACCCCAACGATTCCGCGGATTACGACCAGTTCGTCGAGGAAGCCAAGGCGGCTG
>JBKICP010000461.1:0-21197 GCA_046567085.1 Acidobacteriota bacterium
ACCTCGGCACCTCGCGTCATCACATTCTCGAGGCCTGCGACAACAGCCTCCGCCGCCTCGGCACCGACCACATCGACATCTACCACATGCACGCCTTCGACGCGTTTACGCCCGTCGAAGAAACCCTCGACGCGCTCAACACCCTCGTCCATGCCGGCAAGGTGCGCTATATCGCCTGCTCCAACTTCTCCGGCTGGCACCTCATGAAGTCCCTCGCCATCGCCGACCGCTATGGCTGGACCCGCTATGTCGGCCATCAGGTCTACTACTCGCTCATCGGCCGCGATTACGAGTGGGAACTGATGCCGCTGGGGCTCGACCAGGGTCTCGGAGCGCTGGTCTGGAGCCCGCTCGGGTGGGGCCGCCTCACCGGCAGGATCCGCCGCGGCCAGCCGCTTCCGGAAACCAGCCGCCTGCACAAAACTGCCGACCAGGGGCCGCCGGTTGAAGACGAATACCTCTATCGTGTCGTCGACGCGATGGATGCCGTCGCGAAAGAGACCGGCAAATCCGTGCCCCAGATCGCGCTCAACTGGCTGCTCCAGCGGCCGACCGTGTCGAGCATCATTCTCGGCGCGCGCAATGAAGACCAGCTGAAGCAGAACCTCGGTGCGATGGGCTGGAAGCTGACGCCGGAACAGATCGCCCGGCTCGACAAAGCCAGCGAAACCGCCTTTACCTATCCCTACTGGCACCAGCGCGTCGCGACGTTTTTCCGCAACCCGCCGCCGGTGTAGGTCTCGCCGGATCGGCCGTCCTGTTCGCGGCGGAGCCACAACTCCGCCGCACCTCATCCCGCACGGATCTTCGCCTATACTGCACGGCAATGACTCTCCGCCGCTGCGCTGTCCTCCTGCTCGTCCTGGCCGTCGCCGCTGTTCCCGCATTTGCCCGCGTCACGCGCATCGAGATCCTCTCGCGCACGCCCGTTCTCGACGGTGAATCGTTTGGCGCCGCCGGTCCGTACGAGAAGATCACCGCCCGCGTCGATTTCGCCGTCCGCCCCGGCGACCCGCACAATCGCATCGTCGTCGACCTCGACAAGGCTCCGCGCAACGCTCAGGGCGAAGTCGAATTCTCCGCCGACCTCCTCCTGCTGCGGCCCCTCCACAACGGCAATGGCGCGCTCTTTCTGGAGATTCCCAACCGCGGCGGAGCCGGCATTCCGCGCATTGTCGACGGCGGCACCTCCTTCACGAACCCGACAAAATTCGCCGATCTCGGCGATGCCTGGCTCTTCCGCCAGGGCTACACCTACGCGGCGCTCGGCTGGCAATGGGACGCGCCCCCCACGCCCGGCACGCTGCGGCTCTACGCTCCGGTGGCGCATGACGGAAGCCGCTCCATCACCGGCCTTCTGCGCGACGACTTCACCCCTGTCGCAAGGGCCGACGACTGGCCTCTCGGCCACGTGATCGTCGGCCGCATCGGCGGCACGGAGTACCCCCTTGGTGAATCTCTCGAAGCGGCGAGTCACGACGCCCGCAACGTGCTCACCGTCCGCGATACGCCCGACGGTCCGCGCCACACCATCCCCCGCTCGGACTGGAGTTTCGCCAAGGTGCAGGATGGCCGGCTGGTTCCCAGCGACCGCTCCATCCATCTGAACTCCGGCTTCCAGCCCGGCCGCATCTACGAACTGGTCTACGTCGTCAAAGATCCCGTCGTCGCCGGCCTTGGATTTGCCGCCGTGCGCGATTTTGTCTCCTGGCTCAAATACGATCCAGCCGCTGTGACGCATGTGGACCGCGCCTACGCCGCCGGGATCTCGCAGTGCGGGCGCTTCCTGCGCGACTACCTTTATCAGGGCTTCAATCAGGATGAGTCCGGCCGCATGTCGCTCGACGGCATCCTCGCGCATGTGGGGGGCGCCGGCCGCGGCAGCTTCAACGTGCGTTTCGCGCAGCCCTCGCGCGACGCGCAGCCCATGTCCTCCATCTTCTGGCCTACGGATATCTTCCCCTTCACCGACGAGCCGGAGCGCGACCCGGCCCATCCGCAGGCTCCGCCGCAGGGGCTTCTCGATCGCACCAGGGCTGAGCGCGACCTGCCGAAAATCTTCTTCTCCCACACTTCTTACGAATACTGGGGGCGTGCCGTCTCTCTGATCACCACCACAGCCGATGGCAAGCGCGACATGCCCATCGACCCCAACGTCCGCGTCTACTTCTTCGCAGGACTGCAGCACTTCTCCGGCCCATGGCCGCCCGCGCGCGGGGCCGGCGAAATCGCCAGCCAGAACCTCGAAACCCCGCTGCCCATCCGCTGGTTCTGGCGCTCCATGATCATCAACATGAATGCGTGGGTACGCGAGGGCGTTGCGCCGCCCCCGAGCAGCTATCCCCACGTGGCCGACGGCACCCTGGTTCCGCGAGCGCAGCTTGCCTTCCCGGCGATCCCCGGCATTCATCCGCCTGACAACTACAACGAAGCTTTCCATCTCGACTTCGGTCCCCACTGGCGCCAGACCGGCATCCTCACGATCCAGCCGCCTACGGTCGGCGCGCCCTTTCCGGTTCTCGTCCCGCAGGTGGATGCCGATGGTACCGACCGCGCCGGCGTCCATCTGCCGGAGATCACCGTGCCGCTGGCAACCTATACCGGCTGGAATCTGCGCGCACCTGCGACGGGCGCTCCCGAAGAGCGCGTGTCTTTCCTCGGGTCTTTTGTTCCCTTCGCGAAGACCGCTGCCGACCGCAGGCAGACCGGCGATCCGCGCCTGTCGATTGCCGAGCGCTACTCCAGCCGCGAGGACTATCTCACGCGCTACGACAAAGCTGTCGACGACTTAGTCCACCAGCGCTGGATCCTTCCCAACGATGCGGCGGCGCTGAAAGAGCAGGGCGCGAAGGAGTGGGACTACGCCACGCAATAGGGCGCGGCACCGCGGCGGCAGGGAACCCGGCTCGCGATTGCGCCGTATTGCATCAACAGCCCATGCAGGATCGAGCTGCAGGAAAATCCATCCGCAACGCGGGAGATGTATGCCACTTCAAGCTCCGATGTTCCGCCTCTGCCTTGTTCTCGTCGCTGCGGCCGGTTTTGCGATCTCCGCGGCCGCTCAACAGATCCCGCACACCGAAGCCAAAAGCCTGACCGATCGGCCCATCGTCGTTCCGGTTCCCGGAGCCACGAAACCGCTGGTGGTCATCATCGCCTTCTCCAGCAAAGGCGGCGACGACAGCGGCGCCTGGAACAAAGCCTTCCACCTGCGCTATGAGACCGATCCCCGCATCGACTATGTCGAGCTGGCCGATTTCCAGGGCGTCCCCTCGTTCGTCATGGGCATGATCATGCACGGCATGCGCCGCTCCGTGCATGAACCTGAGAAGTCGCACCTGGCTCCCTTCTTTTCGCAGGAAGACACCTGGAAGAGGGTCGTCTCGTTCAAGGATCCGAAGGTCGCCTACGTCCTGCTCGCGGATCCCTCCGGCCGCATCGTCTGGCAAACAAGCGGGCCTGCCAGCGATGCGAAGGTTGCAGCGCTCGAGGCCGCCATCACCGATCTCGTCAGCCACACCGGCAGTCACGGGACGCGGTGACGCCGCCGGCTCGCCGTTCGGCGCGTTACGCGGTGCCGAACGGATCCTCCAGCGAAGGGCTGGCCGGCGTCAGGAGCTCCGCGCCGTTCTCCGTGATGTGCATGTCATCCTCGAGCCGAATCCCAAACTCGCCCTGGATATAGATTCCCGGCTCGTCGCTGAAGACCATCCCGGCGCGCATGTGCGGCGCCAGATCCCACCCGAACATGTCGTTCTTCACCAGATAGGGCCACTCGTGCCCATCCATGCCGAGCCCATGCCCCACGCGATGCGAGAAATACTTGAACCCAGGTCCGTATCCCGCATCGACAATCACCTTGCGCGCGGCCGCATCCACGCTGGCCAGCTCGACGCCGGGCCGCGCCTCGTGCAGCGCCGCCTGCTGCGCGCGGTGCACGATATCGAAGACCTGTTTCATCTTCCCGG
The DNA here is from genome assembly GCA_046567085.1 of Acidobacteriota bacterium. Classification (GTDB taxonomy): domain Bacteria; phylum Acidobacteriota; class Terriglobia; order Terriglobales; family Acidobacteriaceae; genus Palsa-343. The sequence goes on from JBKICP010000461.1 coordinate 3,969, forward strand.
TCGGCTTGCCCAGCACAAACGTGCGCGTGATGTCGGACTGGTAGCCTTCCACAGTGCAGCCATCGTCCACCATCAGCACGGTGCCTTCGCGAATCGTCTGCACCTGCCGCGAGCCATGCGGCGACGCGGTGAAGGTCCCGATGTTGAGGCTCGCCTCGCCGCGCAGCCCGGTCTTCCGGTACGCCACGTCGATTAGCCCGTGCACGTCGATCGTCGTCATCCCCTCGCGCAGAGACTGATAGACCGCCTTGTAAACCGCGAGCGTCGCCGCGCTTGCCGTCTGCAGGCACTCCATTTCGTGCGCATCCTTGATCATCCGGCACCCGGCCGTCACCGGGGTGGCAATCACAAAGGAGAGCTGCGGGCCGGCCAGCGCCAGGCTGTTCGAGAAGACAAACTTCATCTCCTCATCGAGACCTACGCGCCCGGTGGCGATGCCGCGATCGCGCAGACCCTTCACCGTGAGCGCGAACGGGTTCTGGTCCTCCTGCCAGGTCAGCACATCGGCGTCGGTCCCGAACGGCCCCGCACTCAGCAACTCTTCCGCGCGCACCTTTTCAAACGCGGGGCAGACGAGGAAGGGCTTGCCTTTTGCCGGAATCACCAGTGCCCACAGCCGCTCGCCGCCGTTGAGGCCGATATTGGCGAAGTACATCGAGCTGGTCGAATTGTTCGCGAGCACGATGGCGTCCAGCTTGTTCTGCGCCATCAGTTCCTTCGCGCGCTCGATGCGCGCCCGCCGCTCCTCATTCGAGATCGGAGCCACCTTCCCGGCAAACGAGGGCAGCGCCGCGATGGGAGCGGGAAGGGAACTGGCTTCCGCGGCATCGGCCTGCTCTTCACCCCAACCCGCAATAGAACCGGCAGCGCCCACCGCTGCTGCCCCACCCGCACCGCGCAGAAATCCCCGTCTCGAAACCATGCTTGCTCCTGAAGGTGAAATCGAAGAATCCGCAAATTGTAATCTCTCTCGTCTGAGCTCGCTTCGCCGCTCGGTTTTGCTCGTCTCAGCGCTCGCATTTTGCTGTCCGCCGACCGCTATCCGCCGAGCGCCGTCCCCTGCTATACTCAAGCGTTGCGGGCAAACCCTGGAAATCCCTGTATTTCCGGCCTTTCGCCCCGGAATTTCCAATCAAAATCAGACTCCTGAGGTTTCCATGTCCGGCCATTCCAAATGGGCGACAATCAAGCACAAAAAAGGTGCGCTCGACGCCAAGCGCGGCAAGATTTTCACGCAGCTGATTAAGGAAATCACCATTGCCGCCAAGTCCGGCGGCGACCCTGACGGCAATCCTCGCCTGCGCAGCGCCATCGCCGCCGCCAAGGCTGAGAACATGCCCAACGACAACATCAAGCGCGCCATTCAGCGCGGCACCGGCGAGTTGCCGGGCGCGGTCTACGAGGAAATCGCCTTCGAGGGCTATGGCCCCGGCGGCGTGGCGCTCATCGTCGAAGCCACCACGGACAACCGCAACCGCGCGGTCAGCGAAATCCGCCATACCTTTTCCAAGCACGGCGGCAACCTGGGCGAGCCGAATTCCGTCCGCTTCATGTTTTCGAAGAAGGGCGTCATCGCTGTGGCGAAAGACGCGGCCGACGAAGAGAAGCTGATGAACATCGTGCTCGAAGCCGGCGGCGAGGACCTCAACGACGAGGGCGATACGTGGGAGATCATCACGGAGCCCAGCGCCTATGAGGCTGTGGCTCAGGCTGTCCGCGATGCGAAGATCGAAACGGTGATGTCGGAGATCACCATGATCGCTTCCACCTACACCAAACTCGAAGGCCCTCAGGCCGCTTCCATGATCCGCCTCATCGAGGCTCTCGAAGATCACGACGACGTCAACCACGTCTACTCCAACTTCGACATGGACGCGAAGCAACTGGAAGAAGTCACCTCCTGAGCGAAAGCGAAGGGGGGAGCGACGGATCTGCCCGAGCTGGTTGAAAGCCCGCGCGGAGCGCTGCTCAAAACAGAGTTGGTGGTTTCCTGGGCCGCCTTTTGGCGGCCTTTCCTTTGAACCGGAATTGATCGGGAGTCGATCGCGCAGTGAAAATTCGCAGCCTGCTTCTTGTCATCGCAGCCCTCTTCACTTTTCTGATCCCCGCCTTCGCGCAGTCCCCGGCCGCCGCCGAAGGTTCCGCAGCTTCCACTTTTGCCCGTCTTCCGTGGGAATACGGTCCCTTTTTCCAGGGGGGCATGGGCATCGGCGATCGCGACAGCTACAAATTCACCGCCGCCGGTTTTCGTCTCGGCAAAGTTCTTACCAATCAGCACCTGGGGGGCATCTTCCGCGGCCAGTTTGAAATCGCCGGCGAAATCATGCCCTACTGGCAGGCCTTCACCCCCGCTCCCTACAGCGTGAACCAAACCGCCTACGATCCCTCCTCCGGGCTCAACTACACCTATAAGGTCTATTACGGGGGCGGTACTTTTACCGGCGCCAGTCTCACCCCGGTCATCTTCCGCTGGAACTTCAAGCCGCGCCACCGTATCGCGCCGTGGTTCCAGGCCGCGGGCGGACTGATCTACACCACCCACAAATTTCCGCCGGACTACTTCGTCCCGAAGGGCACGCCCGGCGGCACCAGCGTCTGGAACTTCTCCCCGCAGGGCGGCATCGGGCTCCACTACTTCATCCGTCGCAACCAGGCCATCACGCTTTCGGCCAATGGCGTCCACATCTCCTCTGCCTCGCTCGGCGACAAGAACCCCGGAGTCAACGCCAGCATGCAGTTTCAGATTGGCTATACCTTTTTCGGCAAATAGTTTTTCAAGGGAGCGCAGCAAACTGGCTGCCGATGCGCGTATGATCCCGCGTGGCGCATCTCTGCCGCTGTGAACGAACATGCCCGACCCGCTCATCGAATGCGTTCCCAACTTTTCTGAGGGGCGCCGCCCCGAAGTCCTCCAGGCCATCGTCGCCGCCATGAACGTCGAAGGGGTACGCCTGCTCGACTACTCCCTCGATACGGATCACAACCGCTCCGTGGTGACCATCGCCGGTCCGCCGGCCGCCGTCGTGGAATCCGCCGTGCGCGCTGCCGGCCGGGCCTCGGAACTCATCGACCTGACGGCCCAGGAAGGCGTGCACCCCCGCATCGGCGCCGCGGACGTCATTCCCTTTGTCCCGATTCGCGACATCACCCTGGAGCAGTGCGTGCTGCACGCCCGCCAGGCCGGCAACGAGATCTGGAAGCGTCATCAGGTCCCCGTGTACTTCTACGAAGCCGCCGCCGCGCGCCCCGACCGCGTCCTGCTGGAAGAGGTTCGGCGCGGGCAGTTTGAAGGCCTGCGCGACGCCGTGCTGCGCGAGCCCGCCCGCCGCCCGGATGTCGGCGGCCCCTCGCTGCACCCCACCGCCGGAGCCTCGGCGGTCGGCGCGCGCCGCTTTCTGATCGCCTTTAATCTGTATCTGGACACGGCGGAAGTTTCGGTCGCCCGCGCCATTGCCCGGGAGATCCGCCAGTCCGGCGGTGGGCTGGCGGGCGTCAAAGCCATGGGTGTCACAGCGCACGGCCAGGCCCAGGTGTCGATGAACATCACCGATTTCACCCGCACTCCCGTGGGCCAGGTGTTCAACGCTGTGAAGGAAAAGGCACTTCGCCACGGCGCCGCGCCCGCCCGCGCCGAGCTCATCGGCCTCATCCCGGAGGCCGCTCTTGAGCGAAACAGCGAATGGCTGCGTCTGCTGGGTGATGGAGGGTTCGATCCCGATGAAAAGGTCCTCGAACGGCGTCTCGACCACCCGCTGCGATGGCCCGAAGCCGCCTGAGCAACCTTAGTTGTAGACCGCAGGCCCTCCCGGGCATCGTAAAATCGAAGTACCGTGTGGCCCAGGCGAGTCCATTTTCCGCCATTCCGGGTCAAAGACCTCAGCGGTCCTCGACATCTCACACTCAGCCGGCCGGTCCGGCGGAGGGAGCAGGTTCACCAGTGAAATTCGGCAAGCATCTCATCTTCGCTTTGGCTTTCGCAACGGCGGCATCCGTTGCTCTCCCGGCGCGCGCCGCGCAAATCGATACCGACGGCCGCTCGGCGATCCCGTATGACGTGCAGCAGCTCATCGTCGTGGACTACGGCATCATGGAGAACTCTCCCGCTGCCATGGATCTGAAGGCGCGCGTCCTGCCGCCGGAGCTGAAGCAGCTGGAAACAGCGCTCAAGACCTCCGGGCTCGACGAGAACCATGACATCGAGCAGCTTGCGTTTGCAGCGTACCGCATCGGCGGTGGCGACAACGTCCGTATTGTGGGGCTCGCGCAGGGGCAGTTCCAGCCTCAGGACATCATTGCCAACCTGCAGAAGAAGAAGGTGAAGCCCACCATCATCCGCAACAACAAGCTGTATCCGATGGGCGCCAGCGGCATGCTGGTCACGTTCCTCAATCCCACCACGATGCTCTTCGGCAACAGCGATGCCCTCAAGCCCGCGCTCGACTGCCGCGACGGCCTGGCGCCGAGCTTCCTGACGAATCAGGACATGCTGGCCGCCATGCAGAAGGTCGACACGGCTCCCATCTGGAGCATTCTGGACCAGAAGGGCACGCAGTACATGATGCATTCGCTCCTCGGCCAGGCATCGCAGCTCACCGATTACGAGACCGTGCGCAAGCGCCTGCTCAGCTCCAGCTACACCATGGACTTCACCAACGGCGTCAAGTTCAACCTGTTTGTGCTGACCTCGGACACCTTCACCGCGGCCACCATGTCGTCTCTGCTGAATGCTGCGGCGATGTATGAGAAGGTCAGCGGCAGCGCCACGGAGAAGCAGGCCATCGACGCAACCACCATCGACTCGACCGCTGGCACCCTCAGCGTCAAGTTCGCCGCCTCGGACAGCCAGTTCTCGGCCCTGCTGCAGTCGCCGTTGTTCCAGAACGTCGTGCGCTAGCGGCCAACCCGAATCGTCTACCCCAAAGAGCGGCCTCAGCGGCCGCTCTTTTTTCGTGTGTGCTGCCCAGGAGTTTCGCGCGCGGCGGCGCAGGCGGTACACTCGTTTCTCGTCGGAACCTTACGGGATTGACGCCACTCTCCATGAATAAAATCACCGCCTCTCCGCGACTCCTTTTTGCCGGAACCGTTGTCGTCTTCGCCCTCGCCGTCACGGCCGCCTTCTCGCGCGCGGCCTCGGACACCGCGAGCAAGGGCGTGCTCAGTTCCGCCCCGCTTCAGGTGGAAAGCCAGGATCCGTCCCTCGCCGGCATCGTTCCCGCCCATGCGCAGCTGGAGCGGGTCGCTACCGGGTTCAAGTGGGTTGAAGGACCGGTCTGGACGAAGGACAGCCTCTTCTTTGCGGAGATTCCCAGCAACAGCATCCGCTGCTGGATTCCTGGTTCCGGCGTGAGCATCTTTCTGCAGCCCAGCGGCTACCAGGGTGCGCAACCCTACGGCGGCCCCGAATCCGGCTCGAATGGCATGACCCTCGATACGCGCGGACGGCTCACCGTCGCCGGACACGCGCGGCGCAACGTCTATCGCTTCGATTCGCTCGACCCGCAATCGCCTCTGACGGTTCTCGCCGATTCGTATCAGGGAAAGAAGCTGAACAGCCCCAACGATCTGGTCTACCGTTCCGACGGCTCGCTCTACTTCACCGACCCGTCTTACGGGCTGCGCACCCAGAAGGACACCGATCCGGAGAAGCAGCTGAAGGTGAACGGCGTCTATCGCATCCCGCACGCGCTCACGCAGAAAGACGGCGCTCCGCCGGCGCGGGGTGAGCTGCAGCTGGTGGTGAGCGATCTCACGCGTCCCAACGGCATCGCCTTCTCGCCCGACGAGAAGTTCCTCTATGTCGATAACTCCGAGCCGAAAAAATTCTGGATGCGGTACCGCGTGCAGTCCGACGGCACTCTCACCGATCCCAAAGTCCTCTACGACGACACGTCCGACAAGCGCGTCGGCGCTCCGGACGGCATGAAGGTCGATCGCGAGGGCAACATCTACAGCGCCGCCCCCGGGGGAGTCATCATTCTGTCACCCGCCGGCAAGGTTCTCGGCACGCTGCTCATCCCCGAGCGCGTGGCGAATGTCGCCTGGGGCGGGCCGGACCGCTCGACGCTCTACATCGCCGCCAGCAGCAGCATTTACCGCGTCCACCTCAAAATTCCCGGCGCGCCTGTCATCCGGAAGCCATAAGCGCGGCTGCGTTCGCTCTCTCGCGTAGCCGGGAACCGATCCAGCTCCGCCCCGGTCGCCGCCCTGGATGCCGGTGAACCCTGCGCGGTCCGCGTACAGACCCACGCGCGCCCGTTGATTACGCGGGAACTACACATTTTGAGGCAGTGATCCATCTCACAATCCCGCGCACTCGTCCCGCTATAATAAAGAGGTAGAAAGAGCCTCAGATCTTTCGATTTTTGACTCCGAAGGGATTCCGCCACATGGCGACTACCAACGCCGGCGCTCCGTCCGCGCAGGGCGAAGCCGAACCGGCAGCTCCTCCGAAACCCGTCGTCAACGACTTCAGCATCCAGATCGCAACCGTTAACGGTTCCGGCTCCCAATCCGCCAACAGCGTCCTGCTGCGCAGCATCTTCGCCATGGGCGTTCCCGTCAGCGGCAAAAACCTCTTTCCCTCCAACATCGCCGGCCTGCCCACCTGGTACACCATCCGTGCCAGCAAGTATGGCTACGTTGCGCGCAAGAAAGAGATCGACATCCTCATCGCGATGAACGCCGAGACCGCCCGCGAGGACATTCTCTCGCTGCGTCCGGGTTCGGTCGCGATCTACGAGGAAAGCGCGAACCTCAAGCAGTACCGCGACGACGTCACCTGCTATCCGGTGCCCTTCGACAAGCTCACCGCCGCTGTCTGTCCCGAAGCCAAGCTGCGCAAGCTGGTCAAGAACATGATTTACGTTGGCGTGGCCGCGCAGCTGCTCTCCATGGATATGAAGGCCGTCGAAGCCTCGCTCCGCAAGCAGTTCGCGAAGAAGCAGAAGGCCGCCGACCTCAACTGGGGCGCCGTCGAAGCCGGCTTCAATTACGCCGCTCAGAACTTCACGAAACAGGATCCCTTCGTGGTCGAGCGCATGCACGCGACCGAAGGCAAGATCATCATCGACGGCAACGCTGCCTGCGCTCTCGGCGCAATGTTCGCCGGCGTCACCGTCGTGACCTGGTACCCGATCACGCCATCGTCGTCGGTCGTCGAGCAGCTCATCGACTACCTCAAGAAGTACCGCATCGAGCCCGACGGCAAAGCCAACTTCGCCGTGGTCCAGGCGGAAGACGAGCTCGCCGCTGTCGGCATGGTTCTCGGCGCCGGCTGGGCCGGTGCTCGTTCCATGACCGCCACCTCCGGCCCTGGCATCTCGCTGATGGCCGAATTCACCGGCCTCGGCTACTTCTCCGAACTGCCCGGCGTCATCTTCGACATCCAGCGCGTTGGACCCTCCACGGGTCTGCCCACGCGCACCGCGCAGGCCGATCTGCTGTCCATCGCGGTCCTCTCGCACGGCGACACGAAGCATCCCATGCTTCTTCCCGCCAGTGTGAAGGAGTGCTTCGAGATGGCCGGCGCTGCCTTCGACCTCGCCGAACAGCTCCAGACCCCGGTCTTCGTCCTCTCCGACCTCGACCTCGGCATGAACAACTGGATGTCCGACCCGTTCGAATATCCCGACAAGCCGATCAACCGCGGCAAAGTTGTGACTGCGGAGCAGCTGCAAAAAGGCTTCGAGTTCGCCCGCTACAAGGATGTTGACGGCGACGCGATCCCCTACCGCACGCTGCCCGGCACCGATCATCCGAAGGCCGCCTACTTCACCCGCGGCTCCGGACACAACGAGAAGGCTCTCTACTCCGAGCGTCCCGAGGACTACCAGAACCTGATGGAGCGCCTCGCGCGCAAGTTTGACACCGCGCGCACCCTGGTGCCCGCGCCCGTGGTCGTGCAGACCGGCAAGTCGAAGGTCGGACTCATCGCCTTCGGCACTTCCGACTTCGCCGTGATGGAAAGCCGGGATCAGCTGAAGAAGGAGTACGGCGTCGAAGCGGATTACCTCCGCCTGCGTGCTTATCCCTTCAGCAAAGAAGTCCACGACTTCGTCGCCTCGCATGAGCGCGTCTACGTCGTCGAGCAGAATCGCGATGCCCAGATGCTGAGCCTGCTGAAGCTCGATCTGCCCGCCGCGGAAACCACCAAACTGCGCAGCGTCCGCCACTTCAACGGCCTGCCCATCGACGCGCGTTCCGTCACCGACGAGATTGTGCTGCAGGAGGGAATTTGAGACCGCAACCCTTTGGTAAGCCAATCATCCGCCTGAATTACTGGCGCTCACTTCACGAGATGTTCGTTAAGAGGTAGAAAAAATGGCAGCGACGGCTACACCAGCTCCTAAAACCAACCGCATTGGCCTGCCGGTCCTCGAGTACCGCGGCAGCAAGACCACGCTCTGCGCCGGCTGCGGCCACAACGCGATTTCCGAGCGCATCATCGACGCCATGTACGAAATGGGCGTCCAGCCCGAGCGTGTCATGAAGCTCTCCGGCATCGGCTGCTCCTCCAAGAGCCCGGCCTATTTCATGTCCCGCTCGCACAGCTTCAACAGCGTGCACGGCCGCATGCCTTCGGTGGCCACCGGCGCGCTGCTGGCCAACAAGACCATGATGGGCATCGGCGTCTCCGGCGACGGCGACTCCGCCTCCATCGGCATCGGCCAGTTCGTGCACCTCATGCGCCGCAATCTCCCGATGATCTACATCATCGAAGACAACGGCGTCTACGGGCTGACCAAAGGCCAGTTCTCCGCCACCGCCGACATCGGCTCCAAACTCAAGACCGGCGTTATCAACGACCTCCCGGCCATTGACACCTGCTCGCTCGCCATCCAGCTCGGCGCGACCTTCGTCGGCCGCTCCTTCTCCGGCGACAAGAAGCAGCTCCTCACCATGCTCAAGGCGGCCATCGCTCACAAGGGCACCGTGATGCTCGATGTGATCTCGCCCTGTGTCACCTTCAACGACCACGAAGGGTCCACCCGCAGTTACAAATACATGCAGGATCACGAAGAGCCGGTCAGCGAAATCGGCTTCGTGCCGTCCTTCGAGGAGATCGACGTCGAATACGATGCCGGCACCACCCTCGACGTCAAAATGCACGACGGCTCCAGCCTGCGCCTCAAGAAGATCCACGAGGACTACAACCCCACCGATCGCGCCATCGCCGTCAAGACTCTGATGGAAGCGCACGAGAAGGGCGAAGTTCTCACCGGTGTGTTCTACATCGATACGCAGAAACCCAGCTTCACCGATCTGCTCAACCTCGTCGATGAGCCGCTCGCCACCCTGCCGCAGGAGCGCACCCGCCCCTCGAAACAGGTGCTCGACGACATCATGGCCCGCCACAAGTAGGCCGAGCAACAAACGCTGAAAAGGTGCGCCATCGAGCGCACCTTTCTTTTTGCTGCCCACGGTGCGCGCCCTGCGCAATTTTCATTCCCAGCAGCATTCTCCCGCGCCTCGTCTTCCAGGCATCTAAACTGAAGACTGTGCAGCGCCGCATCAGCCAACTCGCCGCCATCGTGGTCGTCCTCTTTGCGACGCTGACGCCGCTGGCAAACTGCTTCGACACCTGGGACAAGAATCCCGCTCCGTCCAGCGACACCGAGATGCATCTCGCGGCATGGTTCGCCGGTGCAGGCTTCGTCCTGGTGATGGCCCGGCTGGTCCGGCTGGTACCCTCTCTGTTGCAGAGCGGCAGGCTCGCACGGCGCGCCCAGCGCATCGCCATGCGGGTCCAGCCAATGGAGAGCGGCTCTCCTCAGCCCACCGTCAGCCCGCCCCTCGTTCCTCTCAGAATCTGATTCCTCTTCTGGAAGCCCGCTGAGGCGACAGCCCCGGCGCGCCCGTGTGCGCCTGCTGTCTTTGCTCACCCGCGCAAACCCAGAAGAGGAGTCTCAATGTTGTTTTCGCTGTGGACTGTTTGTGGACGGCGCCTCGCCGTTGTGTTGCTGCTGCCTGGCGTTTTTCTGCAGGGGGCGTGGTCGCAATCTGTCCTGAATCAGGGCCGGCTCTCCGGCACCGTCACCGATGCCACCGGCGAAGTGATCGTCGGCGCGGTGGTGGCCGTGTCTTCGCCGGACAACTCGATCGTTCGCCACGTGACGACCGGCCCCGAGGGAGGCTTCACCCTTGCCGGATTGCCGAGCGGCACCTATGCGCTGTCGGTTTCCGCTCCAGGATTCGCGCCGCAGCGCAATGCCGAAGTGGCGATTGCCGTCGGACGCGAGACCCGCGTGAACGTGCAACTCGCTCCCGCGCGCACAGCGCAGCAGGTCACCGTCCAGGCGCAAACCCAGGCGCTCGACCCCTCGCAGACCTCGCCGGTGGCGAACATCGATCGCGATCGCATCGAGGAACTGCCCATCCCCAGCCGCAATTACCTCAACTTCGCTCTGCTCTCGCCAGCCGTCGAAGCGGCCAATCCCGCTCAGTCGCACCAGGCTCCCGGAACGGAGGCGAGCGGGTTCAGCGCCGGCGGCCTCCGCCCCTCCAGCAACGCCCTGTCCATCGACGGCAGCGACGACAACGACGAGACCACCGGGCTGAGCCGCACCGAGCTTTCTCCGGAAGCCATCAGCGATTTTCAGATTGTGAACCACGGCTATCAGGCGGAATCGGGCGGCGCGGCGGGAGGCTCGGTCGATGTGGAGACCCGCTCCGGCGGCAATCTGCAGCACGGCGATGCCTTCCTGTTCGTGCAGAATGGCGCGCTCAACGGAACCCCGGCTCTGGAGTTTACCCCGCGCAAGCCCGATGAAAACCGCCTGCGCGCCGGACTCTCCACGGGCGGGGCCATCCGCAAGGACCGCCTCTACTACTACGTCGCCGGCGAGCAGGAGATGGCGCGTGGCGAAGAGGCCGGCGACTTCAGCCCGCAACAGGCGGTGTCCATTGACGGCGCTTTGCGGCAGGCAGGGCCGCTGCGGGGTTTTCGCCTGCAGCAGGGATTCTTTCCCACCGTGAATCAGGAGACGGAACTCTCCGGGCGCACGGACCGCGATACCGATCGCAGCGGCCTGATGCTGCGCTACGCTCTCACGAACAACCGCTCCGTGAACGACGCGTTCCATCTCGACGATCTCGCCGACCTCAGCGCGCGCGGCTCCGCCTTCTACGACGACAACAGCCTGAACGGCGCATGGAACCTGAACCCCAGCGCGCATCTGGCGAATCAGCTTACCTTCGAGCTCTCCCAGCGGCGCGTCGTCCTGCGCACCGGATCGACGAAGGGCCCAGGCATCGTCGTTGCAGGCATCGCGGATTTCGGTACCCCGTTTGAGGGCAACAGCCGGCGCTATGAAACCCACGTCGATCTCGGCGAAAGCCTGATCCACGAGCGCGGAAAGCACCTGATCGGAACCGGCGTTTCGTTGAGCCATGTGGCGCTGCGGCAGGCGGACCAGGGCGGCTTTCAGGGGCTCTACGTCTTTCCCGGCGTAGACGCGCTCGCGGCGGGTCAGCCGGATTTCTATGCACAGAACTTCGGCGATCCGAACACGAACTTCAGCGAGATTCGCAGCGCTGCCTGGGTGCAGGATCACTGGACGCCGCTCCGGAGCCTCGCCTTCGACTACGGCTTCCGCTACGAGTACAACCGGCTGCCCGGCTCGCTGCCGCAGCATCCGCTGAACCTGAGCCCTCGCTTCGGATTCGCCTGGTCTCCCAATCGACGGACCGTGGTCCGCGGCGGATTTGGAATCTACTTCGACCGCTACCTCCTGGGAACCATCAGCCGCATCGAGGAATTCAACGGTACCCGGGGCGAACAGCAATTCGCCGAAGGTGCGACGGCCGCGAATTTCTATCAGCAGGGAGCTGCGTTCGCAGCCGCGCATCCGGGTCTGCCGTCGAGCATCTGGCAGGCGCAGCCCTCGATGGCGAATCCCTACGCCGAGACCGCATCCCTGGGCGTGGAGCGCCAACTGCCCTCGCAATGGACCCTCAGCGCGGAGTATCGCTTCGTCCATGGCGTGAAGCTGGGGCGCACGATCAATGCGAACCTCGCGCCGCCCGTGTTGTTGACAGCGAGCAACGCCGCAACGCTCGGCATCCCGTCGCCCGCGCCACAGCAGATTGGGCGTCTGGTATTTCCGCTGCAGCGGCTGAACCCCGCCTGGGACGCGATCAACCAGTTTCAAACCGCGGCGAGTTCCAGCTACAACGGCGCAACCCTGACCGTGAACCGCCAGTTCACCGAGGAGTTCGAACTGATGGCGGGATATACCTTCTCCAAAACCATCGATGACGCCTCGTACGACACCGAGCAGCCGCAAAACCCCTACAACCCCACAGCGGAGCGCGCGCCCTCGCTCGACGATCAGCGGCATCGTTTCGTGATGAGCGGCCTGTGGGTTATCGGTCCCGACCTCGACGATCCGCAGGACGCCGCCAGTGCCGCACATCCCAATGCGTTGCAGAAGATCATCTACGGGCTGGAGTTCGCGCCCATCCTCGAAGCCGGCAGCGGCTTCCGCGATAACGCGCTTACCGGAGCCGACAGCAACCGCGAGCATATCTACCCCTTCGCCGCGCGCCCGCTCGGCGTTGCGAGGAATGCCCTCGAGACTCCGCCGCAGCTTCACTTCGATTTACGCGTGCTGCGCATGGTGCCCATCTGGCGCGGCCATCTCGACATCGTGGCGGAGTCGTTCAACCTTCTCAACCGCCAGAACATCGACCTGGTGAATCCGGTCTTCGGTTCGAATGCCGCGCCGCAACCGCAATTCCGCGGCCCCACCGAAGAATCGGACGCGCGCCGCATCCAGTTCTCTCTCGACTACGAGTACTGAGTCGCGGAGCCGTGTCCTGTCCCCGACGTTTCTGCGTCAGGCTTCTTCGGCCTGGTTCAGGACACGGCTCCGCACTACTCCAGCCGCAGTGCGGTCATGGGATCCACGCGCGTTGCGCGTCGCGCGGGGATCCAGACGGCCAGCAGCGCCACTGCACACAGCAACAGCGGCGTCACGAGGAACGCCGCCGGATCCCAGGCCTTCACCCCGAACAGAAAGCTCGCCAGAAAGCGCGTCAGCCAGAAGGCTCCGGCAACTCCCACAGCGACCCCGAGCAAGGCCAGCACCATCGCCTGGCCGATGACCATGTTGCGCAGGTTCGACGCCTGCGCTCCCAGCGCCATGCGCACGCCAATCTCCTGCGTCCGCTGCTGCACCGAATACGACATCACGCCATACACGCCGATGGCGGCCATCAGCAATCCGGAGATGCCGAAGATCGTCAGCAGAACCATGTTGAACCGCTGCCGCGCGATGTTGCGCGCCTCGACCTCATCCATGGTGCGGATGTGCGCCACCGCCAGATCGCCGCTCGCCTCGCGCAGGGCCGCTTCTACCGGCGCGAGCACCGCGTAGGGATTGTCACGCGTGCGCACGATCCAGTAGAGAGGCGCGACCTTCGAGTTGAGAGCCGTCTCGCCGTCCGGCATCTGCGCCAGAGGAATGTACATCATCGGATCGGGAGCCTGATCGACACTGCGGTTGCGTGTATCGCCGACGATGCCGATGATCTGACGCGGCGGCTCAGCGAATGCAGGACCGGCGCCGGCGCCGATCTGGATCCGGTCCTTCAGCGGATCGCTGTTCGGCCAATAGCGGCGCGCCATCGCCTGGCTGATCACTACCACCCCCGGCGCCGAGGCGTCGTCGCGATCCGTGAACACGCGCCCCCGCACCAGCGGAATGCCGAGGCTCGAAAAATATCCCGACGAGATGGAGTAGAAACCGGCTCCTCCGGTGAAGGGCGAGTTGCCTTTCGGACGTCCGACAACATCGAACACCATGCCGAAACCCGATGCCAGCGGCAGGCAATTGCTGGCACCCGCGGCAATGACTCCCGGCACAGCGTCGAGACGATCCTGCCCCTCGCGAGCCAACTGGGCCACCGGAGCCGTCGTCTGAAAACGATCTCCGCTGATCGACATGGCCATGGTGAGCACGTTGTGCGTGTCGAAACCGGGATCGACCTCACCGAGGTTGCGGAAGGTGCGAATCAGCAAAGCCGCGCCGATGACGAGAATGAGAGCCAGCGCAATCTCGCTGATCACCAGCAGCGAGCGCACTCTGCCCTGGCGGAAGCTCGTGCCCGAGCGGCTGGAACTCTCATTCAGGGAGGCCGCCAGGTTGGGCCGCGATGCGGCAATCGCCGGAATCAGTCCAAACAGGATGCCGGTGAGAACGGAGATGCCCAGAGTGAACAGCAGAATCCGCGGGTCGAGCGAGATCGACGGTCCGGTTGCGCTGATGCGCGGAATGTTTCCGGGATTGATCCGCAGCAGCAAACGTACCCCGGCGAATCCGAGGATGAGCCCCAGCACTCCGCCCGCGAGCGCGAGCACGAGACTCTCCGTCAGCAGTTGACGGATAATTTGTCCCCGCCCCGCGCCCAGGGCCGCGCGCGTCGCCAGTTCGCGCCGCCTCGCCGAAGCTCGGGCCAGCAGCAGATTCGCTGCGTTCGCGCACGCGATCAGCAGCACGAAACCCACCGCTCCCAGCAGCACCAGCAGCGGGAAGCGCATATCGCCCACCAGATATTGCTGTAGCGGCACCACTCCGAATCCGGCGCCCGGGGGAAGCGAATGCTCGCCGTGGATGCGCCGGAACTGCTGCGCAGCCAGCTGCATCTGCGCATTCGCCTGGGCCAGCGTAACGCCGGGTTTCAGCCGCCCGACCACCGTGTAGTTGATCACCATTTCGTGCGAATTCAGATCGAACTGATTCGGGATCCACAGATCGACGGGAGTGTCCGTGACGAAGTCTCGGCCAAGCACACCCACCACCTGATACGGCTGGCCATCCAGCTGTATCGTCCTGCCCACGATTCCGGGATCTCCGCCGTAACGCTGTTTCCATAAGCCGTAACTCAGCACCGCGACGCGTCCGCCATGCGGACTATCCTCTGCGGCCGTGAAGGTGCGTCCCGCAACCACCGGCGCGCCGAACAGAGGAAAGTAATCCCGGGTGACATGGAGGGCCTCTAACTGTTCCGCCTGGTCGCCGCCGGTGAGGTTGACGCCTTGTGGGCTGAAACCATACGCGGCAATTTGCTGGAAAATGCCTGTCTGCTGGCTCCACAGGGCGAAGTCCGGAATGCTGGCGCCCCCGAAATCCCCCCGGTTCGAGGTGAGCACGATTTGCACCAGCGCCTGCGGATCGGGATAGGTGAGAGGCTTGAGCAGCACCGCATCGATCACCGAGAACACGGCTGTGTTCACGCCGATGCCGATCGCAATCACCAGCAGCGCAACCACGGTGAATCCGGGCGTCCGCGCCAGGGAACGCAGTGCGAACCGCAGATCGCGTGTGATGCTGTCGACCCAGGCCACCGAACGATAGCGCCAGACCTGCTCGCGCACGGTGCGGGGATTGCCGAAACGCAGACGCGCTCGCCGCCGCGCCTCCTCCGCCGACACGCCTCGCGCCGCCTGGGCGTCCTCTTCGTGGGCGAGGTGCGATTCGATTTCCTGGGCGAGATCTTTGTCTTTTCTCGCACGATCGAGATAGCGGCGCAAAGTCATGGCAAGGCCTCCCGGCTATTCGGTTTCGGAGCCCAGAATCAGATCGATGGCCCGCGTCATCCTCCGCCAGCGCCCCGTGGCCGCGTTCAGTTCCCTGCGGCCTTTGGGGGTCAGGCGGTAGTACTTCGCCTTGCGGTTGTTCTCGCTCACGCCCCATTCGGAAGCCAGCCAGCCGCGGTCCTCCAGTCGATGCAGCGCCGGATAGAGCGAGCCCTGCTCGATCTCCAGCGCGTTCTCCGACGTATGTTCGATTACCTGCGCAATGGTGTGGCCGTGCGCCGGTCCAAGCACCAGAGTCCGCAGGATCAGCATGTCCAGCGTCCCCTGCAGGATCTCGCCTGCCTCGGGCGGTCGTTTCAGAACCATGAGCGCGTCCTCCCCTCGAATGGCTATGGGAGACACTTATACACCACTCGAATGACTATGGGAAGGGGCGCAACGGAATTTTTGCCGGGATACGAGAAAGCTCTATTCCGTGCGCAGCGCGCGCAGTGGATCGATGCTGGCCGCGCGCAAAGCCGGCAGAACCCCGGCGGCGAGCGCCACCAGCCCCACGCCCAACGTGGCGAGCGCATACGTGACCGGATCCAGAGGCTGCACCCCATACAGCGACGAGGTAAGGGCGCGCCCGACAAAGGCGGCCAGAGGCAGGCCCAGAACCACGCCCACCGCGCTCAGGACGAGGCTGTCGCGCAGGATCATCCACAGCACCTGGCCGCGCCGCGCCCCGACGGCCATGCGCACGCCGATCTCTGCGGTGCGCCGATTCACGCGATACGCAAGGGTTCCGTAAAGTCCGGTGGCGGCCAGGACGACGGCGAGAACGCCGAAGAACTCCGCGAGGCGAGCGAACAGCAGCTGCTCCGCGATGGTGGTCTCAAACTGCGCCCGCTGCAGCATGGGCTGGATCAGCGGGGCGTTGGGGTCCATCCGCGCTACGACCTTTTGCATGGCGGGCAGAATGGCGAGGGGATCCGCGCCGCGCACGCGCATCTCCACCGTCATCTCGCCTTCGCCCGGGCCCTGGGCGTAATCCCACCACGCCATGGGGATGGGGGTCTCATCCATGCTGCGGTACTTGTGATTGGCGACGACGCCGATGATGGTGAAGCCGTTGACCTTGTGTCCCAAAGGACTCTCGTGAGGGAAGAAAGTCTGCACGAAAAGCTCATTGACGACGGCGACCAGGGTTTTGGAAGCGCCGTCGGCCTCGCTGAATTCTCGGCCGAGGAGGATGGGCACACCGAGAGTGTGGAAGAAGTCAGAGCCGATGTCATTGCTGCGGACGACGATGGTGCTGCCATCGGGAGCGTCTCCGTGTTTGCCGTCAACCATCACGTCGCTGTTGTTCGACCAGAACGAGCCGAGGCGAGTGGACGAGACGGCGGTGGACTCGACGCCGGGCAGGGCGCGGAGACGGCTCTGAAGATCCCGATAGAAACGGGCGAGCTGCGGCTGGGAGTGGGGGACGCTGAGAGGATTGAGGCTAAACACAACGAGCCCCGCTGTGTTCATGCCGAGATGGATGTTGCGGAGGTTGACGAGGGTGCGGGTGAGCAGGCCCGCCCCGACCAGCAGAACGACGCAGAGAGCCATCTGCAGCGCCACGATACTGCGGCTCAGGTGCGATTTGCCGGGGCCGGTAAAAGCAGCAGCGGCTGACGTTTTGAGCGCGAGCTCGGCGCCGCCGG
>JBKICP010000462.1:0-8695 GCA_046567085.1 Acidobacteriota bacterium
CTTCCACGGCGGCGCCAACAACGGTCCCGAGACAAAGACCTACACCTTCGATCAGCTCGTTTCCACCCTCAATTCCGTTGCACCCTATCACTGGGCCGGTTTCCTGCACCAGAATCTTGACTCAAAATCCGCTGCAGCTCCCACGGAGGGTCTTGAAAACGGCGGCTGGAAGCTCATCTACAACGCCGAGCCAATCGGGCTCCCAGGACGGCGGGGCGGAGCCGGCGATGCGTACTCCATCGGGCTGCAGCTCAGCCCCGAAGGCCTCGTCACCGACTCCATCGTCGGCAGCCCTGCCTATAACGCGGGCATCACCTCAGAGATGAAGGTCATCGGGGTCGACGGCCGCCTCTACCGGCACGACCTGCTCGAAGACGCCATCACTGCCGCAAAGGATTCTTCCCAGCCCATCGTCCTCACCTATGTGGATGACGACTACATCCATACCGCTCCTATCGACTACCACGGCGGGATTCGCTTCCCCCACCTCACCCGGGAGGCATCCAAACCCGATTATCTTGACCAGCTAATTCGGCCTCAGGCCGACCAATAACTTCCCGCTTTCCACAGAAGAACCCGCGTCCGGATCTTTTTGATGCGGGCTTTTCTTTCTGTCAACTCGCAGTAGAGCCACCCGCTTGCCTTGGCCCGGATCACTCGTTTCTTTCCTTGATGTTCGGTTTGCCTTCCGGCCCGTGACCTGAGTGCTCAAACATGTGTGATCGCCGTCACATACTTCCGACTCGGCCTCTGGCATCCTCACTTCATTCGTAGTAATGAATAGGGGCTGCCTCTCCTGATCTGGGGACGGGAATGTTGGCGGCCCCTTTTTGCGTTCGCAAGAAACCCATCTCCTGCAACATCTCGTACTGAGGCGCCCCCTTGAGGCGAGCCGGGTCGGCTATGCGGCACGACTGAATCCCGCAGGACCGCTGCTTCGCCCCTCAACTCACAAAGAAGACGCTGACAGGATGTCCTCCGAAAGGAGCCTTACCCGCATCCCTGGACACGGTCGGCGGTGCCGCGCAGCGGGATTGGCGGATGTTCAATCGAGTGCGCCGAGCAGAGCACAAACCGGCGGGCGGGATCCGACGGTCTGACATCAACGGGCGAGAGCGGGTCCGAGCAGGGCTTCGACCGCACGAATCCTTCCGTCGAGTCCCCCCAGCAATTGCGATGCATCCTCAAGCGCGTTTACCGGCAAGCCTTCGGTGTCTCCGCTCAGGATCATTTCAATGTCCCGCAGCACGTCCCGGACGGACCGAGCCGTTTGGGCGGCCCGCATAACATATCCGGACTGGGCCTCTTCCTCGGCCACCACACACAGAGCGTTCGCCATCAGGGCGCGGCTCCTCAGCGACTTTCCCAGCAGGGCGTTCATCGATTGCGAGGCGTTCATCTTCATCTATCTCCATGGACAAAGCCGCCCGCTGCCAGCAACGCAGCGGGCGAGAAAAGCGTTTGTAAGTGAACCAAGGATGACAGCTTCCATGCGCCGCTTATGTGACGAATATCACCCAGCCGCCAGCCGAACTTCAGAGGCAAACGCCGATTCCCTGCACCTTATCTCCCTTCCTGACGGGACCCCGGTAATCGTTTTCCCGAAACGCCTTCCTGTAGCTATACTGATCCGCTGGGCCCGACAGCCACCCTACTGCTTCTCAATCGGACCAGAACAATGAAGGCGGACCATGAAACTGAGAATGAATCGTGCAGACAGGCTCCTGCTGGCGCTCACCCTGATCGGAGCCGGATTCACCCTGGCACCTGTGGCTACAGCCTCCCCCAACAACGCGCCTTCCAGGCCACACGGTCCGTGTGATATCTACGCCGCTGCGGGCGATCCTTGCGTCGCTGCCCACAGTACTACGCGCGCCCTCTATGCCTCCTACGACGGTCCGCTTTATCAGGTGCTGCGCCAGTCCGACGGCAGGACTCTCGATATCGGCGTCGTCCAGCCAACGGCCTCGCCGATCCCCGATCCCGGAGGCTACGCCGACGCAGCAGCGCAGGACGCCTTCTGCGCCAACACCTATTGCTGGATCTCCAAAATCTACGATCAGTCTCCCAAACACAACGATCTCACCCAGGCGCCCCGCGGAGGATTCAGCGGTCCCGCTATGGGCGGTTTGAACAATCTTCCGCTCGCCGACATGGCGCCGGTTACCCTCATGGGTCACAAGGTGTACGGCGTTTTCATCGAGCCGGGCATGGGCCTGCGCCACGATGATGCGACCGGCACCGCCGTCGATGACCAGGCCGAGGGACAGTACTGGGTTATCAATGGCCAGCACTTTAACTCCGGCTGCTGCTTCGACTACGGCAACGCCGAGATCGACAGCCGCGACGACGATAACGGCACCATGGAAACCGCCTACTACGGCGATGCCATGCCCTGGTTTCACGGAACCCATACGGGTCCCTGGATCATGACCGACCAGGAAAACAACCTGGTTGGCTGCGTCAATCCCGACGGCTCCAAGCTCTGCGTCAACCTTCCGAACATCACCTGGCGATTCGTGACCGCCATGGCCAAAGGTGAACCGCACCACTGGACCTCCGAGGGTGGCAACGCCCAACAAGGCGATCTGTCCGTGATGTTCAGCGGTCCGCGCGTCAATGCCACCTACGACCCGATGCGCAAGCAGGGGGCAATCCTGCTCGGTAACGGCGGCGATAACAGCAACAGTTCGCAGGGAACCTTCTACGAAGGCGCCATGACCGCCGCGGGCACCTTCCCCACCGACGCCACCGATCAGCTCGTGCAGGCCAATGTCGTCTCCGCCCGCTACACCGCAGCTTCGCTCAGCCTCGCGCCTGCTTCGGCAGCCGCCACACCGCCCGGACTGCAGACCTTCTCGCCCGGATCCTCTCAGGACACTATCGTGACTTTCACCAACACCGCGGAGGAGCCCGCGGCCAACGTTCAGTTAAGCCTGTCCGTGCCCGGCAAGCAGTGGAAAGTAGCGATTCAGGGCAGCAAAGAGAAATCGAAGACCTTCACCGACGCGGTCGCGCCAGGCGCAAGCGTCAGCGCGACGTTCAGCGTCACCTCGGGCGCCCAGGCATTCAACGGCGATCTGATCGCGAATGCCCGCTGGAACGAACAGCCCAGCGGCAGAACTCAAGCCGCGACGACCGTCGAGAAGGTGCGTAATGTTCCTCCGGTTCGCATCAATGAATTCCGCATCAGCTCAGGTCCGCCCGCCAATCGAACCGACAGCTTCATCGAGCTGTACAACGCGGGCACGAAGAGCGTCGATCTGTCCAACTGGAGCCTGACCGAGCGTCCGACGCAGGAAGCCATCTTCTCGTCAGTGAAGATTCCCCCCGGGACCCGGCTCGCAGCGCACGCCTTCTACCTCCTTGGTCTCTCCGACTCCGGCCTGGCAGTTCCCGCCAGCGCAAGTGACAGCACCATTCACGTCCGGAGCATCTCGGGCCTGAAGCCCGGCGATACGCTCAGCATCGGCACGGGTTCTGATACCGAAACACGGAAGATCGCCAGCGTCGGAACTGCGGCCAGCAACAACACGACCGTCTGGCAGCCGCTGCCCGACGGCCCGATCGTCACCATCCCCGTTGGCTCGACCAACGTACCGGTCGCAAGTGTCGCAGGCTTCGAGGTCGGCCAAAAGATCGCACTCGGCTATGGCGCAACCCACCCCTACGTTGCAAGGTCAACCGAGCAATATGAGATCGCTACAGTCACAGCCGTGGGCCAGCCGGGCATCCAGGAGTATCTGGCAGAAGACGCGCCTGCCGGTGCCACCAACGTCCAGGTAACTGCCGTCGCTGACATCTCGGTCGGTGACAGGATCCGGCTCGACATCAACAGCATGGGGCACGGCATCGAGACCGTGACAGTGACGAAGGTCGGCACGCAGGCCAGCCGCACGAACCTCTCGGCCGATGCAGCCGCCGGTACCACCAGCATCAAGGTCCGCAGCGTCCATGGCTTCACAGTGGGCGGCAGAATCACAATCGGCACGCCGGCAGATCGGCAAACCGTCACCATCACGAGTGTCGGCACAGCAGGCCGGGAGGGCACCGGGATCGAATTCACCCCTGCGCTGACCTCCGCGCATATCAACGATGAGGGTGTCGTTCAGCCAGGGACGGGCCTTGACCTGGCCGCTCCCCTGAAGTTCAGCCACGCGGCCAATCTTCCCTTCAGCGATCGCGGTACCGGCATCACCTTCCAGCCCGCGACAGCCTTCACCCACTCGAGCGACGAGCCCGTCCAGGCGCTTGGCACAGGCATCGCACTCGACCGCCCCCTGGACAAGAACCACGCCATCAACGACGCGGTGCGGGATACCTCGGTCGCCACCGCGGGCTACCAGGGAATGCCGGCTCCGAATCAGTGGTTCGGAGGACCGGAACTCGCCACCAACGCTCCCTTCTTCAACTTAACGATCACCCGCAAGGAAGGCAGCATGGTCCTGCGGGATGCCGCTGGCCTCGTGGTCGACAGCCTCAACTATGGTCTCCTCGCCGATCCGTGGGCGGGCCAGGGCTATCAGTCTGCCTCAGGTCCGGAGGAGGAAGGCTGCTTCGCGCCGGCGCCCGGTGGCGCGATGATCTTTGGCCCCTTCGCCACGGCAGCGGGTACCCTCAATACCAGCACCGGCCGCTTGCCGGATGGAGCCGATACAAGCAGCAACTGCGCCGATTTTCTGACGCAAGCCGCCACCCTCTCCGCCCCGGTCGCTGCCGGCTCCGCCAACATCAAAGTCGTCAGCGTCGAGGGCTTTGAGGCGGGCCAGAAGATCACGATCGACACCGGTTCCAATCGCGAGGACGCCGTCATCGCCAGCGTTGGCACGGCGGGCGCCACCACCACCAGCGCCGCAACCAACGGCGGCGCGACGATGCTTGCCGTGAAGAACGCGACCGGATTCCGCGACGGGCAGACGATCACCATCGATGACGGCGCCAACGCGGAGACGGGGGTTGTCCATTCCGTCCGGCGATTTGGGGAGACGTCGATCGTCGTCACCGCTCCACTCGCGCATGCGCACGCCTCCGGTGTCCAGGTCTCCGGAAGCGGCATCACCCTCACGACTGCCCTCGCCAGGACACATGCCTCTGGCACACCGGTCGAGGATCACACTCCCACACCCGGCGCACCGAATCAGTATTCGAGGAAGTCTCACTGAGACGCCCCTCCCTGGCGATTCACTGCTCCGCGCGCAGTCGCATGGCTGAGGCGCGGGGCATCGCCGCAGTGAGCATCAGGACCGTTCCGCAGAACATCAGCGTGTCGAAGGGGTAGTTCACGCCTTTCTCGAGACTGGCACGTTCCACGATTCCCATCGGCAGATACACCGCCAATATCCCCAGCAGCAGAACCAGGCCCAGACACGCCGCAGCCGCGCGCGGCCTCCATCCGATGAGCAGCAGCGTCCCCGCAACGCCATAAACCGCTGCCGTCAGCCAGGTCCAGAAAAGGTGCCCCCATATCCACGTGGGCGTGACGAGTTCCAGCGGAATGCCGGGAACATGATCCGGGTGGAGGAACTGCTCGACGGCGTAGTACAGAATCGCGACCGCAAGAATGCAGCGGGAGGTGACCGCCAGAATCCGCGTAGCCCGCTGGTTCCACGATCGCAGAGTGGCGGCGAAAGCGAGCGGGCCCGCGGCGAACGCGAGTTCGCGGAGCAAAAGCGCCGTGGCGAATCGGTTCGTGGGCTGGTGAAACCAGCCGGGCGCATCCATCAGCGCGACAAAGAGGAAAAACATCAGGGCGAGCAGACTCGCCGCCAGCCGTGTCTGGATGCCGGTGACCAGACTCAGCGCGGCGGCAATCAGGCAGATGCCGACAAAATACGCCCAGAACATGTGCCAGGGTATCCATGCCGGCACGATAGAAGAGATCTCTCGGGTGAGGGTCAGGTGCTCTGCCCCGAAGGCGGCGATGGGCGCGGCGTAGAAGATCGGACCAAAGAGGATCAGCTTGTCGTAGCCGCGCGCACGGCCCCACTCACCACACAGGAACAGGGCCACAAAGCCAATCGCGAGGATCGCTCCGCCTGCTATATCCGACGCTAGAACCGGGCGAG
Source organism: Acidobacteriota bacterium (assembly GCA_046567085.1). Taxonomy (GTDB): domain Bacteria; phylum Acidobacteriota; class Terriglobia; order Terriglobales; family Acidobacteriaceae; genus Palsa-343. Next base: position 6,066 of record JBKICP010000462.1, read on the forward strand.
GCAGGACAACCAGCAGGAGTACCGGAGACGGGACAATAGTTGCGTGCATGTCCTCGGGACTATAGCACCGGGCCGTACTCGTTCCCATAACCGGAGAACAGCTTTGTGCCCACACCGGTCATGACAGGGAGGACAATCCGTTAATTCCGGCTCGTGACCACCTGTTCGTAGACCTGAAGATATTCCTGCGCCGGCTGGACCCAGGAGTGATCCTGCGTCATCCCGTTGTGCATGAGCGTGTGCCACCCGTCCTTGTCGTTGCGGAAGACTCCCAGCGCGCACTGGATTGCCCCCAGAAATTCTTCCGGATCGAGACCGTGGAACTTGAATCCGGTTCCGGTCCGCGTCTCCTCGTTCCACTCTTCAATCGTCGAGTCCAGACCGCCCGTTGCTCGAACCACCGGCACTGCCCCATACTTGAGCGCGCAGAGCTGGCCCAGTCCGCAGGGTTCGTACCGCGACGGCATCAGGAACATGTCGGAGCCGGCTTCAACTTTGTGCGCCAGCATAACGTCGTAGCCGATGCGCACGCAGAATTTGCCAGGATATTTCGCGGCGAGTGAGCGCATGAGATTCTCGTAGTACTCCTCGCCGGTGCCCAGAGCCACCAGCACCACGTTCTCGCGCGCAAGCGGCTCGGCAATCTGCGCCAGCACGTCCATTCCCTTCTGCGTCGTCAGCCGCGTCACAACCCCCAGCACTGCGGTCGAATCGTCGTGAGGATTCGCGCCAAAGGCGTGCAGAAGATCGCGGCGGCAATCGGCTCGGGCGGCGATGTTCTCCGGATTGTAGTGCGCCGCAATATTGCCATCGTGCGCGGGGTTCCAGTCGTTGTAATCCAGTCCGTTGAGAATGCCGCGCAACTCGTGCGCCCGATAGCGGAACACGCCATCGAGAGACTGTCCGTATTCGGCGGTCTGAATTTCCTCCGCATACCGAGGACTGACCGTCGTCAGCCGATCCGCATAGACCAAACCCGCTTTGAGATAGTTGAATTGCCCGTAATGCTCGGCGCGATCCATCGTGAAGATGTCCCACGGGAAGAGCAGGCGCTCCACCATGGCCGCCGGCCAGCGGCCCTGGTAGCCCGCGTTGTGAACGGTCAGAACCGTGCCCCGATTGCGGAGGATGGGATCGAAATAGTAGAGCGTGCGCAGGTACACCGGCAGAAGCGCCGTGTGCCAGTCATGTACGTGGTAGACGTCCGGCGCTCCCAGAACCTTGGTTCCCTCAATGACGGCGCGGCAGAAGAGCGCGTAGCGCTCCCAGTTGTCCTGGTATTCGCCGGCCGGCGTTCCGTAGAGAAATTCACGATCGAATAGCTCAGGACAGTCGACGAAGTACATCTGCACGCCGTCGTGCGTGCCGCCGTCGAGGATCGAGGCGAAGCGGCTGTATCCAAGAAAAGGGATAGTAATACTGCGGACGGCGTAATTCTTCTCCACAGACTGGGCGCTGCAGTATTCGCGAACCTGGCGGTAGTAGGGAATAAAAACGGAAACCTTGTGGCCCAGAGCGGCCATCTGGCGCGGCAGGGCGCGAAGGACTTCACCGAGGCCCCCGGTTCTGGCCCAGGGCGCGCATTCGGAGGCGGCGTAAACGATTTGCATGCAGGAGGCTCCTGGTGGACGGTAGGTGTGTGGGAACCAAAGGTGAGTCTAAATCAGCGGGAAGCAGGAAGCCGGAAGAGAAGGGTGCAAGGCACAATCAATAAAGATGCAACAACGAACGCAACGGCCCAAACTCGGGCAGAACTTTCTCGTCAGTCCAACCGCCCAGGCCGCCATTGCCGATGCGGTGGGCAACCCTGCGGCTCGCACGGTCGTCGAAATCGGCCCCGGCCGCGGAGCCATCACCGCACTGCTGGCCGGACGAGCGCAGCGCCTGGTCGCCATCGAGCTGGACCGCGAACTCGCGCCGCGCTTGCGGGAACAATTTGCCGGGCGCACATCCGTTGAGGTCGTCGAACAGGACGTGCTGGAGACGGACTTCTCCGCCCTCCGTGCCGGCGAAGGGGAAAAGCTGCTGGTCGTCGGCAATCTGCCCTACTACATCACTTCCGATATCCTGCTGCGGCTCTTCCTCTACGCGGCGGAGATCGAGCGCGCGGTGGTGATGGTGCAGCGCGAGGTCGCCGATCGGATTGCGGCCTCTCCCGGAACCCGCGACTACGGGGTGCTGACCGTCACGGCGCAGATGTACGCTCGGGTCGAAAAGCTGATGACCCTCCCTCCCGGCGCCTTTTCTCCGCCTCCGCAGGTGTACTCCACCGTACTGCGGCTGACCATGGCTCCGCGCCTCGGCGAACTGGGCATTGAGCCGGAAGGTTTCCTGCGCTTCATCCGGGGCTGCTTCGCACAGAAGCGCAAGATGCTGGCCCGGAATCTGCGCAACGCCGGATTCGAGGCCCAGCACGTGACCCTGGCGATGGAACGATGCTGCGTCAAAGCCAGTGCCCGAGCCGAGGAGCTTGGCGTCGAAACCCTCGCACGGCTTTGGCGGGAACTTCGTCCCCTGAACGGGTAAATATCCCCCGGCAGTGGGGTACCAGACCGATGGTCTGGACAATCAGGTAAGGAACATGGGGCTAGGCGTTACGTGTAGGCTGGAGAAGTCCCGAGCGTTGGCAG
>JBKICP010000463.1:0-3208 GCA_046567085.1 Acidobacteriota bacterium
CGGCGCCGCCACCGGAATTCTCGCCGCCTGCAGCAGCGCCTGCGTCACCGGATGCGCTGGCATCCGCACCCCCACGCGCTCCAGTCCCGCCGTCACCAGCGCAGGAACCTCGGCGCTCCGCGGCAACAGCAGCGTCAGCGGTCCCGGCCAGAACGCCTCCACCAGCCGCTCGGCCTCCGCGCTCACCTCGGCCGCCACCCGCGCCAGCATCGCCCGATCCCCTGCGTGCACGATCAGCGGATCCCAACTTGGCCGCTCCTTCGCCACGAAAATCTTCTTCACGGCCTCGGCATCGAGTGCATTCGCACCCAGCCCATAGACCGTCTCCGTCGGAAACGCGACCGTTCCGCCGCCTCGCAGTATCTCCGCCGCCCGGGCAAGCGCCTGTCGCGATGCTTCGCTCCCCGGATTCCCGACATCGACCTTCAGCCGCAGCGTCTCCACCCGTCCCGTACCCTTTCCCATCGAAACCATTATCGCGAACACCACCTGCTCCCTGCTCCCTACTCCCTCCTCCCTGTTCCCTATACTCTGAAACCATGCCCACCGAAGTCGAAGTCAAATTCAGCGTCCCTGACTCCGAGGCCCTCACCCGCCGCCTCCGCGACGCGGGCTTCCACCTCGAAACGCCCCGCACCTTCGAGCGCAATATCCTCTACGACACGCCCGACCGCCGCCTCCGCTCCCAAACCGCCATCCTGCGTCTTCGCCAGTACGGCGACCGCTGGGTCGTCACCTTCAAATGCCTTCCCCGCGATCATGACCCCGACGCGCCCCACAAGCACCGCGAAGAAACCGAGACCCGCGTTGACAATGGCGAAGCCATCGGCGCCATCTTCACCCAGCTCGGCTTCCAGCCCGCCTTTGCTTACGAAAAATGGCGCACCGAGTTCGCCGATGCGACGGGCCACTGCGTCCTCGACGAAACCCCCATCGGCATCTATGCCGAACTCGAAGGCCCCCCTGCCTGGATCGACGACACCGGCCGCAAGCTTGGCATCGATCCCAAAGAATTCCTCACTCTCAGCTACGGCCGGCTCTTTGAAAAGTGGCGCGACGCTACCGGCAGTCCAGCCCAGAACCTCACCTTCGACGAGGTTCCCGCACCCACCCGCTAACGGCTTGCCTGGCCGGGCCGATACATCCTGTGTACGGCACAAATTGGGCGAAGGTCATAGCAGCCCTCCCCCTTCGCCTCCTTTTTGCCTGGCGGAGGTATTGCTTGCTCTCGTCCTCTTCTCACCCAGCCGTCGCCGCCGCGCCGCAATGTGGCACGCCTTTCAGCAGTCCTTGCCGGGCCATCCTCCGATCCTGGCCTGGATCCGAGTGGCCGCGACCTCGCGCCTCAACCCGCTGATCCTCGCACCGGCAAAGACGTCGAACGGCGAGCGCGCCAGATTCTGAACGCTAAGCGCTGACGGCGGATCGTCCTTCTCATTCCCCCGTGAATGGATTCCCCTCCGGGGCCTTCGCCGCTGTCGGATCGGGCTTCGCCGGCGTCTCCGGCTCGTGAACTGCCGCCCCGGGAACACCCCTGCTTTCCTGAACGCTGAGCCCTGCACTCTGAACGCTGTCCGGCGGGCCCGGCGCCTTCGCATACACCCGCATCGGATCCCCCGGCAGCATCCCGTGCTCCTCCAGCGACAGCCGGATCCGCCGCTGCGTCTCCCGCATCGCCTGCCACTGCTGGTTCGCCTTTGTCTTCAGCTGCACCGGATAGATCACCTGCGACCCCTTGATCGAGTCCACCCCCAGCAGCACAGGATCGGCCAGGTAGACGTCGCTGTACCGCGGATCCTCCCGCACCGACATGGCCGCGTCTTTCAGAACCTGCATCACTGCATCGGGATTCGCCGAAAAATCCACCGACACGTTGATCGTCGCCAGCGAGTAGTCCCGCACCAGGTTCGCTACCGTCGTGATCTGCGAATTGGGAATGATGTACAGCGTCCCGTCTGCACCGCGCACCTGCGTGCGCCGCAGCGTCATCGCCTCCACCGTGCCGTTCACGCCCGCAATCGACACCACATCCCCCACGTTGTACTGGTCCTCGATCAGGATCAGAAACCCGTTGAAGCAATCCTTCACGATGTTCTGCGCCGCCAGCCCGATCGCCACCCCCGCCACTCCCGCGCTCGTCAGCAACGGCCCCAGGTTGAACCCAAAGATCGACAGGATCTGCAGCGTCGCCAGCGTCACGATCACGCCGATCCCCGTTGCCCGGATCACCGACGTCAGCGTTCGCACCTGCGCGTAATGTCCCGCCGCGCTCGACTGCCGCTCCGCTACCCGCAAAATCTGGCGGCTCACCAGCCGCAGCACCCACATCAGCAGCCAGCACAACAGCGCGACCCCGATCAGCCGCTCCAGCTTCTCGTGCAGAAAATCCGCGAGATCCAGATCGTACTTCTCCCACAACGTATCGAAGAAAGTCCGCCCTGAGATCAGCATCCCGGTCCACATGGCTCCCTCAGCATACCGTCATCGCCGGTTCATTCCACCTCCAGCCACCGGGCTTATAATGCAGGCACTCGCAAGCCGCGGCGCTGCTGCTCGCGCCGCACCGAGGAGACACCATGACCCGCATCGCCACCTCGATCCGGAGCATCCGGCTTCTTCCGCTCGTCCTCGCGTTTGCCCTCACCACCCTGGCCGCGCATGCCCAGCAGCCCACGCCCGTCACCCCTCTCCACCCGTCCTCGATTGACACCGGGACCGACGCTCCGGGCCTGGACAACGCCGCTCCGCGCGACCCGGAACGCGTCCGCATGCTGCGTGAGATGTCCAAAGACCGCAACATCCAGCGCCAGAAAGACATCGTCGCCGATACCAACCAGCTCATGGACCTGGTCAAGCAGCTCAAGGACGCCGTCGACAAGAGCAGCAAGGATGAGCTTTCCCTGGACGTCGTCAACACTGCCAACGAAATCGAAAAGCTAGCCAAGACCGTCAAGGAAAAAATGCGCGACGGCCAATAAAGCAGCATCCGGGTTTCGGCGTCCGAGGCCCCCCGCAAACACCCCAGTCCCACCCCACCGCCCCCCGGGTCAGCACCAACACCCATCCGGATCTGGGAATCCCGCCCTGGCAGCAACGCGCAGGCTCGGGCTACCAACTCATGCTCAGGCTCGGGTTACCGGCTCAGGCTACCGGCGACCGGCGACCGGCCGCCGTTTCAAGCCATTCCCCTTTCCTCCTCTCCACGCGA
>JBKICP010000464.1:0-2715 GCA_046567085.1 Acidobacteriota bacterium
CCGGCATCGCCGTCGTCTCCACCGGACACTGCCACCCTGAAGTCGTCGCCGCCATCCAGCAGCAGGCCGGCGAGCTCATCCACATGTCCGGCACCGACTTCTACTACGAGGCCCTCGTCACTCTCTCCGAGCGCCTTTCCGGAATCGCCCCCATGCCCGGGCCCCATCGCTTCTACTACGGCAACTCCGGTGCCGAAGCCATCGAATGCGCCATGAAGATCGCCCGCTACCACACCGGCCGCCAGCATATCATCGCCTTCCTCGGCGCCTTCCACGGACGCACCATGGGCGCGCTCTCCCTCACCGCCTCCAAACCGCAGCAGAAACGCCGCTTTGCCCCGCTCGTTCCCGGCGTGACCCACGTCCCTTTCCCCTACGCCTACCGCTTCTGCGCCGGCGATGAAAAAGCTCAGGAGGAGTACGCCCTCAGCTGCGCCCGCTACATCGAGGATCGCCTCTTCAAAACCATCCTTCCCCCCGAAGAAGTTGCGGCCATCTTCATCGAACCCATCCAGGGAGAAGGCGGCTATGTCGTCGCGCCCACCGTATTCATGCAGGAGCTCCGCCGCATCTGCGACCGCCACGGAATTTTGCTCGTCGCCGATGAAGTCCAGTCCGGCGCCGGCCGCACTGGCAAGTGGTGGGCCATCGAGCATACCGGCGTCCAGCCCGACATTGTCTGCATCGCCAAGGGAATCGCCTCCGGCATGCCCCTCGGCGTCTGCATGACCCGCGCCGAAATCATGGACTGGAAGCCCGGCTCCCACGCCTCCACCTTCGGTGGCAACCCCGTCGCCATCGCCGCCGCCCACGCCACTCTGAACATCATCGAGCGCGAAGCCATGGCCAACGCCGCCACCCGCGGCGAAGCCATGCTCAGGCGCCTGAGCGGCTGGCCCGCAAAGCACCGCATCGTCGGCAATGTCCGCGGACGCGGCCTGATGATCGGTATCGAGATTGTGAAGGATCAGAAAACCCGCGAAACCGCTCCAGCCCTGCGCGACCGCATCGTCGAACTGGCCTTCGAGCGCGGTCTGCTCATCCTTGGCTGCGGCGAAAACTCCATCCGCCTGGCTCCGCCCCTTGTCCTCAACGAACACGAAGCGGAAATCGCCCTCGACATCTTCGAGGAGAGCATCGCGCTCGCCGAAAAGGAATCGCGCTAACCGCTCCCGGGAGCGGCCGCATCTGCGGCTGCTCCCGCGGAGTTCCATCTCAGCGCTGGATCTTCCGCTCTTCCTGGCGCTTGTAAAACCGGCGGAAAAACAACCCCAGAATCAGAAAAATGACCGCGATGACGGCATCGGCCAGGCCTCGCGCCAGTTCGCCGTGGCGCATGCCCAGCGCGGCATCGAAGAACCACACCGCAGCGCCCAGAAACCAGATCCAGTTGAAATTGCGGCCCACTTCCTCTTGGGATGCACGCCAGTCTGCGCACGATCCCCCTCCGGCCTTCCATAGTAGACCCGCCGCTTCAGGACGCGCTCGCCACGCGGAGCCGCGCCCCTCCATTGCACTTTTGGTTGTCGCCCAATGAAACTTCAGCGCTTCCGCGCGCGCACGTCAGGATCGTGCATCCGGCTCGCCTCAAAACTCACGATCTTCCACGACCCCAGGCGCCGCCTGTACACCCGTGTATACCGGTATTGCCCGCCGATGTCGCTTGCGCCGTTCGTCCCTGCCAGGTTCGCCTTCGAGGTCACCACCGCCGTATTCCCGTAAATCCGGATTCGGATATCGCTCAGGTTCAGCTCGGTGATTCGCACCGTGCCCGCCCGGCTTTGCGCCAGCGTCTGCGCTTTGTTCTCCACCGCCCCATTCGACGTGATCCCGACATAGTCGTCGGCCAGCAGCTGGTTCATCTCCTTGTAGTTGTTGGAGAGCACCGCCTCGCGCCACTGCTGCTCCAGGGCCGCAATCTCCTTCCGAACCGCCTTATTTTCGTGGCGCGGAAAGGCCCATGCCGAGTGACATGCCGCCACCACCAGGAGAACTGCGAGCGCATGCGCCGCCCGGAACCGGCGCAAGGCGAAAACGGAAGGTCGCCGCATCGTCGTACCGGATAGTAGCCCGCTCCGAACCGGCGCGTCAAAAGGAAAGCTGCGAGATGGCCAGGCGTGCCGCTGAATGGTCATGTTTCCGTTCCGGATGCCGCCGAGGCAAAACCCCGCCTCGGCCACCCGTTACCTGTCAGACGCCTCAAAACCGCGGACGATTGCCCGTTACCGCTACGCAATCGCCGTTAGATTCTCAACCTGCCGCTCCAGCATCAGCTGATACAACCCGCCGACTGCGGAATCCTTGAAGTGCTGCGACCCCCGATGGGCGTCCAGCGATGCCTCGTCCTGATATTGCTCGTAGATCACCACCGTGTCCGGCTCCCCTTCCACCAGGTGAGGAACGTAGTTCACGCACCCGGGCTCTTTCCGCGATGCCTCGGCCAGCGATTGCAGCAGGTCGGCGACTCGCATCCGGTCTTCGGCGCGAAACTTCATGCGAACTGTAAAACTAATCATAAATTTCTGATCCAGACTCCCAGGGCTCCGGCGATTACCGGCCCGAAATTTGTTCCATGGCCCCACTGAATTCAGGCATCTCGAAGGTTTGATCGCGCCCCGGGCCCGTGGAAATGACCCCAATCTTCGCCCCGGATTCACGCTCCATGAATCGCAGATACTCCTGCGCCAGCCCGGGCAGATCCTCAAACCGCCGGAT
>JBKICP010000464.1:2725-3196 GCA_046567085.1 Acidobacteriota bacterium
TCCGTCGTCGTCTTCCACCCCTTCAGGCGCGTGTACACCGGTCGAATCGACTCAATCCCCCGAATATCCGCCGGCAGCGTGTCGAAAGCCTTACCGTCCACCTCGTATCCCGTGCATACCGGAATCTCATCGAGCGTATCCAGCACATCCAGCTTCGTCACCACCAGCCATTCCGTCCCGTTGATCTCATTCGAGTAGCGCAGCAGCGGCAGGTCCAGCCATCCGCAACGCCGCGGACGCCCCGTCACCGCCCCGTACTCCATGCCCCTCGCACGCAGTTCGTCGGCCGAGCCGTCGTGAATCTCTGTGGGGAATGGTCCTTCGCCCACCCGCGTCACGTAGGCCTTCGTCACCCCAATCACTGTGCCGATTCGCGTTGGCCCCACTCCCGTCCCAATCGAAGCCCCGCCCGCGCTGGCCGACGACGACGTCACAAACGGATAAGTCCCATGGTCGATGTCCAGCAGCGTG
>JBKICP010000465.1:0-291 GCA_046567085.1 Acidobacteriota bacterium
GAAAAGACTATTTGTCATTGGCTGACGCACGATCTGGGCAAACTTGTCTACGGTGCCGATCACCAGCGTGGGCCGTTCGTGGTAGACGTCCTGATCCACCGTCCAGACCGGTAACTCTCCCTTCAATACACATCCGTCGTCGGTGCAGCTGGCTATCACCTTTGATGCCACACTGGCCTGTGACCATCTGATCGGATTGCGGCAACAGGGGCATTTGGCGAGTTGTTTTGGCGAGGAAACCTCTCGCGATCCCTGCAGGGAGGCCCATGCCGCCGCTCGGGAATTGGGCGA
>JBKICP010000465.1:301-2634 GCA_046567085.1 Acidobacteriota bacterium
GCAGACGGCGTGAATGGGGTGCCTCAAGCCTGCCTGACCGAACCGCTTCGCACGCGAGGATCATTGCTGCCGACCTTGCGAACTGCTGGGTGGTGAGCAAGCGGAGCGTGTAGCGCATCAGCGCGGAGACGCCATCGCCCCCCGCAGGCGTGCGCAGGCGTCTGTACATCGCAACGAACGCGATCAGCGCGAGATACGCCTCGGTCTTCCCCCCGCCGGTAGGGAACCAGAGCAGATCCATCACGCCACGGTCGGCATGATCCGGTACTACCGCAGAGGGGGCACTGAGCAGGAGAAATGCAAGTTGGAACGGCCGCCACCGCAATTCTCCCGAGCGCGCCTTCTCCCGATCCCAGCTGTGCTGCACATACATGACATGATTTGCGAGCTGAAAGGCATGCCTGAGATCGTCATCGCCGCAGATTTCCGCAGCGGCTGATCGCATCCGTTGCAGTACTGCATCACAGGCCTCAAGATTGGCGGTCGCAGTTGCGAGCTGGTCCGGATCCAGTCCGGACAGTTCCACAGCCCGCTGGAGAGCGATCCAGTCGCCATAACAGTCGCAAAGCGCATTGAGGGCATCAAGTAAATCCTCGCCGCTTGCTTCCGCGAGCGATCTTGCACTCAAAGGATCCGCATTGTCTCCCTTGGGGCGAAGCCGGTCGAACAGACGATGCCCGGAAGAACTGACCCCCGGCACGACCACTGAGGGAAGCCAGGACATCCGTACCCAGTCAGCGATCGGCGAATCCGCTGCAGTCGATCGCTGCCACTCAGCGGAACAGGTGTGCCCCGTCGCAAAAGTGTGAGCGTTCCGGAACAGCAGGGACGCCGCGCTTTCATCTGCATGCTCAGCTGGATCGACCATGCCGCGCCGCGCCGGGCGGGGCACGAGCAAAGTTCCGTCGCCCGGCCCCACGGTCATTGAGGTCTGGAAAAGCGCGGCCGCTTCCATACCCTCCCGATCTTCTTCGGCCACAACCGCATTCACAAGGGATATCGTCACCAGCCAGCGATCGCCCCCGTCGATACAGCGGATGTGCAGCTTTACCCCCTCGGCGGCGGCGTTGTGAGGTCCAAGCTCCTCGAACCTGCTGCCCGGCACCAGAGCGAGGTGCGGGATGGCGATCTCGACAGGCGACCGCTTCCAGCGCCGCTGACGACGCAGTCCAGCTGGGGGCGACGGTGCGGAAGCCGCTGCATCTGCGGAACCCGATGGCCTGTTGGTGATCGCCCCGTCCGTCGGTGTCGGGCTTGGTTCTTCGCCTCCATTCTCCTCCATACGATACCGACCAAACGAGCAGGTTACATCAACTGTCGGCGCATCCGTGTGCGCGACGCAGAAGCTGACACCGGCGACCGAGGGTTTCTGGACGGATGTAGCCGGCACCGCCGCCGCCTCGGATTCGTCCTGATCGGCCGCCCCACCGGCACCAGCCGCCAGACTGTCATCGTCCTCGCCCAGCATCGCAGTCCGCTGCGGCCACAGGATGCCGGTCAGATATGTGTCGGTCGGCCGGTCCCCGAGCACCTCCTCGATTGACCGGGGGCCGAGCAGATCCTCGGCCATCCGGACCACAAGTTGCTCGCGGTCGCTGGAGCGATCGATTGCCATCAGCCTCTTCTCCAGAACCCGACACGGGTGAACGAAGCCAGTCTCGGCGCAACGACGAACCCGGAATCCCGCCACGGTGCGTGAAGCCGCTCCACTATCGGATCGTCAGGCGCAAACACCAGACTTCGGCTACCCAGCGCGCGCAGGTAGGGCACCCGGTTGGGTGGCTGAATTCCCTTCCCAAGTAGGTTAGCAACATCCCAGAGGTCCTGCCGGAGGCGGGGAGACGTGAGGCCGACCGAGAGATTGTCGCCAGTTATCACCAGCCGGAAATTCCAGTCCTGCGCCGCATCCCGGACGAGATCGAATTGCGAGATGACGCCTGCGCGCTTTGTGAGCCAGCGCTGAGCCATCGCGGCGTCGGACGCTCCCTGATGCGCATTCCCGACAAGGCCTTCGATACCGAGGTCTTCCGGTCGGCCGAACTCGACCATCGCAGCCGGCTTCACCTTCTTTGACAGGGTCCGGTAACATCGCCCTGACTCAATCGACGATCCGGTCCATTTGCTGGCGTTGCCGACGCGAAGCGAAGCCCGGGCACGGGTAGAGCCGACAAACAGCACCCGGGTCTCCTCTTCCTCTTCTTCGGAGCTCTTGAACTCTTCCGTGTCCGGTATGAGGAGAAGGACGCTGTCGGCCTCGCGCCCCTTGCTCGCGTGGATCGTTCCAAGGATAGGTCCCGCAAGGCCGAATTCTGCGGTCGCGATATCGATGGGCG